>NZ_JBEOWK010000092.1:0-1005 GCF_040295985.1 Streptosporangium sp. NPDC002524 | reverse complement strand
AATTAGATGAGCCAATGACTGAATGTGGTTCACGTTTAAGTGGTCGCAATTCATTTTCTAAGTGAAACAGTGTCGTACCGGGGAATGCTAGTACTTGTTCCCCATTATTGATTAACTGTAAATCTTTAATTTTCATGCCGTTCACAACAACTGCAGAACGGTCATAACCTGGGGCTGGTACGGATCCCTCAGTCAAACTAGTGTTGGCTGCTTGCATAATAATGATAATATTGTTATCATGCAAAACATTAAGCACACGCCACATTGCCATTAAAGTGGTTGGAAATACGAATGCAACTGCATCGCACTTACCTGAGCGGTACCCTTTCCTAAAACGTAAAGATTTTGCTTTGTTAGTAATAACATTTTTTTTACCAACAACATTGACTAGTTCTTCGACTAAGTCCATATTAACTTCTCCCCTCTATAACGTTTGTAAAAAACGTTTTAATCATTACGCTTTCAATGATACGCTTTTTTTGATATTTTGGTTAATAGGTAGATTGTAAAATTAATCCGACGCTGTTCGGACAAAAAAGACCAGCTTCCTTTAAAATGGTGTTTATCACAAACCCATTTTTAGGAGCCGATCTTTTGTCTAGTAGGTTCTGTTGCAAAGTTTTCCAAAAAATCAACAAAAAAAGCGCTAAATTAGCGCTTTTACTTATGTTTAAGGGCTTTAGTATAGCAAAAGTGAGCGACAAGTTCAAGATCCCCTGTTTGCTTTTGTCGCTCCGCTTGTACTCCTCGATTAAAAAAGAGAACATTATTTTCTGAAAGAACTAACGCAGGAAAGGCTTTTCGGATAAAAGACACGAGAATAGCATTTTTTGAACGTTAGATCCTGTTTAAATGAGTGAGTTATAAATTTATCCGATTAAGGGTTGATCGTGCTTAAAACTTAAATTATGAGCTTTTGGAGCTATTCATTTTAAAATAACCTATTGATGATAATAGTATAATGGCTGGTAAAAATTGTATTAGATACCGACTTCTTCCTGCTTC
>NZ_JBEOWK010000091.1:0-1018 GCF_040295985.1 Streptosporangium sp. NPDC002524 | reverse complement strand
CCTGGTCGGCCTGGTCGGCGGGGTCGGCTTTCGGGCGCGTGTTGCGCAGTGCGGTCTCGACGCGGCGGTTGCTGGTCATGGTCGCGGTGACGGCGGTCATGGTGAGGAGGAGGCCGGCGGCGGCGTAGAGCGGGGTGCGCAGGTCGTAGGTGGTGGCCAGCCAGCCGCCGAGGAAGGCGCCGAACGGGGCGGCGCACATGGCGAGCATGCGGGAGGTGGAGGCGACGCGGCCCATCAGGTGGGCCGGGACGATGGCCTGCCGGAGGGAAGGGGCGAGCACCATCGTGGCGCCCATGCCCGCCCCGCAGACGGCGAGCGCGAGCCCGGCCACGTATGGGTTCGGGGCGGAGGCGAGCCCCAGGATGGCGAGGCCCTCGATGGCGGCGGTGCAGGTCAGCGCGGTGCCGGTGCCCAGGCGCCGGCCGAGGAAGGAGGCGATGCCCGCGCCGAGCAGGCCGCCGGTGGCCTCGACGGTGAGGAGCAGGCCGAAGCCGAAGGCGCCGACGCCGAGATATTTGTGGACGAACAGGGCCAGGACGGTCTCCACGGCGAGGAAGGCGACGTTCCCGACCGCAGGACGGAGCGCGAGCCCGAGCAGCAGCCGGTCCTGGAAGACGTGGGAGGCCCCGGCCCGCGCCTGCCGGAGCAGCGACTCGCGGGCGCTCGCGGCCGGTCGCGGCACGGCGGGCAGCGACCGGACGAGCAGTGCGGACAGCGCGAACGACACCGCGTCGGCGAGCAGCGGAACCGAACGTCCGAGCGTGAGCAGCGCACTGCCCGCAGGCGGCCCGGCGAAGCCGGACGCTGCGGTCTGGGCGCCGCGCAGGCGAGCGTTGGCGCGCTCCAGCTGGGCGGGGTCGCGCCCCAGCAGATCCGGCAGGTACGCCGTGGCGGCCGTGTCGAAGAACAGCCCGCCGAGGGCGAGCAGGAACGCGAGGGCCGCCAGCAGCGGGACGCTCAGCACATCGAGCGCCGCCGCCGCGGCGGGTATGGCGAGCAGCACCGCACGCGCGGCGTC
>NZ_JBEOWK010000090.1:0-1054 GCF_040295985.1 Streptosporangium sp. NPDC002524 | reverse complement strand
ATGATAACTAATCACCTCGCTATTAAATAAATCAATGTAAGGATTGAGATAACACTTTTTCTGAATTCCATCTTCATAATATTTGAATTCTGTCGTATCTGTTGTGATTTTTTGATGAGGAATGGAAGTTCTGAATCGTCTGTGTAATTTATTTTTAGCTACCGTCCCTACTTTTCCTTTATATGAATTATATTTACGTGATTTGTGCCAATAAGACGTCACACGAAGCCCTAGCTTCTTCATTAAGCACTGTACCTTCTTGTGGTTGACGTGATAGCCACGTTGCTTAAGTAATTCACTCATTGGACGATAACCTGCATTGGCATGTTCTTGACGTATTTTAAGCATTTCTTTTTCGATAAGCTCATCTTTGTTTACCCGTTCAAAACAGTTAACCCAATAATAATAAGTGGCTTTAGGGAATCCTGTAACTTTCAAGATTTCTTTGAGTTTGAAGGTTTTACGGAGACTGTAGATGAGTCTTGATTTTTGTTCATTAGAGCATTTTTCTCCAATCTCCGAAGTCCTTTTAAATAAGCTACCTCAATTTGCGCATAACGTAATTCTTGTTCAAGTTCTTTAATTCGTTGAGAATCATTTGGGTTCTGAGTCATAGACGATGCAATGCTTTCTAGTTTTTTACGCCGTCCTCTCTTTTTGCTTATTGGGACTTCTCCATAAATTTTGAAATGATTAACCCAGCTTGCAAGTAAGGTAAAATTAGTAATTTCGAATTTTCTTGCCACAGCTTCATACGTTAAATCAGTTGTTAAATAACATTGTACCGCATTTTCTTTCAACTCCATAGAATAATTTTTATTGACTTTGGAGTGAGCTGTAGGAAGTCCCTCTGCTCGATAATTGCGAATCCAGTGTCTAACCTGACTAGATGAACCTACGTTGTGCAGTTTAGCAAGATAGGTAGAGCCTCCCTTGCCAGATAAATAATCTTGAATAACGCGTTGTTTTAATTCTATGGAATATTTGACCATAAGAAAAGACCTCCGAAATATAGATTTGAAAAGTCTATATTTTGGGGGTCACTACAAGTAAC
>NZ_JBEOWK010000089.1:0-1064 GCF_040295985.1 Streptosporangium sp. NPDC002524 | reverse complement strand
CTTAAATTTAAAAGTGGACGATACTAAAAAATATACCACTTATCTTTTAGAGGGAAGCGAGCAAACCAAAAAAATTAGAGATAGAAGTTTAAAAAATGATAAATTTTTAAAAGAAAATCTCAAAGGACGGATAGAAAAAAATACCATTGGTTATTCCGTTGAGGAAGTCGTGAAACTTTGGAAAGACAAAGAAAGCATTCAAGAAAAAGGACAAGAAAAAGAAATTTCAATTTTGGTAGAAGATTGGCAAATTGAGAAAGAAACTGAAAATTTTTTATACGTAACGATTGATACTGCTTTAGATAAAGAAGCGACAATAAAGATACCTGCACGCTGTGTCGATAAATTAGAAAATGGCGATTATCAAGTCTTTATCAAAAATAAAGACCGATTTTCTTATCTTGATAAGAAAAGTCCGGCAAACAATAAAATCATGTATGGAACAACTGTTGCTAAAAATCTACAACGACAAAGTGGAAATGTCCCTCTTTATTCTGACAATGCCAATATCAAACTCAAACAAGTCTTTCATGAGTTCGATTTCTTGATTAGTCAAGGACTTGGTTTTGATAGAAGTTTTGAAACCATAGGAAAGGACTTAAAAGCCACCTATCAAGAAACAGAAAAGCAATTAGATAAATTAAATACAAAGATTATAGAGTATGTCGAACAAAACAAAAGTTTAGATTATGTAGATACCACTATCAGAGATACAATAAAAAATCTAAAACTTGAACGTGATGATTTAAGAGATACTTTATATAAAGTCGATAAAAACATTCAATACTATCAAAAATCAGAACAGCGATTAGAAGCCTATCAAAAAAATCAAAGTCCAAAACATAAAGCACGTGATGATGATTTTGAAATTTAGTCCGTTGAAAATTCTGATGAGTAAACAATAAAACAAGTCGGATCTGAAATTTTTGGGCTTTAAAATTTAAGAGCGGACTTTTTTATTTGAGATTTGAAAAAACTCTATTTTTTACTTTGTAAAAAATAATGCTCCTGTCGTTGAGCAAACCAACGAAAAAGCACTAAAGAAATTGAAAAATGAATTTTTC
>NZ_JBEOWK010000088.1:0-1066 GCF_040295985.1 Streptosporangium sp. NPDC002524 | reverse complement strand
CGAAAAGAAGGCACTCTCTTCGGCTTTTCGGTGTCTACTGAAATCAAGGTATTAATGGGAATAACAGCCTAAATCATAGATACCGTAAGGGATTTTATTCTTTATTTAAAACTTTGCAACAGAACCCTTGTATGTAATTGACTAAAACGTACAATTTTAGCTTTTAAATATGACCCTTATTTATGACCTGCTCTAATCTCACTATTCATCAGCATTCAAAAAACAGCTCACAACTGTTGAAGAATGAACTGTTCCGTTCGATTGTTTTGGCATATAACTCACTGTCATTTTTACTCCCTCTCCGAAATAAAATGAACAACTTTTTGAATTTTATTTTCCAAGTTTTCTAATTGCTTTTGATAATCAGACATCAATTCTTTTGTCTGATTATTTTTATTTTCGTTTAAATGTTTAGCAATTTGATTGATATTATTTCCGATACGTTTTAGTTCAGATTTTGTCGCAGAAATTTCAGAAATAATATTTTTATATTCTGAAAAATCAATAGAAAAAATCTCTTTATTGCAACAGGCTCGTCTAGCAAAAATAGAAAAATTAGTGATACCAGTTTTTCTCATCATCAATTTAATTCTTTCGTTCTCTTTTTCATTTACGAAGAATTTTTTCTGTATACTTCTCTCACGATTTTCGATTATTTTCATCTTGTCAACCTTTCAAAATACTGTCAACTATAAAAGCTTAAAATAGGGGGTTAGTGTCTTTAGTGAACTTCGTACTTGGGTACCCAAGTACAGTAAAAAGTATTCATCTTTCACTCACAAAATCTAAAATTTCCAATTTTATTTTTGTTCGTTTCAGACGAATCTTTTTATTTTTGGTGGTGTCCCCCAATCCCCCTTTTTGAAAAAAATTAGAGCTTAATTTCAAATTCTTTTAAGACATCTTCGTATAAATCTTTGACTTCAAAACACAAATTTTTAACTTCATCTTCGGTCAAAGTTTGAACATATTTTTTTGCGTTAATGTAATTATGAACTTATCACTCCATTCAAGAAGTTCAACTCTCTTGCTTTGAATACATCGAACAATTTTATAACAATTATAA
>NZ_JBEOWK010000087.1:0-1078 GCF_040295985.1 Streptosporangium sp. NPDC002524 | reverse complement strand
AATTTGATGTCATTCGACAACTTCATAACCAAACCAAAGAATCCAATCAAGTCTTGCGTATTACCCAATCTTTCGCCTTAGATGAACTGAATCCGAAAGTTCAAAAAGACTGGCAAAAAGCCAATGATTTAGGCGTTGAATTAGCAGAAAATCTCTATCCTAACCATCAAAGTGCTGTGTATACGCATTTAGACGGAAAAAATCACGTCTTACACAACCACATCATTGTCAATAAGGTCAATTTAGAGACAGGCAATAAATTAAGAGAACAAAAAGGAGAAAGCGTTCAACGAGCACGAGAAATGAATGATCGACTCGCTTCTCGAGAGAACTGGCACATTTTAGAGCCACCAAATGAGCGCCAAACAGAGACAGAAAAAGAACTAATCGCCAAAAATGAGTATTCTTACATGGATGATTTGAGAGAAAGAATCAATAAATCGCTTCAAGATGTCTCTGTGAGCTCATACGAAGCGTTTAAGGAACGATTATCTGACAATGGGGTAATTCTATCAGAAAGAGGCCAAACGTTCTCATATGCCTTTTTAGACGCCAATAACAAGCAAAGACGAGCACGAGAGACCCGATTGGGTTCTGATTTTGGAAGGGAGACCATTTTACATGAGTTGGAAAACCGAGCAAGACAAAACGAATTTAGAGCTGTTGAACAACGAGAACCAGCGATTACTCCGCTTGAGCGAGACACTCAACAAAGAGAATCAGAAATTGTTAGCCTTGAACAAGCAATTGAACCAAGAAAATCAGAAGCTCTCAAGCGAGAATCAAAAATTAATCGATTTATTGACACAATCAAACAGCTTGCAGGACGAGTACCAGAACTTACTCAACGCGTTACAAGAAAATTAAAGCAAACAAAAGAGAAAATCCTCGATGATTTTGAACGTCGCTTTTCAAAAGACATGAAAAATTACGAGCAAGAACAACAGAAAAGCCTAGAAAAACAAGTGAATAGAGACGTACAGTCTGAAAAGAAACCAACAAAAGATCATGATCGGGGGATGAGTCGATGAATAAAGATGAACAACTCGTTGTTCAAGTATTAAATGCTTATAAAAAT
>NZ_JBEOWK010000086.1:0-1108 GCF_040295985.1 Streptosporangium sp. NPDC002524 | reverse complement strand
CTAGACGAGTAAGTCCTAAAGCGAAGAGTAGGTGCGGCCAGGTGTAGCGGCTGATGAGCCCGCCCGTGAGGCGCGTCGGTGGTGGGGCGGGCGTTGCCCACCCGGGCTGCGCCTCACGACAGAGGAATCTGCCCCCGCCGCCAGGACACAAGCACGACGAAGGGTGTTGAGGATCGATGTGTGACGAACGACCTCAACACCCTTCTGACCGCACTGTACGTCAGGATCGATGACTGGCTCACCTGCACGAGCCGCCCTGCCCGCATCGGCCGCCCACCGCAACTGACTGACGCCGAACTGCTGACCGTGGCCATCGCCCAAGCCCTGCTCGGCATCCGCTCCGAAACCCGCTGGCTGCGCTTCTTGCCCCGCCATCTGCCCGGAGCCTTCCCCTACCTGCCTGGCCAGTCCGGCTACAACAAACGCCTGCGAGCGGCCCTGCCGTTGCTGCAGCGCGCCATCGGCGCCCTGGCCCGAGACACTGATCTGTGGGCCGACCCGGTCTGGGTCGTGGACTCCACCCCCGTTGAATGCGGGCGCTCACGCCCCGCCGCCCGGCGCTCGAACCTGGCCGGCTGGGCCGGTTATGGCTACTGCCGCTCTCACTCCCGCTATTTTTGGGGCCTGCGCCTGCACCTGGTGTGCACCCCGGCCGGACTGCCCATCACCTGGGCCCTGGCCACCCCCAAGCTCGATGAGCGCCAGGTGCTGATGGCCCTGCTCGACCACCAGGCGCAGCTGACCGCCGAGCGGCCCGGCCTGCTGATCATCGCCGACAAGGGGTACGTCTCTGCCGAACTCGACGCCTACCTGCACCAGCGGGGCGTGCAGTTGCTGCGGCCCTCCTACCGCAACCTGGCGCCCCGGCCGGGCGAGCAGTTCCTCAAACCGATCCGCCAACTGATCGAATCGGTCAACGACACCCTTAAAGGTCAGCTCGACCTCGAACTGCACGGTGGGCGCAGTCCAGCAGGGGTGGCCGCCCGCGTCGCTCAGCGGATCCTGGCGTTGACCGCCGCGATCTGGCACAACCGCGCCACCGGCCAGCCCATCACCCGATCATTGATCGCCTACGATCACTGACCAGACTTCGGACTTACTCGTCTAG
>NZ_JBEOWK010000085.1:0-1123 GCF_040295985.1 Streptosporangium sp. NPDC002524 | reverse complement strand
CATTTTAAACGTTATTTGGTAATAAATAACATTGTTAAAAGAAAATGCCCTTCTGAGGGCTATTATCAGCTTATTCTTTTCTGCCTTCTCTTATCACGTTATATTTTTGACGATAACGTCGAAAAGTCGTTCGATTAATTCCAGTTTTACGCTCGATTTCTTTTTCTGTTAATCCTTGTTGGTATAAATCAAAGGCATGTTGCAATCCCTCATCTTCAAAAGAATATTTCTTTTTTCGTCCTTTAAATCGTCCCCGTTGTTTGGCAATGGCAATACCTTGGGCTTGCCGTTCTTTAATCCGCTTTCGTTCACTTTCTGCTTGGTATTTGTACAATTCAATCATCAAGTTATTAATTAAACGCCTTAAATTATCGTCTTCAATCCCTGTCATGGACGGCAAGTTTAAGACTTCCAGCGTTGCGCCTTTTTGTTGAATTTGGTTCATCAGTTCGGTTAATTCTTTGTTATTTCGTCCTAAGCGGTCTAATTCTGTCACCACGACAATATCACCCTCATGTAAATAAGTCAGCATGGCTTGTAATTGAGGACGTTCAGTAGATTGTCCGCTTGCCTTATCTGAAAACACCTTAGAAACGTCTTGTAAGGCGTCTAATTGGCGGTCTAGGTTCTGTTCTTTGCTTGAAACACGAGCATAACCTATTTTTGCCATTTTCTACTCCCCCTCTTTATCATTATTGGCTTCTGCCAAATCGTCCAACGTTTTAAGTAAATCAGATAGTTTATCATGTTTCACTTTATAAATCACTTGCTGTCTTTTATCCTTACCAATGGTGATGTAATCGCCATAAATCATGTATCTTCTGACAAATTTTGTTCCACGGTTCAAATCTAGTGTATACGTATCAGCACCGACTAAACCGCCAGTATCTTTGACCTCATTTTTTTTGGATAAATCCAACTCATCAAGATAATCGACAATTGATGAAACCATTTCTTTTTCCTTGATATTCATATCCGTTTCTTGAAATTGATAGTTACTCCCATTGGTAATGGTAAAATGAATACGGTCAATATTCTCTTTCGATAATTTTTGGGAGTTCGTACCACATGCTACAAGTCCAAAAATAGCTAGAAGAACAATACTACTAAATGCGATTATTTT
>NZ_JBEOWK010000084.1:0-1159 GCF_040295985.1 Streptosporangium sp. NPDC002524 | reverse complement strand
GTTGCCAAAATTGGGCGTTTGCCCCATTTTGGCAACTGCAGTTGCCAAAACTTTCCGCAGGAATCGTCAGACAGACCTTACCTTTATGTTAATAAAGTCTAGTAAGTTATACTTTTTATTTTCTTGATAGTTATCAATTTTTATCTATAAGGGTAGCGCTATACTAGTATCATAAAGAAAATTAAAGGAAGTAGAAAATATGGCAATAATAACACTGAACTTTCAAAAACGACTTCAACAACACAGTAATCACTTGGTTATCCTCTCAGCCATTCTCATTGTACTCGGATACCTTGGTAAATATGGTGTAAATCAAATATGGATTTGGAATTCGACAATGATTATTGCAAGTATTATCGGTTTTATACCTGTTGCAATTCATGCCTATCAAGCAATCAAAGTGAAACAAATTTCGATTGACCTGCTAGTTTCTATTGCAGTTATCGGTGCTTTGTTCATCGGTGAATATGAAGAATCAGCAATTGTCACTTTTCTCTTCGCTTTCGGTGGATTTTTGGAGAAAAAAACGCTTGAAAAAACGCGATCAAGTATCAAAGAACTCACGAATATGGCACCCAGCACAGCCCTATCTGCTGATGGCGAAGAAATGGACATTGATGAAGTTGAAATTGGCGACAAACTCTTAGTAAAAACCGGACGTCAAGTTCCTGTTGATGGTCGTATTTACCAAGGATCTGGCTATGTCAACGAAGCCAGTATCACAGGTGAATCACGTGAAATCAGAAAGGAAGCTGGTACCAAAGTTTTTGCAGGTTCTATCTTAGAAAACGGTACAATTTACGTAGAAGCAGAAAAAGTCGGCGAAGATACAACCTTTGGTAAAATTATTGAACTTGTCGAAGAAGCCCAAGATACCAAATCTCCTGCTGAGAAATTCATCGACCGCTTTGCTAAGTATTACACGCCAGCGGTACTTGTTATTGCAGCTATTACTTGGGTTTTTAGTCATAATCTAGAACTAGCCATCACGATTCTCGTACTTGGTTGCCCTGGTGCCCTCGTGATTGGTGCACCTGTTTCAAATGTTGCAGGAATCGGGAATGGTGCAAAAAGAGTACCTGCACTCGCGGGACGTCGGCTACGCGACCTTCTGCCAGGGACCGTACGAGGAGAGCTCGCGCTACCGCGACTTCATGGG
>NZ_JBEOWK010000083.1:0-1184 GCF_040295985.1 Streptosporangium sp. NPDC002524 | reverse complement strand
GGCACCGCGCCCAGCAGGAACAGCGGCGAGGCGGTGCTGTAGAACGTGAGGTCCGGGACGATCACCTCGTCGCCGGGCCCGATGCCTTGATGAACATGACGAAATGCACTTAGTTAACCATTTAGGCATTGATTTGGGCAAAACGCCCGAAGAGATTATTACTAATTTGCAGAACCGCAATTTTGATTTGAATCAAGTACCAGCTACTGAACATCATGGTTCAATGTTCCATCATGAACAGGTTGTGCGTGACGTTGAATCTGATAAGCCTATTCGATACAATGCAAATCCTAAAGAATTGTATGAAGTATCTGGATCGTCCGGTCACGTTGCGGCATTGGCTGTCCGCTTAGATACATTCCCAATGGATAAAAAAACACAAATGTTTTACATTGGAACGAATAATCCCGATGAGTTGGAAGATATTCGTCGCCATATTATGACGACATTCAAAGAATTGCCTGTTTCTGGTGAATATATGCATAAAAATGCTTATAAATTGGCCAAGAAATATGGTAAAGACTCACTAATTGTGATTGAAAAAATTGGTACGGGTCATTTGCCCCAAATGTTTGCGCTAAAAGCATGGGGCGAACGCTTTTTGAAGCACATTCCGTTTTTCAAACCTTATTTCCCAGATCGTTTGCTTCAAACATTAAGTAATTTATTTCCTAATCAAATACCAAAGCGGTTAGATGATTATTACGAAAAGTACGACCATTACCTACAATTGAAAATGGCTGGTAATGGTATTGAAGAAGCGCGAGAGTATCTCAAATCTTATTTTGACAAAGCCAGTGGCGACTACTTTGAAGCCGATGCCAATGAGACCAGTAAAGCGGCAACTCACCGCTATGTAACAGCTGGGGTTGCGATTCGATATCAAGAATTAAAACAGGATAGTATTGACATTTTGCCACTAGATATAGCGTTGGCAAGTAATGATTATAAGTGGTTCGAGCATTTGCCTAAAGAGATTGAAGACAAAATAGAACACAAAATTTATTATGGTCACTTACTTGATCACGTTATGCACCAGGATTATATTCTAAAACCTGGCGTCGATGCGCATGAACTTAAAAAAGAAATGCTTAAAATTTTGGATGAGCGTCACGCTGTTTATCCAGCAGCCCGCCGACGTCGAGCTCTCCGCCGTGTGTTACCCCGGCAGGCAGAACCGCGTC
>NZ_JBEOWK010000081.1:0-1215 GCF_040295985.1 Streptosporangium sp. NPDC002524 | reverse complement strand
AAGACGCACTGGAGGCCCGAACCAGGACACGTTGAAAAGTGTTTGGATGACTTGTGGATAGCGGAGAAATTCCAAACGAACTGGGAGATAGCTGGTTCTCTCCGAAATAGCTTTAGGGCTAGCGTCGAAATGTAAGTGTATTGGAGGTAGAGCACTGTTTGGGTGAGGGGTCCGTCTAGGATTACCAATCTCAGATAAACTCCGAATGCTAATACACATGTTCGGCAGTCAGACTGCGAGTGCTAAGATCCGTAGTCGAAAGGGAAACAGCCCAGACCAACAGCTAAGGTCCCAAAATATATGTTAAGTGGAAAAGGATGTGGGGTTGCACAGACAACTAGGATGTTAGCTCAGAAGCAGCTATCATTCAAAGAGTGCGTAATAGCTCACTAGTCGAGTGACCCTGCGCCGAAAATGTACCGGGGCTAAACATATTACCGAAGCTTTGGATTGATATTTTATCAATGGTAGGAGAGCGTTCTTAACCGCGATGAAGGTATACCGTGAGGAGTGCTGGAGCGTTAAGAAGTGAGAATGCCGGTATGAGTAGCGCAAGATAAGTGAGAATCTTATCCACCGTAAGACTAAGGTTTCCAGGGGAAGGCTCGTCCGCCCTGGGTTAGTCGGGACCTAAGGCGAGGCCGAAAGGCGTAGTCGATGGACAACTGGTTGATATTCCAGTACTAGATATGATCGTGATGGAGGGACGCAGTAGGCTAAGAGATGCCAGTTAATGGATTCTGGTCTAAGCAGTGAGGTGTGAGATGTGTCAAATGCATTTCTCTTTAACATTGAGCTGTGATGGGGAAGCAACTACGGTTGCGAACTCTCTGATGTCACACTGCCAAGAAAAGCTTCTAGCGTAAAGTCATATCTACCCGTACCGCAAACCGACACAGGTAGTCGAGGCGAGTAGCCTCAGGTGATCGAGAGAACTCTCGTTAAGGAACTCGGCAAAATAGCCCCGTAACTTCGGGAGAAGGGGTGCTGGTGTAAAAGCCAGCCGCAGTGAATAGGCCCAAGCAACTGTTTATCAAAAACACAGCTCTCTGCTAAACCGCAAGGTGATGTATAGGGG
This sequence comes from Streptosporangium sp. NPDC002524, assembly GCF_040295985.1. Lineage (NCBI taxonomy): Bacteria > Bacillati > Actinomycetota > Actinomycetes > Streptosporangiales > Streptosporangiaceae > Streptosporangium > Streptosporangium sp. NPDC002524. The sequence goes on along the minus strand of NZ_JBEOWK010000081.1, from coordinate 137 downwards.
GTGACGCCTGCCCGGTGCTGGAAGGTTAAGAGGAGTGCTTAGACGTAAGTCGAAGGTATGAATTGAAGCCCCAGTAAACGGCGGCCGTAACTATAACGGTCCTAAGGTAGCGAAATTCCTTGTCGGGTAAGTTCCGA
>NZ_JBEOWK010000080.1:0-1243 GCF_040295985.1 Streptosporangium sp. NPDC002524 | reverse complement strand
ATCAACTGATTGATAAAGATTTCCCAAGAGTAGCTATTACCTTCTCAACCAATCCGGATCAATTAGAAAAAAATGAACAAGACGATGAATTAGTAGAGATCATGAAAGAGTATGCGAAACAGTTTGATGCTTCTCCTTATCAAGATGAGAAACTCTACAATCAAAATATTAATAAACGGTTGGCCCGTAAGGAAAAGCAATATCAATCGGATGGTCAGTGGCTAGATTTTGTCATTGTTGTCGATCGTTTATTGACAGGCTTTGATTCTCCAACGATTCAAACCTTATATATTGATCGAGAAATGAACTATCAAAAGCTCCTTCAAGCGTTCTCAAGAACGAATCGTATTTATACAGGAAAAGATTCTGGGTTGATTGTCTCTTTTAGAAAGCCCTTCACCATGAAAGAAAATGTGCAAAACACGTTTCGTCTATTCTCAAATGAAAATCAAAACTTTGATCAACTGATTCCAAGAGAATATGAAGAAGTCAAAAAAGAATTTATCGAATGTTCAACACTTTATAAACAAAGCGAAGCCGACCTATCGGATAAACCCAATGATCTTAAAACGATGATTGCGCAAGTGAGTGCTTATCAAAAGCTAGAAAAGAGTTATAAAGCGCTCCGAAGCTATGATCAATACGAAGAGGACTTTGAAGCATTTTCAGAAGTAGTGGAGCAGATGCCACAATATCAAGGTAAAACGGAAAATGTTAAAACAAAGATTAAAGAAATGATCGAGGATGAGGAGCATCCTGAGGAAGACTTCGAGAAGCTTTTACAAGAGATTGCTTTTTCTTCGCAGCTCAATGCGACACATAAAGACATCGTGGATAGTTTTTATATTAATCAACTTTTGAAAGCGATTCAATTAAACGAAGCAGGGGCCGTTGAAAAATTTGAAAAAGAAATCCAACAAAAGGATCCTCAAATCCAAAAGATGTATCACACCTTGAAAGATCAACTCGTCAATACTACTGAAGAGATCGATGTGGCTCAATTAAAAGAGACTTCGATTCAAAATGAAATTCAAAGACAACTTCAAAAAGAAGCCGAAGAATTTGGATTATCCTTCGACTTTTTACAGTCTGCAATGAATGAATATCAAGGCGATAAGAAAACGATCCCTTATTTAACTCATTTACTGGATTCGATGACCCTTAGTAAAGAAGAGTTTGAAGCCAAAACGGGTGAAAAATACAGAAGAAGAACAAAAGTTTTAGAAGAACGACTACAACAAAA
>NZ_JBEOWK010000079.1:0-1247 GCF_040295985.1 Streptosporangium sp. NPDC002524 | reverse complement strand
ACCCGAAGTAGGTTGCCTAACCGCAAGGAGGGCGCTTCCTAAGGTAAGACCGATGACTGGGGTGAAGTCGTAACAAGGTAGCCGTATCGGAAGGTGCGGCTGGATCACCTCCTTTCTAAGGAATATATACAAAGACGTGAGCATTCAACTTTATTCAGTTTTGAGGGGTTTAGTGATAAACCTAAGCAAGAATCAAATTCTTGATTGTGGGGCCTTAGCTCAGCTGGGAGAGCGCCTGCTTTGCACGCAGGAGGTCAGCGGTTCGATCCCGCTAGGCTCCATTGTCAGACAAGACGTTAAAATCACTTGAACATTGAAAACTAAATAACAATATCTAATAACGATAAATAAACCAAAAGCTGTGAATTTTAAAGAATTTACAAACTTATACTTGAAAAACGATGATTATAAATCATCATGGCAAAGTTAATAAGGGCGCACGGTGGATGCCTTGGCACTAAGAGCCGATGAAGGACGTGACTAACGACGATATTCTAGGGGGAGCAGTAAGTACGCATTGATCCCTAGGTCTCCGAATGGGGAAACCCAGCTGCTACTAGCAGTTATTCATGAGTGAATACATAGCTCATGTAAAGGTAACGCAGAGAACTGAAACATCTAAGTACCTGCAGGAAGAGAAAGTAAAAACGATTTCGTAAGTAGCGGCGAGCGAACGCGAAGAAGGGCAAACCAAGAAGCTTGCTTCTTGGGGTTGTAGGACTGCAACGTGGACTTAAGCATTATAGTCGAATAACCTGGGAAGGTTAATCAAAGAGGGTAATAATCCCGTAGACGAAATAGCGCTTATACCTAGCAGTATCCTGAGTAGGGCTGGACACGCGAAATCCAGTTTGAATCCGGGAGGACCATCTCCCAACCCTAAATACTCCTTAGTGACCGATAGTGAACCAGTACCGTGAGGGAAAGGTGAAAAGAACCCCGAGAGGGGAGTGAAATAGCACCTGAAACCGTGTGCCTACAAGAAGTTCGAGCCCGTTAATGGGTGAGAGCGTGCCTTTTGTAGAATGAACCGGCGAGTTACGTTATGATGCGAGGTTAAGTTGAAGAGACGGAGCCGTAGGGAAACCGAGTCTGAATAGGGCGACTTAGTATCATGATGTAGACCCGAAACCTAGTGACCTATCCGGGATCCGTGCCGGGTTCGGGGCCCGGCATGCCCGACGCCTCGCTGATCGAGCGGGTGTGGACGATCGTCGACCCCCTGGGCACGGAGACGCTCAGGCTGA
>NZ_JBEOWK010000078.1:0-1330 GCF_040295985.1 Streptosporangium sp. NPDC002524 | reverse complement strand
GATGAACTTATCAGCAAGGTTGAGAAACTTGGATATCCTGTTTTGAGTAGCAAAGTAACTGTTGTGTGATTTATACCAGGAAAGATACCACTATAAATTGAATAAAGGAAAAAAATGATGACTAAATTAATGATTGATGAAAAATATGCTAAAGAACTTGATAAAGCAGAGATTGACCACCACAAACCTACGGCTGGTGCGATGCTAGGACATGTCTTATCCAATTTGTTCATATAAAATATACGACTGACTCAAGCAGGAATATACGCGAAAAGCCCAGTTAAGTGTGAGTATTTACGTGAAATTGCACAAAAGGAAGTTGAATATTTCTTTAAAATTTCGGATTTACTTCTTGATGAAAATGAGATTGTACCAAGTACAACTGAAGAATTTTTAAAGTATCACAAGTTCATTACCGAGGATCCAAAAGCCAAATATTGGACTGATGAAGATCTGCTTGAAAGCTTCATTGTGGATTTCCAAGCACAAAATATGTTCATTACGCGAGCAATCAAGCTAGCAAACAAAGAAGAAAAATTTGCTTTGGCGGCTGGTGTAGTCGAACTTTACGGCTACAATCTTCAAGTTATTCGCAACTTGGCAGGTGACTTGGGTAAAAGCGTTGCTGATTTTCATGACGAAGATGAAGATAATGATAATTAGTTTTTACGAAACTGTAGGCTTTAGTTGAATGAGGCTTGCAGTTTGATAATTTTAGCGCGATAATAAGATAAGGAGAATCCCCAAAATGAGTAAGTATAAACATCATTTTAGTCATCATGAACACCACTGTGTACAGCTCGTGCCACTATTTGGTTTACTTTCAGAAAGTGAATTAGTGCAAGTTGAGCAGGTTGTTAATCATAAAATTTTTGAAAAAGGTGAAACAGTCATCAGCCCCTTTGCAGTGCCTCAACTTGCAATTGTGGCGCATGGTACCTTGAAAATATACCAGCTTTCTAGTGCTGGTAAAGAGCAGTTACTACGTGTGATTGAACCTGGTGGATACGCAGGTGAAGACGCCTTGTTTGGAGTAATGAATGATAATCTCTATGGTGAAACATTGGAAGAAACGCAAATTTGCTTTTTGCGACAACAAGATTTCAAAAATTTGTTGTTAAAATATCCCGAGCTCAGTTTGAAATTGCTTGAAACCACCGTGAGAAGAGCTGCGGAAATGCAATATCAAGCACAATTTCTCATGATGGAAGATGTTGAAAGTCGAATCGCTAATTATCTTTTGCAACTCGTCAAAGTAGTAGATTCAAATTCTGTTATGATTCCAATGAAAATGAAAGATCTTGCAACGTTCATCGGAACAACTCCCGAA
>NZ_JBEOWK010000077.1:0-1346 GCF_040295985.1 Streptosporangium sp. NPDC002524 | reverse complement strand
AGGCCCGGGGACAGGCCCGCGTAGTTGGTGCGGTGCATCTCGCCGAGGAGCTGGCGCCTCTTGAAGCTGTTTACGGGAAAAATTCTGAAAAACTAAAAGAAAACATACGTATTTCTTTTTCAGAAATGAATACAATTGATGAAGTTAATCTCTTCGTTGAAAAACTTAGTTCTATTTTAAAAAAATAACGCAAATTGTAAAATGAAGTTAGCCACCTTGAGTCAAGCAAAAAACATCTGAATCTCTTATACTAGAAGTTCGACCAAATAGTATAAAAAGGAAATTCAGATGCAAGACTATTCTATCACAAGCCAGAGCAAAGGGAAACACCTGACCAATCAAGACCGTTTAAACATTGAACGTTGGCACAATAAAGAAGGACTGAGCAACCGTGAGATTGCGCGCTTATTGAATAAAGCTCATGGGACGATTGACAGAGAGATGAAGCGAGGGGAAATCCAGCTCAAGCGGAAGGTAAAATACTCTGCTAAAAAGGCTCAAGAAAATTATGAAGGATTGAGGGCTCACAGTGTTCGTCCGAGTAAACTCACGACTGAGATTGATTGTTATGTGAGTACACGTCTTAAAGAAGACAAGGACTCTTTGGAAGTCATTCATCAGGCTCTAAAAGGAGTTTCTCTGAGCAGCCTCTACAATTGGGTCAACTGGGGCTGGTTAGAAGCCAAGCGTCATCATCTTTTCTATCCGCAGTATAAGGCGGCAAAGAAAATCAAACCTCGTGCGCCAAAGCATCCTTTTGGTAAGTCTATTGAAGAACGGCCTGAGTTCATTAACAATCGCTTAGAAGTGGGGCATTACGAGATTGACACGGTCATTCTTACGAGAGCTAAGAACAAGGTGCTTTTGACGCTCACAGAGCGAAAATACCGCACGGAGATCATTCGCTTGATTGATGGGAAAACAGCACAGGCGGTCAATGATGAGCTGGTGGAACTTCAAAAAAGTTATGACTTCAAATCCATTACCCCTGACAATGGCCATGAATTTGCAAGGCTCTCTGAGGTCGTAAGCTGTCCAGTTTACTATGCACACGCCTACGCGAGCTTTGAGCGAGGGACGAATGAAAACCATAACCGAATGATTCGTAGGCATCTGCCAAAAGGCACAACAAAGACGACCCCTGAAGAAGTCGCCGCTATCGAGTATTGGATGAACCATTATCCAAGAAAAATGTTCAACTATAAGAGTTCATATGAGATGAGCTTGGCTGGCTAACTTGGACTTGCAATTTGCTCGAGACTCTCCACCCAGCGGCGGACCTCGGGCTCAAGGTCGGTCAGCACCACCGAGTGACGGGGATGCAACCCGAACTGCAGGGTGCGCCC
>NZ_JBEOWK010000076.1:0-1390 GCF_040295985.1 Streptosporangium sp. NPDC002524 | reverse complement strand
CGAAACCTACCTAACAAACTTTAATTAGCAGATTTAGAAGTTACAGCAAAAGACGTGTATATTAAAAAGGATTTTGCTAATAAAACGGCTGAAACCTTTGATATGAGCGGTACCGACAAAATGGCAGCCCGACAAGGTTTCCGTTATATTCTTTATAAAAGTGTTTAGCAGTTGGGAATCGTTGACAATTTAAAAATTTGTCTGCAGCTTCTTTTCTTTTAGTCTAAAATAGAGGTTAATAACTAACAGGGGAATTACTAAATGATCAAACCCGAAAAGACAATCAATGGAACCAAATGGATTGAAACGATTCAAATCAATGCCGAAGAACGGGCAACCCTCGAAGATCAGTATGGCATCGATGAAGATATTATTGAGTACGTCACTGATAATGATGAAAGTACTAATTATGTTTATGATATCAATGAGGACTACCAATTATTCATCTTTCTGGCGCCGTATGCCCTCGACAAAGATGCGCTGAGATACATTACCCAGCCATTTGGCATGTTGCTCCATAAGGGCGTTTTATTCACGTTTAATCAAAGCGGCATACCTGAAGTCAACACGGCACTTTACTCGGCATTGGATAATCCCGAGGTTAAGAGCGTCGATGCATTTATTCTGCAAACACTGTTTACAGTTGTTGTCAGTTTTATCCCAATTTCTCGCGCCATTACCAAGAAACGCAACTATTTGGATAAAATGTTGAACCGGAAGACGAAGAACAGTGACTTGGTTTCACTTTCATATCTTCAACAGACGTTGACCTTTTTGTCCAGCGCGGTCCAAACCAATCTCAGTGAACTCGATCGTTTGCCAAAGACCCATTTTGGTGTCGGTGCTGACCAAGATAAAATTGATTTATTCGAAGACGTGCAAATTGAAGGAGAACAGGTCCAACGGATGTTTGAGATTGAAACCCAAGTCGTTGACCGAATCGATCATACCCTCAACAGCCTTGCTAATAACAACCTGAACGATACAATGAAATTTTTGACAATTTGGTCACTGACCATGGCTGTGCCAACGATCATTACCGGATTCTATGGGATGAACGTGAAGAAACTCCCGTTAGCCGGGATGCAAGATGCTTGGATGCTGACTTTGGGGATTTCTGTCGCCTTGATTGTGGCGATGCTGATTATGCTGAAGTTCTGGCGGAAGATGTGATGGGTGAGTGACTTGCTGCTGGGTGGGGGACTTTTTTGGAATGTGTATAGTTGAGCAGTTATGCTATTTTGAGCACCCTTCGGCTTCTGAAATACGCTCCGACGACCCTGACCCCGGCCACATAAGACAAAAAATCCAGTAGCGAACGTTTTTTGTTCGTTACTGGATTTTCTGCCTTATGCTCTGGGGTCAACCCGGGTCTTGTCACGTGTTGGTG
>NZ_JBEOWK010000075.1:0-1400 GCF_040295985.1 Streptosporangium sp. NPDC002524 | reverse complement strand
TGCTTGGCTGTTTATTTTCACAATTAGGTTGCTAAAAAATGAATCTATAGACGATTTGTTTTTTATGTTATTACTTTTGGCTTTGGGACATGAAATATATCTGTTCAAAAAGAAGAGGTCGATGACTAACATCATAGTAATTGTAGTATTATTAATTGCTGTTTCTGTGATGGGCTGGAATTTAATGAGTGGAATTTTTAAATGAGGGATAAAGGAAAACTTGAGTTAAAGAATAGGTTAAAAGTGGCTCGTGCTGAAAAACAAATAAACCAGAGTAATTTGGCTAAAATTGTTGGTGTTTCGAGACAGACAATTAGCAATATAGAAACCTATGAGTACGTTCCATCTGCTAAATTAGCATTATTACTTTGTATAGCGTTGGATATAGAATTTGAAAAATTATTCTATTTTGAGTAGTGAAGACTTAAGTATATTAAAACGACTTAGGTCTTTTTTATTTTAGGGGCGCAAATGTCAGAGTTTGCGTTCTTATATTAGTGAAATAGCAAGGAGAGTCTTTATGCAAGTAACAGGAAAAACTAAAACTGGTGAGGAAAAACAGTTGACAGTTGAAATTCGTGATGTTGAAATCGTGAAACCTAAGATTGAGAAATCGGTTCTGTTGCAAAGTTTTCTGATAAGTCTATTTTAGTGTAAAATGAATAAAAATGACAGCGAGGATATATCAATGAACTATTTTAAAGGTAAACAATTTCAAAAAGATGTGATTATTGTCGCTGTTGGTTATTACCTGCGTTACAATCTAAGCTATCGTGAAATTCAAGAACTCCTTTATGATCGTGGGATTAACGTTTGTCACACAACTATTTATCGTTGGGTACAAGAATACGGTAAAGTCCTCTATCATCTCTGGAAAAAGAAAAATAAAAAATCCTTTTATTCATGGAAAATGGATGAAACGTACATCAAAATTAAAGGAAAATGGCATTATTTGTATCGAGCCATCGATGCAGATGGTTTAACCTTGGATATTTGGTTACGTAAAAAACGGGACACACAAGCAGCCTATGCTTTTCTTAAGCGGTTAGTGAAGCAGTTTGATGAACCGAAGGTTGTAGTCACAGATAAAGCCCCCTCTATTACAAGTGCCTTTAAGAAACTAAAAGAATACGGCTTTTATCAAGGGACAGAACATCGTACCATTAAATACCTGAATAATTTGATTGAACAAGACCATCGTCCAGTAAAGAGACGCAATAAATTCTATCGAAGTTTACGCACTGCCTCTACCACGATTAAGGGCATGGAAGCCATTCGAGGATTATATAAGAAAACCCGAAAAGAAGGCCTACCGTCGCGTCGAACCGTCGGCCGCGCCGTGCGCCCGCCTTGTCAGGTTCATCACGTATGGCCGTATTTATTGGTAGTTAGGATGTCTG
>NZ_JBEOWK010000074.1:0-1437 GCF_040295985.1 Streptosporangium sp. NPDC002524 | reverse complement strand
CTAGTAGTACTTCGTTAGGTTGATTTGATCGTGGGTGCTGGGTTCGGCATGCTGCTCTCGTGGACTTGGGGGAAATCGAGCGGCTGCGGGGTGAGCTGGACGCGTTCGTGGCCGAGGTGTTCGCGTCGGTGCCGCGTCGAGATCAGCGGGCGAAGGGCGACTGCTATCTGCGGGGGCTGATGCTGGACGGGCCACGCAAGTCGATCCAGCCGATGGCCGAGCGCCTGCCGGACGGTGACATGCAGGGGTTGCAGCAGTTCGTCAGCCAGTCGACCTGGGATCATGCGCCCGTGCTGCGGGCGATCGCCACCAAGCTGACCGCCGCCATCGCCCCGCAGGTGTGGGTGATCGACGATGTGTCCTTTCCCAAGGACGGGAAGATGTCGGTGGCGGTGGCCCGCCAGTGGTGCGGGGCGCTGGGCAAGCAGGCCAACTGCCAGGTCGCGGTCAGCCTGCACGCCGCCTGTGATGCCGCGTCGGTGCCGATCTCTTGGCGGCTGTTCGTGCCCAAGGAGTGGGAGCAGGACACCGCACGCCGCTCCAGGGTCGGAATACCCGGCGAGGTGAGGCACCGCGAGAAGTGGCGGCTGGCCCTGGATCTGATCGACGAGGCGATCGGCTGGGGGCTGGCCCCGAAGGTGATCGTCGCCGACGCCGGTTATGGCCAGATCACCGCGTTTCGTCATGCTCTGGTCGAGCGGGGCCTGGACTTCGTCGTCGCGGTCCGCTCCGATGAGTCCGCTCATCCTCATGATGCGGTGCCTGCCACGCCGACGTGGAGCGGTAACGGCCGCAAGCCCGCTGCTCGCTATCGCACCGCCGCGTCCTCGCTGAGGGAGTTGGCCGCCGAGAGCGGGCGCGCAGGTTATCGGCGGGTGACCTGGCGAACGGGCTCAAAAGGCCCGATGCGCTCGCGGTTTCGGGTCCAGATTGTGCGCCCGGCCGGGGTCACGACCCGCAGATACGCGATGGCCCAGGCCGCGGGGGCGGCCGGCTGGGACGGGGTCTTGCCCGCGGTGACGTTGCTGAGCGAGTGGCCGACCGGCGCCGCGGCGCCCACCGAGTACTGGCTGACCACCCTGCCGGTCGACACCGCGCTGCGGCGCCTGGTTCGCCTGGCCAAGATGCGCTGGCGCATCGAGCACGATTACCGGGAGATGAAACACGGGCTGGGCCTGGACCACTTCGAGGGCCGCACCTGGCGCGGCTGGCACCACCACGCCACCTTGGTCACCGCCGCCCACGCCTTCCTCACCCTCCGACGCCTGGACCCAAAAGCCCCGGCGCCGGCCTGACCTTCTACCAGGTCCTGGCCACGCTCCAAGACCTCATCCGCGCATGGACCGGCACATGCCCCACCTGCCACCGCGACATACCCGCCACCGCCGTACGACCAGAACACCACCCACCCGAACCAACCTAACGAAGTACTACTAG
>NZ_JBEOWK010000072.1:0-1669 GCF_040295985.1 Streptosporangium sp. NPDC002524 | reverse complement strand
GAAGCGCAGCCACATCAGCTGCCCGGGGGAGCGGCCCACCCGACGATAAAATTAATCCTGCGATTGAAGCCGTGAAACGTTTGCCGGATGAAATTGCTGGGGCACAAATCGTTAAATTGGAAATTCCGACAAAGTTTAATGTTTCAGCCGATGTCGTTAAAGATGCTATTGCCAAAGAAAAGCCTGACTATGTGTTGAGCATTGGTCAGGCTGGTGGCCGGTTTGAACTCACGCCGGAGCGAGTTGCGATTAACTTGGATGACGGTCGGATTCAAGATAATGCCGGGTATCAGCCACTTAATCACACGATTCATGGCGATGGCGAGAATGCCTACTTTACCCAGTTACCAATTAAGGCCATGGCCAAAGCCATTCGGGAAGCTGGTGTTCCGTCAGCAGTCTCCAACACAGCAGGCACTTACGTCTGCAACCACATTTTTTATCAGGTACAGTATATGCGGGATAAGATGTTTCCCGATATTAAGGCCGGCTTCATGCATATTCCATTTTTGCCGGAACAGGTTGTCACTCGTCCGGAAACACCAGCGTTGTCATTGGATGATGATGTTTTAGGCATCACTGCCGCTATCAAGGCCATCGTGTCCCGTGACGGCAAAGGCGATATCGAAACGATTGAAGGCAAGGATCACTAAAAGCCTGTTTAGTGTTTTTGGACTATTATCAAATAAATAGACATAAAAAAGAAAAGCGTTCTAATCGTTTTTCCTTTTTTATCAGATGTTCAGAAAATGGTCATTTTCTGAACACTCTTCTTTTCTTATTAAGATTATTAAAATCATTTACATTCCTTGTTCATTAACCCGTAATTTATTCTATGTTCATTTATATATATATTTCTAAGTTATGATACAATAAATTAAAATGAAGGAGAAAAAAATGAATATCGGATATGCACGAGTTTCAACTGGACTTCAAAATTTGGATTTACAAAAAGATAGTCTAAAAAAATATAACTGTGAAAAAATATTTACTGATCATATGTCAGGAAGTAAAAAAGATAGACCTGGATTAAAATCCGCGATCGAATTTTCTCGTCCTGGAGACACGATCGTTGTTTGGCGGTTAGATCGATTAGGTAGAAATATGGAGGACCTCATTAATATTGTTAATTCTTTTAATAATAAGGGGGTAAGTTTTCATAGTCTACAAGAAAATATTACAATGGATAAATCAAGTTCGACTGGACAATTGATGTTTCATTTGTTTGCGGCTTTTGCGGAATTTGAGCGAAATCTTATTTTGGAGCGTTCTGCCGCTGGTAGAGAAGCCGCACGTGCAAGAGGACGACTTGGAGGAAGACCTGAGAAATTTTCGGAGCAAGACGTAAAGCTTCTTAAAACCTTGGTAGAAAGTGGTACGCCAATTAAGTCGATTGCGGATTCTTGGGGAGTGTCAAGAACAACGATTTATAGGTATATAAATAAATGAAAATTTTCTCAATCTCCTTATCCCTTACTAGAAGCCTAGTATTGATTAACCGTTCTTTTAATCGTTGTAAATATTTAAAAGCTCCTTTAGTTTCATAAAGGAGCTTTTATTATTAAATTAGAAGCTATTTTTTACTAAGTTATTTATTGGTTTTTACAACTATCATTCCAATTTTTTCATAAATCTTTTTATAATTATTTAGTACCATGAAGAAGCAAAA
>NZ_JBEOWK010000071.1:0-1780 GCF_040295985.1 Streptosporangium sp. NPDC002524 | reverse complement strand
TTTATCTTTCGAGTCTGAGACACAGCCGAATGTAGATATAAATTATGAGGCATAACGGTTGCACCAATAATCCCTAATGCACCAGTTAAAGGCGTTTGACCACCAATTGAATGTGTAGAGGAGAACGTTTCACCAGTCGGAACCAATCCTTTAAGTACATCCCCCCAATTAGGATCAGACAACGCTACTTGATAAACAAACACAAAAAGAATTACAAAAATCAAACAGACAACTATTGCTTCAATTTTTCTAAAACCAACTTTCGTTAACAACAATAATATTAAAACATCAAATACCGTAATAAAGACTGCGACGACAAGCGGAATATTAAAAAGTAAATAAAGAGCAATTGATGCGACAATTACTTCCGCAATATCTGTTGCCATAATCGCTAATTCCGTTAAAATCCATAAAATGATTCCTAGTTTTTTACTCGTTCTCGCTCGAATTGCTTGAGCTAAATCCATTTGACTAACAATTCCCAATTTAGCAGCCATATATTGTAATAGCATTGCAATTAAACTAGACATTAAAATGACCGACATTAATAAATACTGGAAGTTTTGCCCACCCGTAATCGAAGTAGACCAGTTGCCTGGATCCATATATCCCACAGCAACTAATGCTCCCGGTCCAGAATAGGCGAACAGGGTTTTCCAAAAGCCTTTGCCTTTGGGTACCTCGACAGTTCCGTTAATTTCCTCTAAAGAGGGACCATTCGCATGCTGAATTAATCGAGGTTTGTGCTCTTTACCAGAATGACTTGTTGTATCTTTCAAAATATTTCCACCTTCCTTTAAGAATATTATAAGTATACACCTCTTTTTTATAAAATTAAAGCAAAATATTAGGCAAACCTAAAAAAAATAAACATCGCCTAATTTAATATTATTTGCCTTCATTTCATTTGTATCGGAATGAATCAATTGTACACTGGACCAATGTCAAATATTTAGACACAAAATGAGCTATATTTTCTTAAAATAATTTTCTTCTTTCTGATTTGGAGTTAAACCCTTGTTGGCGGAATGAGGATTATAATTGTTATAAAATTGTTCGATGTATTCAAAGCAAGAGAGTTGAACTTCTTAAATGGAGTGATAAGTTCTGCGATTAATTTCTCGTTGTTTAAGATACTTGAAAAAGACCTCAGTGACGGCATTATCATAAGGATATCCAGGCTTGGAGTAAGAAGCAAGCAATTGATGCTCATCTAATAACTTTCTAAAGGAAGCTGATTTAAATTGGCTTCCTTGATCCGAATGAAAGATAATTGGTTCCTTAGGCTTCCTCTTATTTATAGCTATCTCTAAGGTGTCACAGGCGAGTTTGGCATCAATTCGATCACTTACTTTCCACGCAATACATTTCCTTGAGTAGAGGTCAAGAATAGCACAGAGATAAACATGTCGTTTAGGTCCTATAGAGATATAAGTGAAATCTGTTGTCCAAACTTGATTTGGGGAATTCGGGTTAAATTCTTGTTTAAGCAGATTATCAGAAGAAAATACAGGAGATTTATTTGATTTAAAACAAGGTTTGATGGTTGACATTTTAGGGAGTGTCATAGACTTGAGAAGTCTTAAGATACGGCCTTCAGAAATATTAACGCCATAATCACGCAGGAGAATGATTTTAAAAGCTCTCGTTCCAATTCTTTTCTTGGCTTTCATATAAATCTCAAGGAGTAATTTTCTCAAGCGTTGATTTTCTACTTCACGCTTCGAAGGCCTCTTGTTTATGAAGTTACAGTAGGTGGAACGATTGACATGTAAAACAC
>NZ_JBEOWK010000070.1:0-1945 GCF_040295985.1 Streptosporangium sp. NPDC002524 | reverse complement strand
CTTCAATTTCAATCCGAGAATTACGAGAAATGACGGATATAGTCAATGAATATAAACTTTTTGCAGATTTAGAAAAATGGATATTAAAAAAACCTTTGGAAGAAATCAATGATCATACTTCTTTTACCGTGACGTATGACAAAGTCAAAAAGGGGCGCTCGATTGATTCTATCGTCTTTCATATTACGAAAAAACGTCGAGCAGACGATAACAGCTACAAGTTGGAAGATAAAGTCTACCAAGAAGATAAAGCACGTAAAGCAGAAACCGAAGACATGCTGACGGTACAAGCCCTAAAAAGTCCGTATACCAAGCTGCTTATGGAACATTTCTTATTGTCTTATCTAGACTTGACGGATACTAAAATTCTTTCAGGCTTACAAGCACACGTGTACCCTCTCTATGACGAACTGAAAGACTTACGAGGTTTGAATGGGGTCAAAGACCACTTGTCTTATGTGAGAGCCAAGCGAGAAGACTACTCAAAGAAAAATATCACTAAGTATCTCAAAAAAGCAATCGAGCAATATCTACCTACGGTTAAAAGGCAGGACTTATGATGAGTGAAAAGTTAAAGACAATTAAAGTGGACTAATGTCAAATATTTAGACACAAAATGAGCTATATTTTTGGAAAGTCAACGAAAAACTAGACACGGAGTTAAGAGAATTTAAGAATTATATTTTTCAAAGTCTTTTGGAGACTTGTAATCAAGACCTGAATGCATCCTTTTTGTATTGTAATAGGTCTCAATGTATTTAAATATTTCTTGAGTAGCCTCAGCTCTTGTCTCAAAATGAGCATCATTAATAAGCTCCCTCTTTAGCGTCTTATAAAAAGACTCCATCATTGCATTGTCATATGGATTTCCTTTACGACTCATGCTAGATTGAGCACCGACTTGACGAAGAGTAGATTGATAACGAGAGCTTGTATATTGACTCCCTTGATCAGTATGGACAATCAAGCCAGGCTGAGGATGTTCTTTCCCACAAGCTTGTAAGAAGCAATCCCTCACCAGTTTATCTTGCATCCGTGAAGACATTGACCAGCCTACAATCTTACGTGAAAAAACGTCGATATTCACGGCTAAGTATAAGGTGCCTTCTTTGGTAGGGATATAGGTCATGTCTCCCAGCCATACTTTATTAGGAGCTGTTGCTTTAAAGATCTGATTAATTAAATTGGGTCTTGAAAGCGAAGCTCCTTTTCTGTTGTAATGTTTATATTTATAACGGCTTCCCTTGGCATAAAGTCCCATCAAGTGCATCAGTTTCCCAACACGTTTCGTGTTGGTCATAATACCAGTATTATGAAGTACCTTGGTAATTCTAACCGCACCATAGCGTCCCTTATGCTCATGAAAGACAGCTTTTATCTTCTCTGAGAGAATTTCTCTCTCCACTTGTTGTTTTGAAGGACGACGATGCATGTATTCATAGAAACCTGAGCGAGAAACCTTAAGAACTTTTACTGCATGCTTAATTTTTATCTTCCCATGATGTTTCAAGAGAAATTCAAAACGTTTTACTTGCTTCGCTTCAAGAAGACCCGGAACTTTTTTAGAAGTTCAAGTTCCTCCTGAAGATAACGATTTTCTTTCTCTAACAATTTAATCTTATGTTGGGCATCAGCTAGGGCTGTCCCATTTCCTGGAAAAGCACTTTCTCCATATTCTTCAACTTCTTGAACCCAGCGATAAAGACTATTGGCATGAACCTCAAGCTCTTGGCTGACTTCTTTAACAGAGTAACCCTCTTCAAGAATGAGTTTTACTGCAGAATTTTTAAATTGTTTATCGAATTTTCTTCTTGCCATAATAAACCTTTCCACGATTTCTCTTAACTTTGTGTCTAGTTTATTATAACCTTTCCACCTTTCATTTTTGTGTCTTAATAGACAGATTATAACACACAATTTTCTGTCCACTTTTATAGTATAGCTC
>NZ_JBEOWK010000069.1:1451-2852 GCF_040295985.1 Streptosporangium sp. NPDC002524 | reverse complement strand
TGCTTTGTGGTCAAGTCCTCGGCCTATTAGTACTGGTCAGCTCCACACATTACTGCGCTTCCACTTCCAGCCTATCAACCCGGTCGTCTCCCGGGAGCCTTACCCACCTTCGTGGTGGGAGACCTCATCTCAAGGCGAGCTTCCCGCTTAGATGCTTTCAGCGGTTATCCCTTCCGAACGTAGCCAACCAGCCGTGCTCCTGGCGGAACAACTGGCACACCAGAGGTTCGTCCGTCCCGGTCCTCTCGTACTAGGGACAGCTCCTTTCAAGTCTCCTGCGCGCGCAGCGGATAGGGACCGAACTGTCTCGCGACGTTCTAAACCCAGCTCGCGTACCGCTTTAATGGGCGAACAGCCCAACCCTTGGGACCTACTCCAGCCCCAGGATGCGACGAGCCGACATCGAGGTGCCAAACCATCCCGTCGATATGGACTCTTGGGGAAGATCAGCCTGTTATCCCCGGGGTACCTTTTAGCCGTTGAGCGACGGCGCTTCCACATGCCACCGCCGGATCACTAGTCCCAGCTTTCGCTCCTGCTCGACCCGTCGGTCTCACAGTCAAGCTCCCTTGTGCACTTACACTCGACACCTGATTGCCAACCAGGCTGAGGGAACCTTTGGGCGCCTCCGTTACTCTTTAGGAGGCAACCGCCCCAGTTAAACTACCCACCAGACACTGTCCCTGATCCGGATCACGGACCGAAGTTAGACGTTCAAAACGACCAGAGTGGTATTTCACCAATGACTCCACCACCACTAGCGTGATAGCTTCACCGTCTCCCACCTATCCTACACAAGACGTTCCAAACGCCAATGTCAAGCTATAGTGAAGGTCCCGGGGTCTTTCCGTCCTGCTGCGCGTAACGAGCATCTTTACTCGTAGTGCAATTTCGCCGGGTCTGCGGTTGAGACAGCGGGGAAGTCGTTACGCCATTCGTGCAGGTCGGAACTTACCCGACAAGGAATTTCGCTACCTTAGGATGGTTATAGTTACCACCGCCGTTTACTGGCGCTTAAGTTCTCAGCTTCGCGAAGTAAACTCCACTAACCGGTCCCCTTAACGTTCCAGCACCGGGCAGGCGTCAGTCCGTATACATCGTCTTACGACTTCGCACGGACCTGTGTTTTTAGTAAACAGTCGCTTCCCCCTGGCCTCTGCGACCCCCACCAGCTCAGAACGCAAAGGTTCGTCACCAGCGAAGGCCCCCCTTCTCCCGAAGTTACGGGGGCAATTTGCCGAGTTCCTTAACCACAGTTCACCCGATCGCCTTAGTATTCTCTACCTGACCACCTGAGTCGGTTTAGGGTACGGGCCGCCACGACACTCACTAGAGGCTTTTCTCGGCAGCATAGGATCACCCACTTCGCCACAATCGGCTCGGCATCACATCTCAGACTTA
>NZ_JBEOWK010000069.1:0-1359 GCF_040295985.1 Streptosporangium sp. NPDC002524 | reverse complement strand
CTTGGAGGGGTTAAGGACCCTTAGTATCACTGGATTCAGTATTGGCGCATCGTAGCGGGTACGGGAATATCAACCCGTTGTCCATCGACTACGCCTGTCGGCCTCGCCTTAGGTCCCGACTTACCCTGGGCGGATTAGCCTGCCCCAGGAACCCTTGGTCATCCGGCGCAGAAGTTTCTCACTTCTGATTCGCTACTCATGCCTGCATTCTCACTCGCACAGCCTCCACAGCTGGATCACTCCGCTGCTTCTGCGGCCGCACGACGCTCCCCTACCCATCCACACACCTAAACCACAAAGGCTCGGATACATGTGTGAATGCCACGACTTCGGCGGTGTACTTGAGCCCCGCTACATTGTCGGCGCGGAATCACTTGACCAGTGAGCTATTACGCACTCTTTCAAGGGTGGCTGCTTCTAAGCCAACCTCCTGGTTGTCACTGCGACTCCACATCCTTTCCCACTTAGCACACGCTTAGGGGCCTTAGTCGGTGGTCTGGGCTGTTTCCCTCTCGACTACGGAGCTTATCCCCCGCAGTCTCACTGCTACGCTCTCACTTACCGGCATTCGGAGTTTGGCTGACGTCAGTAACCTTGTCGGGCCCATTAGCCATCCAGTGCTCTACCTCCGGCAAGAAACACGTAACGCTGCACCTAAATGCATTTCGGGGAGAACCAGCTATCACGGAGTTTGATTGGCCTTTCACCCCTAAACACAGGTCATCCCCCAGGTTTTCAACCCTGGTGGGTTCGGTCCTCCACGCGGTCTTACCCGCGCTTCAACCTGCCCATGCCTAGATCACTCCGCTTCGGGTCTACAGCATGCGACTAATTCGCCCTCTTCAGACTCGCTTTCGCTACGGCTCCCCCACACGGGTTAACCTCGCCACACACCATAACTCGCAGGCTCATTCTTCAAAAGGCACGCAGTCACATCACAAACAAAAGCAAGCTTCTGTTTACGCTCCTACGGCTTGTAGGCACACGGTTTCAGGTACTATTTCACGACCCCTCACCGGGGCGCTTTTCACCTTTCCCTCACGGTACTTGTTCACTATCGGTCATCAGGGAGTATTTAGGCTTACCAGGTGGTCCTGGCAGATTCACACAGGATTTCTCGGGCCCCGTGCTACTTGGGATCCCCTCAAACAGTCCAACCAATTTCGCCTACCCGACTCTCACGGTCTACGGCGCCACTTCCCAGAAGCTTCGACTATCGGAAGGATTTCTTACTGTCTATGATCTCGGCAGAAACCATCAGAGGGTCCCACAACCCCGCAAACGCAACGCCTGCCGGCTATCACACGCCTACGGTTTAGCCTGATCCGCTTTCGCTCACCACTACTCACGGAATCACTA
>NZ_JBEOWK010000068.1:0-3437 GCF_040295985.1 Streptosporangium sp. NPDC002524 | reverse complement strand
ATGACCACGCTCGCCCGGCAGGCGCGTGAACGCGGCTGGTGGGAGGGGGAGATGAAGGCCGAGCTCGGTGGCAGCCTGGTCGAGTTCGAAACCGATCATCACATGAACCCCGATCATATTATCGACACCGTCAAGAGCTCCTGCTTTAATCATACCTTTGGCACCACCAGGAGATACTTCCTCTGCTGGTTGATGGACAATTCTAACTCTTCCCAGAAGTTCTTGTTTTATTTTTACTAGTTCTCTAGCAAGTACCATCAAATATGCAGTATGTGCATCGTGTCCACAGGCATGCATTACTCCTGGATTGACCGATTTAAAACTTAAATCATTATCTTCAAAAATAGCAAGAGCATCAAAGTCTGCTCTCAACGCAAGAGTTTTTCCGGATTTTCCACCTTCAATATCAACGATGATTCCAAATCCCTTTCCGATAAGTTTTGGTTCACAGTCAAGTTCTTTATAAAAGCCCATAATATACTTAAATGTTTCTTTTTCTTGAAAAGAAATTTCTGGGTATTGATGAAGATGACGCCTAATTTGAATCATTTCATTCTCATATTGTGTTAAGCTAGTCAACAAATTATTAAGTAGTTTCATATGATACCTCTAAACTTTCTACCCGAAATGCTAGTTAATTTCATTGGAAAATAAATAAGTCGTGCTATCCTAATCTTAAAGCACTAAGCATTAGAAAGCGCACGACTTATATGACTTATAATAGCACACTTCCAAAAGTTTTTGTTTATTTACTGACAACCATTGAGACGCTTTATCAAACGAGTGTTCCCCTTGAGGTTCAAAACCGAAAAAACGTCCATCTTGCAACATCTGACTGTTTAGTGATTACTTGTTACCTCTGGGGCGTACTGCATTTTAGTGAAACGCTTAAAGCTAAGCACCAATTGGCTCAAAGTTTATTTCCTAATTTCCTAGAATATTCTCGCTTTGTCCGCCGTTGTAATGCCCTCTTACCGAGTATCCAAGTCATTCGCCAAGCACTCGTCTTTAAAGAGGTTGAAGGAATTAGTGTATCCATTATTGACAGCTTCCCCCTTCCTTTGTGTCAGCCTATTCGTAACTTCAGAAGCAAAGTTCTTGGAGATTATGCAAATGCTGGCTACAATTCTACAAAGGGACAGTACTTCTATGGATGTAAATGTCATGCTTTAGTCAGTGAATCAGGCTATGTCATAGACTACACAATTACTCCTGCTTCAATGGCTGATAGTTCAATGACCGAGGAAGTGTTGAGTCAATTTGGGACACCAACAGTCCTTGGAGATATGGGATATCTAGGTCAGTCACTGCATGAAAGGCTGGAATTAGAAGGAATTGATCTAATTACACCTGTCAGGAAGAACATGAAGCAAAAGAAAATCCTTTTCCCTAATTTTTCAAAACATAGAAAAGTGATTGAGCGAGTTTTCTCTTTTTTGACAAATCTAGGAGCTGAGCGTTGTAAAAGTCGTTCGCCTCAAGGTTTTCAATTGAAATTAGAGATGATACTTTTAGCGTATTCTTTACTGTTAAAATCAGCTAAATCACTGGAACCAGAGACTTTAAGATATTCTATCGGGTATCAAGTCATGGCTAAATAATCAACTAGCAATTCGGGTCGTAATTAACATAATTGTATATGAACCCTTTGCATTTTCATTTAACGGCTTAATGGTTTTTCGCCTTAATAATAATAACCTTTGTTAAAAATTTGATTTTTTCTTTTAAGGGCCTAGAATTTATTATTTCTTTGGTTCTGTTGCAAAGTTTTCCAAAAAATCTATTTTAGTGTAAAATTGAGAAAAAAGACAGAGAGGACAGAGTAATGAATCATTTTAAAGGCAAACAATTCAAAAAAGACGTCATTATTGTCGCTGTTGGTTACTACCTGCGTTACAATCTAAGCTATCGTGAAGTTCAGGAATTGTTATATGATCGTGGAATAAATGTTTGTCATACTACGATTTATCGTTGGGTGCAAGAGTACAGCAAAGTCCTCTATTATCTTTGGAAGAAGAAAAATAGACAATCCTTCTATTCATGGAAAATGGACGAAACCTATATCAAAATTAAGGGACGTTGGCATTATCTTTATCGTGCAATTGATGCGGACGGCTTAACCTTAGATATCTGGTTACGAAAGAAACGGGATACGCAAGCAGCCTATGCTTTCTTAAAACGACTCCATAAACAGTTTGGTGAGCCGAAAGCAATTGTGACCGATAAAGCACCTTCTCTTGGCTCCGCCTTTAGAAAGTTACAGAGTGTGGGTTTATATCCTAAGACAGAGCACCGAACTGTGAAGTATCTTAACAATTTAATAGAACAAGACCATCGACCTATTAAACGACGGAATAAATTTTATCAAAGTCTCCGTACAGCCTCTTCCACGATTAAGGGCATGGAGACCCTTCGAGGAATATATAAAAAGAACCGAAGAAATGGAACGCTCTTCGGCTTTTCGGTGTCTACTGAAATCAAGGTATTAATGGGAATAACAGCCTAAGATATTTGGAGTTCAGAGAGAGCGCGTTTGATTTTCAAACTTCGCAACAGAACCAATTTGTCCAAGATATTGACCCAAATACATATTATCTGCAATATTTACTTAATAACTGTAATTGAGATTGGAGAATTTTTAACCATATAAGTAGCATGCGAACCAAAATATCCTTTATTTCCATGCATTGATCGCGATCCAATGATTAAGATATCTGCAGATGTTGCTGGCAAAATCGTCTTAGTAATTTCCTCGGCCGGATCACCTTCTCCACTGTACAGCTGAATGTTTTTTACACCGCTATTTTCTGCATATTGTTTGTACTTTTCCAAATTAAGTGACAATTGACTTTGTTTCTGCCTCAAGTACTCAGGGTCTAACGCTTCATAAACATTCAGCTCTTCAATTTCTAAAATTGAGGCAATCAGTAATGCGGCTCCAGTTTTACTCGCTTGCTTTACAGCATATTGAAAGGCTTTTTGAGCTCCTTCTGATTCATCTACCCCAACTAAAATATTTTTAAATTCATCAAATCCTTCCATAGTGCTTCTTACCTTTCATTAATTAATTGATTATATTTTTTATTTCCTTTATACAGTTCAATAATTGTCCACGCTAACAGTAGTAATACTGCGACGATAATGACATAGGCAATAGAATCAGCTAGTACAAGTTGGCTTGATGTCACCTTTTCACCAAAAAAACCTTCAATTTGGCCGGGCAATCCAATCAAATTTAAATATGTCAATCCAATTACTGAACCCCATCCTATTATCCGAATAACTATCGAATTTTTAAACCGGCTTCCCATTTCCACCTCACTATTGGTACCATTATTAATGATGACCAATAGTGAGGTGGATCAGAGACGAGCCGGGCGTCGCTGAAGCGGTAGCTACCGTTGGCGAGACGTTCCCGTGTGCGCAACCGATTGGAG
>NZ_JBEOWK010000067.1:0-3795 GCF_040295985.1 Streptosporangium sp. NPDC002524 | reverse complement strand
CACCCGCTACGACAAGACCGCCACGTCCTACACCGCCGTAGTCACCCTCGCATCGCTACTGCTCTGGTTATGACCTTTGAAGACACGGCCTAGGGGGCTCGCGCCGAAAGCGCCCCTCCGGCACCACGGGGGAACCTCCCAGCACCACGGAGGGACCCCCCGGAGGGAGACACCCCCTTCCGGACTAGGGAGCCTCCAGGTAGGTGCGGGGAACCGCCCGGTCGGTGACCCGCTTGAGTTCGAAGAACGTCTCCTCGGTGGCGAGCACCTTGAACGCGTCCCAGAGCCGCCCGGCCCGCTCCCCGGTCGGGATCTCGCTGATGACGGGACCGAACTGCCCGGCGTGCCCGTTCACCGAGATGGTCGGGACGCCGATCAGCGCCTGCTTCTGCTCTCCCGTGGGCACCAGGGCGTGCGAGGCGTGGATCGCCTCGTCCCAGGCGCCGTCGGCCCTCGCGGCGAGCAGCTCGGCGGGCAGCCCGGCGTCGGCCAGCGCGGCGGCGATCACCGGCTCCAGGGCCTCCATCGCGGCCCGCCAGCCCGCGAGACCGCCCTCGCGCGGCACGTCGCGGGACCGCTGGAACAGGCCGCCCTCGCCGTGGTAGCGGGTGCCGAGCGTGGTGTAGAGGTCGCCGACGGCGGCGTCCCCGGCCGCCGCGCGCGCCGCCGCGAACACCCGCATGGTGCCCCGGCCGATCTCGACGATCTCGCGGTACTCCTCGGACATGTCCTGCTTCTCGTTGAGCACCGCCAGGCTCATCTCCCGCCAGTTGATCGTGACGGGACGCACCTCGCGCACTTCCAGGATCCAGCGGGAGGTGATCCAGGCCCAGGGGCAGCCGGGATCGAACCAGAAGTCGACCAGATCCTCGCTCATGGGAATCCTCTTTCCTCGTGGGTCTCCCCAGGATGGGACCTCAACCCCGCTGAAGGTCAAGCCCGGGGGCCGCGCCGGGCGTGTCCGCCGGCCGCGCTCCCGCCCGGAGGTGGGGCACCGATCCTCCGGGGAGCTCCCGCCCTCACGCGTGCCCGCCCCGCGCGGGGGACGGCAGGCGGGCGCCGGAGGCGAGCGTCTCCACGAGGCGCGGCGCGAGGGCCGCCGCCTGGGCGCGGATCTCCGGGATCGCCGTCGTCTCGTACAGGCTTCCGCGCAGCATGGGGCCGAGCGTGAAGATCCGGTCGTCGGGGTCTCCCCCCGCGTCCAGGACCGCGCCGCCGGGAGCGGCGTCCAGCCCGAGCCGCAGCCGGTCCGGACGCACCACGCCGTCGGCGACGAGGTCGGCGAGGAGGGGGTCGCGGGTGATGTCGGCGCCGGGCCCGGTGGCGTTGACCAGCCAGCCGACGTCGATCTCCCGGACCGCGCCGTCGGCGCCCACCCGGGCGCGCAGCCCGCCGGGGCCGGGCTCGGCCCCCAGCAGCCGGCCGCGCAGCACCCGGAGGCGGCCGGTGGCCCGCAGGTCGGCGATCCTGGCGGCCGTGACGGGAGGGATCCGGTGCCGGTGGACCTCCCAGTAGCGGGCCGCCAGCCCGAGGAACCGCCGCTGGTCGTCCGGGGAGAGCCGGGTCCACAGGCTCTGGACCTGGGGGCGCAGGCCGTCGACCACGCCGTACCAGTCGCCGCCGTTGTCCCGCACGGCGCGGCGTACGGCGCGGAGCAGGTCGCCGATCCCCAGCGGCCCGTCCGGGACCGGCGTCGGGACCGGGGGCGGCACGGGCCGGGGGTGGCACCGTGGCAGCAGCGCGTGCCGCGACACCGCGTGGACGACGGTGTCCGGGTGTGCCCGGGTCACGGTGACCGCCACGTCCACCATGGTCAGCCCGGTCCCCAGCACGAGCACCGGCGCGCCGTCGCGGATGCCAGCCAGCGCGTCCGGCGCCCACGGGTCGGCGACGTAGCCGGGGCTCCCGGCGTCCACGACCGGCAGCCGGGCGGACTGGGAGCGGTTGCCCAGGGCCAGGACGGCGGCCTCGGCGTCGACCGTGCCGCCGCCGGAGAGGTGGACCCGCACTCCCCGCCCCCGGGTCAGGGCGCTCACCGTGCCCGTCACCTTGCGCACCACGCGGACGGGCCACTCCTCGGCTCCCGCCAGCAGGTCCTGGAGGTAACGCCCGTACGTCCGTCTCGGCAGGTAGTCGGACGCGGAGACGTCCAGACCGTCGTCGTGGGCCCAGCTCAGGAAGTGGCCGGGGTCGTCCTCCAGCCCGCTCATCTTGTTCGCGCAGGCGTTGAGGAGGTGGTGCGGATCGGTGGTCGAGTATGCCTGTCCGAGCGCGTGCCGCCCGTACTGGTCGATCAGCACGATCTCCAGCGGCATGGCCCGTGCCCGCGCCTCGCGAAGCAGGTGGACGGCCGCCAGCGTGCCGCTCGCGCCGCCGCCGACGACGGCGACCGATGGGGAAACTGACACGCGACCCAGCATAACCCACTATTCCTGTAGGGTATACCTGATAGCGAGGACGTGAATCGTTCCATCCACGATCTTGAAAGTCGCGGTGGCGGGCGCGGCGGCCTCGCGTGCGCCCGCAGGGCGTCCGGGAACCGCTATCCGGCGAGCTGCCGTTCGAAGCCGGAGACCATGGCGAGGAGACCGGCGTCGAACCAGTGGTCGTAGAACGCGGTCGCGGCCGGGTCCGCGACCGGCGCGGGCCCGGCCGCCCCCGGCGGGGTGCCGACCTGGGCGAGGGCGTGGCCGAGGACGTAGACGCCGACGGACTGGATGGCGGTCAGGGCGCCCTCCCGAGGGACACCGGCGGCGGCGAAGCGGTCCAGCAGGCCCGCCAGCAGGGTGAGGCCGGTGTCGACGTCGACGGGGTGGGTGGCGAGGAGCGGCACGGCGCGCGGATGGAGGAGCAGCGTCCGCCGGTAGGCGACCGCGAAGCGGGTGAGCGCCTCGGCCCACGGACCCTCCGCACCTTCCGTACCCTCCGAACTCTCCGGACCTTCCGGACTCTCCGGATCGGGCTCGGCCACGGCCTGGGAGAACAGGTGATTGACGACCCCGGCCAGCAGGGCGTCACGATTGGGCACGTGCCGGTACAGGGACATCGCCGCGACACCGAGCCGGGCGCCGACCCGGCGCATGGTCAGGGCGTCCAGCCCCTCGGCGTCCAGGACCTCGACGGCCGCGGCGACGACGCGCTCGGTGGTGAGCACGGCCGGCCGGCCGCCGCGCCCCCGAGGACGGGCAGGCTGGTTCATCCGCCCAGGGTAACGGCGAGAGTGGTGGCCAGCATCAGCAGAGAGAGGACGCCCACCACCATGTGCTGCACGTCGATGACGACGTCCCGCCCCTCGGCCGGCAGGATCTTCAGGGTGCGGGCGTAGTCGCGCCGGTAGATCTCCCGCTGGGCGGCGGTGCTGACCCCGAAGTAGGGCAGCCACCAGCTCTGGAGATGGCCGATCACGATCAGGACGCACAGGACGGTGGCCGCGACCAGCGACCAGGCCCGGTGCAGCGCGACGCCCGCGGCGATCAGCAGGGGGAACGGGTAGTTGATGGACGCCGCGAGCACGCGCCCGCGGACGTTTCCCGAGGTCAGGTCGTTCAGCGGGAACATGGGGACCCACTCGGTCAGGGCGAGCCAGAGGAGCCAGACGAACGGAACGATGATCGCGATGACGGTCACGACGCCTCCCGGTTTGTGTACGTCGTAAGCTTACGTCGTACACAAACTGGGGCGCAAGGGGCCCGGCGATGGAGGCATCGGGTGGAGGCACCGGGTGGGTCTCGCGTCTCGCGGGCGTCGTGGCGGGCCCCTGTCCAACCGCCCCCACGCCCCCGCCGCGCCCCCGGC
>NZ_JBEOWK010000066.1:0-4705 GCF_040295985.1 Streptosporangium sp. NPDC002524 | reverse complement strand
AATGAATTGATGGTTCTGTTGCGAAGTTAGAAAATCAAACGCGCTCTCACTGAACTCCAAATATCTTAGGCTGGTATACCCATTAATACCTTAATTTCAGTCGACACCGAAAATCCGAAGAGCGTTCCATTTCTTCGGTTCTTTTTGTATATTCCTCGAATTGTTTCCATGCCCTTAATCGTGGTTGAGGCAGTTCGTAGACTTCGATAAAATTTATTGCGTCGTTTGATTGGTCGATGGTCTTGCTCAATGAGGTTATTGAGATACTTCACGGTTCGATGCTCTGTCTTAGTATATAAACCGTTACTCTGTAACTTTCTAAATGCAGAACCAATAGAGGGCGCTTTATCCTTGACAATTACTCTTGGTTGACCAAACTGTTTATGTAGTCGTTTCAAGAACGCATAAGCAGCTTGAGTATCCCGTTTCTTGCGTAGCCAAATATCCAGTGTCATGCCTTCTGAGTCGATTGCACGATAGAGATAATGCCACTTCCCTTTAATTTTAATATAAGTTTCGTCCATTTTCCACGAATAAAAGGACTGTCTATTTTTCTTTTTCCAGATTTGATAGATCAGCTTACCATATTCTTGAACCCAACGGTAAATTGTCGTATGAGAAACGTTAATGCCACGATCATATAAGATTTCTTGAACTTCACGATAGCTAAGGTTATAACGAAGATAGTAGCCCACGGCTACAATAATCACATCCTGCTGAAATTGCTTTTCTTTAAAATGATTCATCGTCATTCCTCCTGCTATCTTTTTCTATTATTCTACCTTATTTGATAGTAGATTTAAAACTTTGCAACAGAACCCTATATTCGTTACAATGGTTATGGGAAGTTTTTCAAAAGGTTAAGAAAAGCTTACGGGGGTTTTTGAAATCAAAAAGTAGTAGGGGACGATAAAATGAAACATACACACAAAATCATATTGGCTGTCACTTCTGTATGCACTGTTATTATTCTAGGTGTAAGTATCTTTTTTGTTACACAAGCAGTAACAAACAATAAATTAGAAAACACTAGTCAAACAACTCAACACTCAAGCAGCAGCTCAAAACCTGTTGAAGATAAACAAACGACGAAACAGCTTGATCAAGCAAAACAGCTTGCTGCAAGTTATCATTATGATGAAGCCATCGCCTTACTTGAAAAAGACGACGCCAAAGAAGCGCAACAATTGTTAGCAACTTTGAAAAAAGAAAAAGAATCCTTGGTAAAATGGGAAGACCCGACCAAAATCTCACACGTCTTCTTTCATAGTCTGATTGTTGATCCAGCTAAGGCTTTTCATACCCAGCAAGCACAAGGGTATAAAGATTATATGGTCACTATTTCCGAATTCAATAAAACCATTGATCAGTTATATAAAAATAACTATGTTCTTGTTAATCTAAATGGATTAGTCAAAAAAGGAACAGATGGAAAACTGACCTTTACAGGTGTTTCTCTTCCAGAAGGAAAGAAACCGTTAATTCTTTCGCAAGACGATGTCAGCTATTATGAATACATGGACAATTCAGGATTTCCAAGTAAGTTGATTGTCGATAAACAGAACCAAATCAAGAATATTTATATCGACAATAAGAAGGAAACTGTTGGTGACTATGATATGGTTCCATTGATCGATTCATTCATTAAAAAACATCCCGATTTTTCTTATCAAGGCGCCAAAGGAACATTAGCTTTAACAGGCTATAATGGTGTATTAGGTTACCGTACATCAAAATCAGAATATGGTGATAACGAAAAAACAAACAAAGAAATCGAAGCAGCCAAAAAAGTTGCTGATCAATTAAAGAAAGATGGTTGGAGTTTTGCTTCTCATACTTGGGGACACTTGAATATGACACAAGCTTCTTTAGCCGATATCCAACAAGATAATGAACGTTGGCAAAATGAAGTTGCACCTATTTTAGGCAAAACAAATATTTTGATCTACCCATTTGGCGCTGACATCAGCGATTGGCAACCTTATTCTGAAGCAAATCAAAAATTTGCTTACTTGAAACAACAAGGATTTGATATCTTCTGCAATGTCGATGCCTCAACTCCTGCATGGGGACAACTAGGAACTGACTACTACCGTAACGCCAGAATCAATATTGACGGTATCCGTTTCGAAGCTGACCTAAAAGGAGAAAATCCAATACTTGATCAATTTATCAACGTCAAAGAAGTGTATGACCAAAAAGATCGAGGATAGAGGTTGTGAAAGAAGCGTCCAGCTCCGCCGACAATAAGTAGGAATTAACTATCTAGGAACGCATACCATGCGTAAAACAGGCGCTTATAAGGTCTATACCCAGTCAAACTATAATATTGGTTTAGTGATGCATTTATTAAACCATTCAAGTGAAGCCATGACCTTAACGTATCTTGGATTAGATCAAGCTAGTCGAGAAACGATGTTAGACCAAATTGATTTTGGGTAATGAATGTTTAGAACTTAGTAGTCGTCCAAAAACAACTACTTTTTTTGTTGAATCGTCCAAGGACGATTCGATGCTTTTGACTTGTAAGAACAGGATTGAATGAAGCCATACTGTTCGCATATTTTTAGTGGATGAACAAACAAAATACGAGAGATTTTTTGTTCGTTCATCCAAAAAGAGGGACGATTTCGGAAGAAGAAAATCGTCCCTCTTTTTCTTCTTTTTGTATGACAAAAAGAAAGATCTTTTGCCCATTTTATTTTTATAAAATGGGTAGGTGGCGTTTGCGTAAAGCAAATCGACACAATCCAAAGGGGATAAAAGGGGAAAGTGAAACTTCCCCCTTTTCAAGCCACATTGTAATACAAGAACGAAGTAATTTGTATTACAATGTGATAGCTTACAGCAGTATTTATGGGTTTATATTTGCTATTTTGTTGTGAGGATTGTAACCGAATAGGGCGCAATGCTTATTACAAAATCAATGACAAAGGGCGATTGAGGAATGAGCGCTGGGGCATTTTATCTTTGAGGAAGTTCTTGATGGATCAGAA
The DNA here is from genome assembly GCF_040295985.1 of Streptosporangium sp. NPDC002524. Taxonomy (NCBI): domain Bacteria; kingdom Bacillati; phylum Actinomycetota; class Actinomycetes; order Streptosporangiales; family Streptosporangiaceae; genus Streptosporangium; species Streptosporangium sp. NPDC002524. The sequence continues at coordinate 1,709 of NZ_JBEOWK010000066.1, read as the reverse complement.
AAATGTATCACAAATTGAAACAAAGACTCACTCATTTAAGAGACGCTACTAGCATGAAATTTTGTTGTTGCGATAAGCAACTTCTGATACACGATTTTTAGCCATTACATCACTCGTTTTTAGAGTGATGTGTAAGTGCGCATTGCACTCTTTTTTTACGAAACAAGCCGACCAGCGTTTGAAACTTTTTAGTTTTTCATCATTCTATTTTAAAACGCTCTAAAACTCGATTTAAGCGACTTTAATTCGAAACTGTCTATTTGTTCAAAGGGAACATTAAGAATGCTTAAACGAGCTTTTAAGTGGGTTTAAAGTGATTTTGAATTGAATAGCTTGTTTTAAGTTGTAAAAAAACAAGTTAAACAAAGTATAGGTTTTCCATTTAAGGGTTGTTAGGGCTTGCCCTGACCGTCTGTAAGACGCTTGATTGCAAAGTATGAGTATTTAGCTAGTCAAATAGTTAAAACAGCGTATACGAGCAATTAGAGGGAATCCAAGAAAGTCCTAAGAGAGGGTTTGATCTTTTCTTTTAGCGAGTGCGAGTGAACGCTGCAAGTAAAATGTGAGCGTGGTTTTCGCTCACTCCTTTTTTTGATGATTTTGACTTTGGATTTTACATTTTTGAAAAAAATAAAAAAAGGCGAAGCCTATATATATATTTATCATATATATTTTAATCTTTTATTCTTTTGCGTCAAAAAAAAGTGAGTGTTTTCAAGGGTTTATAGAATTATATAAGTACAAAAAACTATGTACATAAGTACAAAAAACTATGTACATAAGTACAAAAAACTATGTACATAAGTACTTTTTTGTTAGGTAAGTACTTATGTTGTGGTATAATAAAAGCATGAAGAACAATTCTTTGGTCAGATTTTCTTCATGCCTATCTAAAATCACTCACAAAGGAGCAGTTTTCTATGTCTAGTATACCAAAAAATGAACAAAATCAGAAGCAGGTGCAAATCTTGAACGAATTATCAAAACGAAAAGTAGTGGAGCATAATTCTTTAATCACATCTATTGCCAAAATGGATAAAACCCCACTGAAAATGTTTGAATTAGCCGTATCGTGCATTGATACAGAAGAACCACCAAAAGATCATACGGTTTATTTGTCAAAAGCAGAACTGTTTGCCTTTTTTAAAGTGGACGACAGCAATAAACACACACGTTTTAAACAGGCAGTCGAGAATATGCAGAAACAAGCCTTTTTCAAAATTAAAGAAAAAAAAGAACATGGATTTGAATTTGAAAATATTGTGCCGATTCCCTATGTTAAGTGGACGGATTATCATGATGAGGTAACGATCCGATTTAGTCCTGAAATTATGCCGTATTTAATCAATTTAAAACAAAATTTCACGCAACACGCTTTGTCTGATCTTGCAGAACTCAATAGCAAGTATTCCATTATCTTGTATCGCTGGTTATCTATGAATTATAACCAGTACGAGCATTATAGTTACAAGGGCGGGCGCCGAGAAGAACAAGTGGAAGCCTACCGCAATCCTTCAATTTCCATGCGAGAATTACGAGAAATGACGGACACGGTCAATGAATACAAATTATTCACTAACTTTAGCAAGAAAGTTTTAGATAAACCCCTTGAAGAAATCAATGATCGGACCTCATTTAATATTGCCTATGAGAAAGTGAAAAAAGGTAAAAGCATTGATTCTATTGTCTTTCATATCACGAATAAACGT
>NZ_JBEOWK010000065.1:0-4806 GCF_040295985.1 Streptosporangium sp. NPDC002524 | reverse complement strand
CGTCGTGCGGATCCTCGACATCCCCGAGCAGTACGCCTCCGACGACCTCGGCTGAGCGGCCGTACGCGTCGACGACCGGGCCCGACCGGCCCGGGGGCGGCCACGACAAGCCTGTCGCACACCGAGGTCTCGATGTCGGCGGGCAGTTCCATTCCTCGGGGCAGGAGCCATGTGAGCGTGATTCGCGCCCGGAAAACCCGGTTCTCCCGCTCGCTGCGCAGCACCTGCGCGAGCTCTGTGTGGTGCGGGACGAAGTCGTCACGGTGCCTGCGGCCCAGCAGCGTTTCCAGCCGGTCTAGGAATCCCACTCGGTCGCCTCCCTGACGTCGAAGGCACCCAGCGGTGAGACACCGGAGGTAAGCGTGTCCGCTTCACCGATCCGTCGCATCAGCTCGATGCAGAGACTTTCGCGGTCGACGCCGTCGTCCGGGGCGGTGCGTGCCCAGCGCCAGATGAGGGGCGCGAGCACACCGACGTCCATACTGGATCTACACGCCCCGGCCAGGACCTGGCAGATCACCTCGCCGTCGGCATTGCCTCGGACGGCCTCCTCCAGCCAGACGACCGCCGCTTCCTTGGCCGTACCGGCGCTCTCCGGGTCACGAAGGGCCGCTCGCCATCCGCCGGCGAGGGTGTCGACGAACGTCTCCTCGCGCGTCGAGTGCGGCATCAGCACCAGGCGTCCCTCTGGCGAGCGCAGGACGGCCAGCTTCACGAAGGCCCGCAGGCCGGTACGCCGGGCGCGTCCTGCGGTCTCGACCCACTTCACGACCTCCATCACCGTTGGAACACGCAATCGCGGGCGGGTGACAAGCTGGGCCAGCGCGTCGAGAACCGCGATCTCGACCCGCCCGGAGTCACGGCCGGCCAGATGCTTCAGGCGGGTGAACGCGATCCGGTCGAACGCGTCGGCCAGCGGACCTCCGCAGACCGCCGCCACCACCAGGTGCAGCGACTCCTGGTTCCCGTTCCGCGCCCACGCGTACATCCTGCTGCGTACGGCGCGGCCGAGCTCGTCGCTCATCGCCGCGACCGTCAGCATCCTGACCGCTCGGTCCGGATCCTGCCCGGACCACTTCTGGACCGTGTCCAACACCAGGTCCGGCAGGCCGTGCCGCATCGCCAGGCGCCCGAGGATGGCGGCGGGCCGATCGTCACGCAGTCCCCTGAGCCAGTCGGTCAGATGATCCTTGAAGAAGGGGCGGTCCTCCCACACGTGGTCCAGTACGGCCACGCCGTATCTGGGGCGGGTGAATTTCACCTCCCCGTTCACGTACCTCGCATCGACGCCCTGTAGATGAGCGTTGACGCCCGGGCCGATCAGACCTCGGCCGGCGGGGTACGGGATGCCGACGGCCGCGCACAGCACGTCGGCCGCGGCGAAGACCTTCGTCACGGACGAACCCTCCATCGCGGCGACCGACAGCAACAGGGCACGCCGGTAGCCCTGTTCCGGCGCCTGGGTGGTCTCGAACCAGCTTCTGAGCTCCTTTTTCCAGTGGTGGTAGGCGGCGAGGACCTCCTGTATCCCTTCCTGCGGCGTCCGATGTCCTGACTCGTGCACGTGCTGGGTGAGCCTCACCGCGTCCTGCGAAGAAGCGCCGGACAGGATGCCGTCGATCCGGTCGTCGGCCGCCCACGCCCGGCACTCATCCTGTGAACGCCACCGGGCCAGGTGTGCCAGGAACACCTCACGCGATTCGCTCGCCTCCAACTCGACGGTCTCGGGTTGAACGGCGAGGTCGAGCGTGCTCAGCTCGTGCTCCGTGGCGAGCACGATCAGACAGGAGCCGGCCTCTCGCAGGCGCGCGGTGTAACCCGCCAGTTCCCTTCCCAGGGCGGGGAGCACCTCCGGGGCGCTCTCCTGCAGGTTCAGCAGGTAGGTCCTGTGCTTCTTGCAGTGCAGCGAGGCACGGACGTCGTCCTCATCGATGACCAGCCACTCGGGGGTCAGTTCGAGACCGGCTGCCACGTTCACCGCGGTGATGCGCCGACCGTTTCCCGGGTCGGCGCAGAGAACGACGATCCCTGTCTCGCGCACCATCGCGACGGCCCGCGAGAGAGTGTCGCCACGCGGCACGTAGACGGCCCGCATCATGCTGATCTCTTCGGGACCCAGCCGCCGTGAGGGAATCAGTTTGCCCAGATTGAAGGTGAGGTCGCCGTGGAAAACGCTTTCGACGAAAGCCGTTCCCACCTCTTTATGGAACTCCGCGACTGGAGGCAAGCTCATGTCTCCCCGAAGGTGAAGTCACCGTGAAACGTTCCACCGGTGAACGCCTGTCCGACCCGCTCGTGGAAGACCGCCGAGGCGCCTGTGACGGCCGGCTCGTCCGTTTCACCCTCCTGTTCGCCCGCCGTACGGCCGTCCGCCCCCGGTCCCCCGTCGAGGAAGGTCGGGCGGGGCACGTAGATCCAGGCGTGCTGCTTGAAGTTCTTCTCCGGCACCTCGGCGGTGACGCGGCGGAACTGACTCGCGTGAACGGCGGTATATCCCCCCTCGACCACGTCTTGGAAGACCCGCTCGGAGATGATCGCCCCGACAAGGGTGACGTCGGACTCCGCATGGGCCATCACCGCGCGCAGCTGATCGGAATCGAGCAGCCTGAAGGCGTCGTTGGTGGTCTTCCCCTTGCGGTCACGCAACGGGTCGTCCTGGTCGTGGACGGGCCCCACATGGATGCTGGCCCTCAGCCTCATGCTCAGGGCTCTGTCGCGAGCGCGGAGCGAGGGGGAGAGCTCCCACAGCGTGGTCTGAAGACTGTCCAGAAAGGGATGGATCAAGAACGGCAGGTATTGCGGCGTGATGCCGAAGACATACCCGTCGCCCGGCAACTCCGGGAAGCGTTTCTCCTGCCAGATGTGGTCTTGGCCGCACCGCGAGAACGCCTGCTCCAGGACCTCGGGGAGCATCGCGCTCAGCTCAGGAAGGTACCTGTCCCGATTATCTGTGAACCTGACGACATCCACTGCCAGCAGCCCGCGGTAGGGCGGCAGCGGGTGGCTGCCCGCATCGGGGATCACTGTGGCGCCTCCTGTCATGGCGAATCCTGATGACTGGCTACACGATGGCATTCAAATTCATGAGTGACTGTCCAGAACTGGACGTTCGTCCCAGGCCGTCGCCCGAAGCGCGTCAAGGTCCCGGATGACCATGCGCCGACGTGCGGTGGCGACGATTTCCGCCCGCCGCAACGCGGCCAGTTCCGCGGCCACGGCCGATCTCGACAGCCCCGTCGCCGCCGCCAGATCGCTCTGGGAGAGCGGTACCTCCAGTCCCATCGCCAGCCGCAGCAAAGTCCGCGCGACGAGCGTGACGGCGGGGAGTCCCGCCAGGTCCGCTCGAACGTCCTCCCCTTCCCTCAGACGGCGGATCGCGCGGCGGATCAGCATCCCGTGCAGGTCGAACTGACGGACGATCCTGTGGAAACGCTCGGCCGGCACCGCGTAGGCCAGACACGTGGTCAGCGCGGATACGGTCGCAGACCGCTCTCCGCCGTCCAAGACGGCCAGTTCTCCCAGCAGGTCATCCGCCTCTCGTACGGCCAGCAGGAGTTCACTGCCGTCCGGTTCCAGGCGGATCACCTTGACCTGACCGAAAGTCAGCACCAGCACGTGACTGCCCTGTGCGCCCTGCAGCAGGAGCACATCCCCGGCTTCGTATCGGCACGGCGTGCCGCTTTCGATCAGAGAGTGCCAGGCGGGCTGGGAGAAGGGCCGCATGATGCATGCGTACGTCGGGCACGCCGTTTTGGCAATCGCACGAGCGCGTCAAAGGGCCAGCTGGATGACCGCCGAGCCGACCGTCGATCCGATGGAGATCAGAAGCAGCCAGAAGCCCCATCGGATGAGCAGGTATTTCTTGGTGACGATCACGCTGACCGCCCGGATTTGTTCGGCCAGACCGGTCAGGTCGTCGTTGTCATGGTTGCGCAGCGCGTTGGCGATTTCTACCGCGGAACCGTACCGCCTGATGTCGTCGAAGTAGGTGATGCCGAGTGCGCGCCTCGTGATACGCGGGTATACCGCGCTCGCCAGGCAGACCAGGGCCGCGAGCGCGCACACCGCTCCCACCCACCACAGCCATTGCAAACTCGCGTGCAACTTCAGCGGCGACCAGTTTCCCGCGAGCAGGCCACCGGCGACCGCACCGATGCCCAGCCCCGCGACACCGAGGAGTACTTGCGCCTTCGTGTCTGCCCGATTGAGTTCTTCACGGGCTTCGGCGAACAGTCGGACACCATGAACACGCGCCTGCGCGTCATGGTCCTGCGGAGGTACAGGCACGACTGCCCTGGTCATCCACCGGAACACTGTGCCCCCTGGGTGAGTGAACCTTGAGTCATCCGGCCGTGGAGACGGCGAAGGGTATCGAAGACCGATTCATGACGAACGCTCTCAACACCCTTTGGGTGGCACTCTATGTGACGATCAACGGCCGGTGGTGAACACGGCGATCGCTGTTCTCGGACACGCTACTCCCCCTCACCCACCTCCCCTGTCCCTCGTCACCAGAAGCCCCGGCAGCGGTACGTCGCATTCCTGGGGCCGCATCGGGCATGCGGATCCCGGCTTCGCCCTGCGGACCCGCACGCACCTCATGCCGTCCGGCGAGGACCGCGTGCGCAAGGCGATCGACGGCGCCCGGGGGAGCGCCGCAGGCCCGGGAGGGGTAACCGCTGGAGAAATCACAGGTCAGCGCCTCGTGGCGCTAGTAGTACTTCGTTAGGTTGATTTGATCGTGGGTGCTGGGTTCGGCATGCTGCTCTCGTGGACTTGGGGGAAATCGAGCGGCTGCGGGGTGAG
>NZ_JBEOWK010000064.1:0-5276 GCF_040295985.1 Streptosporangium sp. NPDC002524 | reverse complement strand
GGGTGGCCGGGGTGATCAAGATGGTGCAGGCGATGCGTCACGGGGTGTTGCCGCCGACGTTGCACGTCACCGAACCCACCCCGCACGTCGACTGGTCGGCCGGGCGGGTCGAGCTGCTGACCGGGGCCCGCGACTGGCCGGCCGGCGCCCGGCCCCGCCGCGCGGGCGTCTCCTCGTTCGGCATCAGCGGCACCAACGCCCACCTCATCGTCGAGGAGGCCCCCGGGTCCGCGACCCCGGAGGGCGACCGCGCCCCGGAGGGCGGATCGCGGGCCGCGCGCCCGGAGACCGGCCCCGGCCGGGAGCCGCGGTCCCCTCTCGCGGAGCCGATCGCCTGGCCGATCAGCGCCCGCAGCGCCCGCTCCCTGCGGGCCCAGGCCGCCCGGCTGCACGCGGCCGTCACCTCCGGCGAGCGGCCGGACCCCGCCGACGTGGCGCGAGCGCTCGCCCGCCGGGCCGCCTTCCCCCACCGCGCCGTCGTGATCGCCCACGACCACGCCACCCTCACCGCCACCCTCTCGGCGTACGCGGACCGGCCCGAGACGGAGCCCCCGGCCGGCGACGGCCGGCCCGGCGGGACGCCCCCCTCCACGGGCCCCTCCGCGAACCTCTCCGCGAACCCGTCCGCGGGCTCGCGCCGGGACGGCGAGGCCGGGACCGCCGGTGCGTCGGCTCTCGCGACGCTGGTCGAGGGGGTGGCAGCGGAGCGGCCGCGGACCGCGTTCCTGTTCACCGGGCAGGGCGGGCAGCGCGCCGGGATGGGCCGGGAGCTCGCCGCCGCCGCGCCGGTGTTCGCCGCCGCCCTCGACGAGGTGTGCGCCGCCCTCGACCCCCACCTCGGCAGGCCGCTGCGCGACGTGATGTGGGCCGAGCCCGGCACCCCCGGCGCGGGCTCGCTGGACCGGACCGCCTACACGCAACCGGCGCTGTTCGCCTTCGAGGTGGCCGCCTTCCGGCTGCTGGAGTCGTACGGGGTGCGGCCCGACATCGTCGCCGGGCACTCGGTGGGCGAGTACGCGGCCGCGCACGCCGCCGGCGTCTGGTCCCTGGCGGACGCGGCCCGCCTCATCGCCGCCCGCGGCCGGCTCATGGAGGAACTGCGCGAACCCGGCGCCATGGTCGCGATCGAGGCGACGGCGGAGGAGGTCACCGCGACGCTGGCCGGGCTGGAGTCGCGCGTCGGCGTCGCCGCCGTCAACGGCCCCGCCGCCGTGGTCGTGTCCGGCGCCGAGCGGGAGTGCCTCGCGCTCGCCGAGCGGTGGCGGGCGCGCGGCCGGCGCACCCGGCGGCTGGCCGTCAGCCACGCCTTCCACTCCCCGCTCATGGAGCCGATGCTGCCCGCGTTCGCCGCCGAGCTGGCGGGCGTGACGTTCGGCCACCCCCGCACGGCCGCCGTCACCGGCATCGAGGGGACGTGGACCGACACCCGCTACTGGCTCGACCAGATCACCCGGCCCGTCCTGTTCCGTACGGCGGTCTCCCGGCTGGAGGGCGAGGGCGCCGGGGTCCTCCTGGAGGTGGGGCCGAGGGCGGTGCTGTCCGGCATGGCGCACGACTGCGTCACCCGCGAGGGCGTCGCGATCCTCTCCCTGCACCGGCGCGACCACAGCGAACCCGAGGCGCTCGCCGGCTGCCTCGCCCGCGCCTGGACGGCGGGGGTGGGGGTGGACTGGCCCGTGCCTGCGGGCACGGACGGCCGGGTGGACCTGCCCACGTACGCCTTCGAGCGCGAGCGTTTCTGGCTCGACCCGCCCGCGCCCGCCGCCGACCTCGCCTCCGCGGGCCTGCGCGAGGCCGGTCACCCGCTGCTCAGCGCGGCCGTCGACCTGGCCGAGGACGGCCCGGCCGTGCTGACCGGCCGCCTGTCGGTCGCCACCACGGCGTGGCTGGCCGGCCACGCGGTGTCCGGCACGGTCGTCCTGCCCGGGGCCGCGCTCGCCGAGCTGGTCCTGGAGGCCGGTGGCCGGGCGGGCTGCGACCTGGTCGACGAGCTGGTGTTCGAGGCCCCGCTGACGCTTCCGGCGAGCGGCGGCGTGGCGGTCCAGGTGGTCGTGGAACGCGCCGAGGCCTCCGGAGCCCGGCCGGTGCGCGTGTACTCGCACCCCGCCGACGACCCGGACGCCATCTGGACCCGCCACGTGTCGGCCACGGTCACCCCCGGCGAGGGACGCCCCGCGCCGGACGACGCCCCGGCTGTGGCGCCGTACGGGTGGGCGTCGGTGTGGCCGCCGCCGGGTGCGGAGGCGGTGGAGGTGGAGGGTGGTTACGAGCGGCTGGCCGAGCGTGGTTATGAGTACGGTCCGGCTTTCCAGGGGTTGCGTGCGGTGTGGCGGCGGGGGGAGGAGTTGTTCGCCGAGGTGGCGTTGCCCGGTGAGGTGGACCCGGCCGGGTACGGCATCCACCCCGCCCTCCTCGACGCCGCCTTCCACCCGCTGCTCGTCGCCGGGGAGACCGCGACGGTGCGGCTGCCGTTCGAGCTGCGCGGCCTGCGGCTCCTCCGGCCCGGCGCGGGCACGCTGAGGGTCCGGCTGACCGGCGCGGAGACGGACGAGTGCGCCGTCGAGGCCGCCGACGCGGCCGGGCGGCCCGTGCTCTCCCTCGCCTCGATCCGGGTACGGGCGCTCCCGTCCGGGGTGCTCACCGGCTCCGCCCAGGCCGTGTACGGGGTGGACTGGGTCGAGGCGGCGGCCGGGGACGGCGTCGCGGAGGCCGTGGTGATCCCGTGCGTGAGCGACCTGCCCGACATGCCGGCCCGCGTACGCGAGCTGACCGCCCAGGTGCTCGAGGCCGTCCGGGACGAGCGGCTGGCCGGGTCCCGGCTGGCGTTCGTCACCCGGGCGGGCGACCCGGCGGGCGCCGCGGTGTGGGGGCTGGTGCGGTCGGCGCAGTCGGAGCAGCCGGGACGGTTCGTCCTGGCCGAGGTCGAGGACGACCACACCGACTGGGGATGCCTGGCGGCCGTCGCCGAACCCCAGGTGCGCGTCCGCGACGGCGGGATGCTGACCCCCAGGCTCTCCCGCCGCACGCTCGAGACGCGGCCCTCGCCGGTGTCGGGGACGGTGCTGGTGACCGGTGGTACCGGCGGGCTCGGGGCGCTGGTGGCGCGGAGGTTGGTGGCCGGTCACGGGGTGCGGGATCTGCTGCTGCTCTCGCGGCGCGGTCCGGCGGCGCCGGGGGCCGGTGGGCTGGTGGCGGAGTTGGAGGCGTCGGGGGCGCGGGTGCGGGTGGTGGCGTGTGATGTGTCCGACCGCGACGCCCTGGCGGCCGTGGTGGCGGGGGTGGAGCTGGGCGGGGTGGTGCACACCGCCGGAGTGCTGGACGACGCGACGGTGGAGGGGCTGTCGGCCGCTCGGCTGGACGCGGTTTTGGCGCCGAAGGCGGACGCCGCGTGGTTCCTGCACGAGCTGACGGCCGGGCATCCGGTGTCGATGTTCGTGTTGTTCTCCTCGCTGGCCGGGGTGGTGGGTAATCCGGGTCAGGGCAACTACGCGGCGGCGAACGCGTTCCTGGACGCGCTGGCCGCGCACCGGCGAGAGCTGGGGCTGGCGGGGGTGTCGATCGCGTGGGGTCTGTGGGACACCGACTCGGGGATGTCGGGGAGTTTGTCGCAGGCGGATGTGGCTCGGTTGGCGCGGGCCGGGGTCGCGCCGCTGAGCGTGGACCAGGGTTTGGAGCTGTTCGACGCGGCGCTGTCGAGTCCCGATCCGTTGGTGGTCGCGGCTCGCTGGGACGGGGCGGGGTTGCGGTCCCGGGCCGAGGCGGGGGATCTGCCGCCGATGCTGCGCGGGCTCGTCCGCGCCTCCCGCCGCACGACGGTCGCCGGAGGCGTGGCCGAGCTGATGACCCGTCTCGCCACCCTCACCAGGGACGAGGCACTGCGGATGCTCACCGAGAGGGTCCGCGGCCACGTCGCCGCCGTCCTCGCGCACGGAAACCCGGAGAAGGTCAACGTGGACCGGGCCTTCAACCAGCTCGGCTTCGACTCCCTCACCGCCGTCGAGCTGCGCAACCGGCTCAACGCCGACACCGGCCTGCGCCTGCCGCCCACGATCGTCTTCGACCACCCCACCGTCAACGCGCTCGCCGAGTTCCTGTTCGGCACGCTCGCACCGGCGCCGCCGTCTCCCGAGGAGACGCTGCGCGGCGCGCTCGAACGCGTGGGATCCATGCTCACCAGCGCCAACGGGGACGGAGAGGCCATCCGCAGCAAGCTCGTCGCCGTGCTGCAGAGCGGCCTGGCCAGGTTCGGCGCGGCACCGGACGGCGCAGACCGTCCCGACACGGTGGTGGACAAGATCGACTCAGCCTCTGACGAGGAGATCTTCGCCCTCATCGACAACGAACTGTGACGCAATGATCGCGACCGGAAAGGCCCGACCGATGGGAACCGAGGACAAGCTCCGCGCCTACCTCAAGCGTGCGACCGTCGAACTGGCGGAGACCCGCAGGCAGCTCGCCGACGAGGAGGGCCGCCGGCACGAGCCGGTGGCGATCGTCGGGATGGCCTGCCGTTTCCCGGGCGGGGTGACGGGTCCGGAGGAACTGTGGGACCTGGTGGCCTCCGGCGGAGACGCGATCAGCGGGTTCCCGGATGACCGCGGGTGGGACCTGGAAGGACTGTATGACCCCGACCCCGAGGCGTCGGGCAAGTCGTACGTGCGCCAGGGCGGATTCGTGCACGACGCCGGGGAGTTCGACGCGGGCTTCTTCGGGATGAGCCCGCGGAGCGCGCTCGCCACCGACCCGCAGCACCGGTTGTTCCTGGAGTCGTGCTGGGAGGCGCTGGAGCGGGCCGGCGTCGACCCGGGCACGCTGCGCGGCAGCCGCACCGGCGTCTACGCCGGATGCATGTACGAGCACTACTCCACCCGCTTCCTGGAACTCGCCCCCGGCTCCGTCGAGGGCACCCTCTTCACCTCCAGCGCCTCCAGCGTGCTGTCGGGGCGCGTCTCCTACACGCTCGGGCTGGAGGGGCCGTCCATCACGGTCGACACCGCCTGCTCCTCCTCCCTGGTCGCCATGCACCTGGCCGTGCAGGCGCTCCGGCGCGGCGAGTGCTCGCTCGCGCTGGCCGGAGGCGTGACCGTGATGGCCTCGCCGGTGCCGTTCGTGGAGTTCTCGCGGCAGCGGGCGTTGTCGGCGGACGGGCGGTGCAAGTCGTTCTCGGCGTCGGCGGATGGGGCGGCGTGGGCGGAGGGGGGGGGGGTGCTGGTGCTGGAGCGGTTGTCGCAGGCGGTTCGTCATGGGCGGCGGGTGCTGGCGGTGATCCGGGGTTC
>NZ_JBEOWK010000063.1:0-6911 GCF_040295985.1 Streptosporangium sp. NPDC002524 | reverse complement strand
CGTGCGCCGCTGCCTCAAGGTGGTGCTGAAGGAGGAGGCCGAGCATCACCGTTACGCGGTGCGCGACCTCGCCGTGATCGAGGCCGGTGCCTGAAACGACCTTCAGCCGCATCGCGTGCCGCCAGGACGGTCATCCAACGGTCACGTCGATCACAAGACCACGCTGAAGCACCCAATTCTGCAGATTCGACCGGTTCGCCGTCGACCACCTGGTCCGCGCCCACCGCTGGTCCACCGCCCCGCCTGATCCGTACCCGACAACCCCCGGAGGATCGATGCCCCTCGTCGCCGGGGTCGACTCGTCGACCCAGTCGTGCAAAGTCGTCATCCGCGACGCCGAGACCGGGAAGCTGGTGCGCGAAGGGCGCGCACCGCACCCCGTCGGCACCGCCGTGCCGCCGGCCGCGTGGGAGGCCGCGCTGTCCGACGCGGTCGCACAGGCCGGCGGGCTGGACGACGTGGCGGCCGCCTCGATCGCCGGGCAGCAGCAGGGCATGGTGTGCCTGGACGACGACGGCGCGGTGATCCGGGACGCCGTGCTGTGGAACGACACCCGCTCGGCCGGCGCCGCCGCCGACCTGATCTCGGATCTCGGCGGCGGCGAGGCGGGGCGGCGAGCATGGGCACAGGCGGTCGGCCTGGTACCGGTGGCCAGCTTCACCGTCACCAAGCTGCGCTGGCTGGCTTCGGCGGAGCCGGACAACGCCGCCCGTACCGCCGCGGTGTGCCTGCCGCACGACTGGCTGACCTGGCGGCTGTCCGGCGCACCGGGGCTCGACGCGCTGCGCACCGACCGCAGCGAGGCCAGCGGGACCGGATACTGGTCGGCCGCGGCCGGTGAGTACCGCCTGGACCTGATCCGGCTGGCGTTCGGTCGCGACGATGTGCTGTTGCCGCAGGTGCTCGGGCCGACCGGCCAGGCCGGGCAGCTGCGCACCGGCGCGCCACTGGGCCCCGGCGCCGGCGACTGCGCCGCGGCCGCGTTGGGTGCCGGCGCCGAGCTGGGCGACGTGATCGTGTCGATCGGCACCTCCGGCATAGTGTCCACCGTTTCCGACGTGCCGGCCGCGGACCCGAGCGGGATCGTGGCCGGGTTCGCCGATATGACCGGCCGGTTCCTGCCGGTCGTGTGCACGCTCAACGCCGCCCGGGTGCTGGACGCGGCCGCGGCCATGCTGCGGGTGGACCACGCAGAGCTGTCGGCGCTGGCGCTGTCCGCCCCGCCGGGCGCCGACGGGCTGACCCTGGTGCCCTACCTGGAAGGCGAGCGCACACCGAACCGCCCGCACGCCACCGGAGCCGTGCACGGCCTGACCCTGCGGACCTCGACCCCCGCGCACCTGGCCCGCGCGGCGGTGGAGGGCATGCTGTGCGCACTCGCCGACGGGCTGGACGCGATGATCGCGCAGGGCACGACGGTCAACCGGGTCATCCTGGTCGGCGGCGGTGCCCGCTCGGAGGCGGTGCGCCGGATCGCGCCCACGATCTTCGGTCGCCCCGTGCTCGTCCCACCGCTGGGTGAGTACGTCGCCGACGGCGCCGCCCGCCAGGCGGCCTGGGTGTTGTCGGGCGGGCGGCGGCCGCCGTCGTGGACGGTCGGGCAGGTCGAGACGCACGAGGCGGACGCCGTGCCGGCGATCCGCGAACGGTACGCCGTGGCCTGCGCGAACGTCCTCGACCGCACCGGCTGATGGCGGCGGAGCCGGTCAGCGGGCCGGCGCTACGAGAACAAGGATCGCGTCACGAGCCCGGACGGCGGGCTTCGCGCGGGTAGTCCGCCCGGCCGAAACCACATCGGCGGCGCGGTCGTCACGAGCGGCGGCCGGCGTCGCGCCGCAGGTGCTCCACGCCGGTGGGCAGGCCTCTCGCCGAGTGCGGCCAGGCGCCGACACAGCTTCCCGTGGTGCCGGTGCCGGCCGATCGAGTGGTCGCCGGGAGGGGCGAAGGCCGGATCGGTGAGCAGCCGCAGCCCGCCGATCTCGATCAGCGCGGCCGGCCCGCCGATCGGCTTGAGACGAAGAGCGTCGCCGGGGGTCACCAATGATGACCGCTATATCCATTCTCACGCGGTTCCGGCTTTCGAGCTTTCGAGCTTTCGGTTATGAGCCGATGATCGCCGCGACGCGGTGGCGACCGCCCGGCCACCTCACCCCACCCCGGCGTCACACTCTGCGCGTATGAAATATTACAAAAAGTGACACCGTAGGGCGGGGTCCCGCGCCCGCCTCCACGACACCCACGACATCCACCCCGGGAACGGAGAAACCCGATGAAGCACATCCTGCTCGGCGGCCTGGAGGTCTCCCGCATCGGCCTGGGCGCGATGGGGATGTCCCACGGCTACACCGGCGCCGGCACCGACGAGGCCGAGTCCGTACGTACCCTCCACCGCGCTCTGGAGCTGGGCGTCACCTTCGTGGACACCGCCGAGATCTACGGCCCCTACACCAACGAGGAGCTCCTCGGCCGGGCCCTGAAGGGCCGTCGCGACCAGGTGGTGCTGGCCACCAAGTTCGGCCTGGTCTCCCACGGTGGCGCCGGCCCCTGGAACCTCGACAGCAGCCCCGCCAACATCCGCACCGCGGTCGAGGGCTCGCTCAGGCGTCTGGGCACCGACCACATCGACCTGTACTACCAGCACCGGGTCGATCCGGCCACGCCCATCGAGGACACCGTCGGCGCGCTGGCCGAACTGGTCACCCAGGGCAAGATCGGCCACATCGGCCTGTCCGAGGCGGGCCCGGAGACCATCCGCCGCGCCCACGCGGTCCACCCGGTCACCGCCGTCCAGTCGGAGTACTCGCTGTGGACCCGCGGCCTGGAGGAGCGCGTCCTGCCGGTGCTGCGCGAGCTGGGCGTCGGCCTGGTGCCGTTCTCGCCGCTGGGACGCGGCCTCCTGACCGGGAAGGTCCGCTCCACCGACGGCTTCGCCGAGGACGACTTCCGCCGCGGCAACCCGCGTTTCACCGGTGAGAACTTCCAGCACAACCTGCGCATCGCCGACGAGGTCGAGACCGTGGCCGCCGAGGCGGACGCCACCCCCGCCCAGGTCGCGCTGGCCTGGTTGCTGGCCCAGGGCGACGACATCGCCCCCATTCCGGGCACCAAGCATGTCAGCCGGGTGGAGGAGAACACCGCCGCCGACGGCGTCCTGTTGACCCCCCGGCAGCTCGACCGCCTCTCCGACCTCCCTCCGGCCGCGGGAGACACCCACCCCGAAGCCGGCCTGCGGATGATGGAGCGCTGACCCGGGAGGTCCGGGAAGTGTCCGAGGAGCACACTCCGTGCGAGCAGCCGTCATGTCCGAGCCGTGGACGCGGGACCCCGGCGAGGACGGCACGCCGGTGCCGCAGTCGTGCCCGCCCGCCGCACCGGAACGGCGCTCGTTCCTGCGGGGCACGTTCCTGACCGGAGGGCCGTGATGGCCGGCGTCCCGATCCTCGGCCGCGCCGGACCCGACATCGACGCGTGGCTGCGCCGCACCGGCCTGCCCCGCCGATGAACCCCGGCCACGGCTCGGCGCCGGGCCGCCGGACCCGGGACGCGGGCCTCCGGCTCCCCGGCTCCCCGGCTCCCCGGCTCCCGACGGGAACGAGGACCTTCCGGCCGCCAAATCTTGACAGGGGATCACCAAGACGAGCGCGTGGGCGCGTCCCCGGGCGGCGGCGATGTGAGGCTGGGACGAGACCGGCCTCGCGTCGCGGGAACAGGGGTGATTCGATGAAGATCAACCGATTCGGCGGACCGGTGCTCTCGCTCTTCCGCATGGTGACGGGCTTCCTCTTCCTCTGCCACGGCGTGGCGTCGATGTTCGGCGTCTTCGGCGGCAACCCCGCCACCGGCCGGGCCGTCGACTTCGCGGTCTGGCCGGGCTGGTGGGCCGCGCTCGTCCAGGTGCTCTGCGGCGGACTCGTCCTCGCCGGACTCCTCACCCGCCCGGCCGCGATCCTCGCGTCCGGCTCGATGGCGTACGCGTTCTTCGTGGTGCACCTGCCGCAGGAACTCCTGCCGCTGCGCAACGGCGGTGAGCCGTCGGTGATGTTCTGCTGGTCGTTCCTGCTCATCGCCGTGCTGGGCGCGGGCCCGTGGGCGCTCGACAGCCTGCTCCGGCGCCACCGGGACGACTCCCGGGAGCCCGGCCCCGCCGCCCATGTCCCCGTACGTTCCGGGGGGAACTGACCCCCGCCACCGGCGGCCCGGCCGCCACCCGGCGGAAAATCCGTACTTTTCTCATCTTCTCGGCGGGATTCGCGAAAAGCCCACGTCAGCGCGTGCGGACCGGCTCGGAGCGAGGATCGGCCCGACCGTACGGCATGGCACACGAGAGCACGTTTCCGCAGGTCAGGCAGAACATGAATGCACCTTTCACGTTTGCCAAACCCGGATCGCGTGGTCAAGGATTGAGCATCTCCGATCGCGCCCCCGGCACAGGGGTTCGTTCGGCATGCCACCCACCGCCCGCGCCCACCCCGAGGAGGGGACGATGATCCATGCCCGAGGGCTGACCCGGCGATTCAAGGTCAGGAAGGGAAGCGTCGACGCCGTACGCGGCCTCGACATCGATGTGGAGGCGGGCCAGCTGGTCGCCTTTCTCGGTCCCAACGGCGCCGGGAAGTCCACCAGCCTGCGCATGCTGACCTCCCTGCTCCCGCCGACCTCGGGAACCGCGATCGTCGCGGGCCGCGACGTCGTGTCGGACCCGGCGGGGGTCCGCGCCCGCATCGGGTACGTCGGCCAGAAGAACGGCTCCGGCGAGAACTTCCGCGTGCGCGACGAGCTGGTGACCCAGGCGCGCTGCTACGGCCTTCGCCGGCCGGAGGCGTACCGGCGGGCCGACGAGATCCTCGGCCTGCTGGACCTGGAGTCGCTCGCCACCCGCAAGCCCGCCACCCTGTCGGGCGGCCAGCGCCGCCGCCTCGACATCGCGCTGGGGCTCATCCACCGGCCCGAGCTGCTGTTCCTGGACGAGCCCTCGACCGGTCTCGACCCGCAGAGCCGCGCCAACATCTGGGAGCACATCCTGCGGCTGCGCGAGCTGCACGGCACGACCCTCTTCCTCACCACCCACTACCTGGAGGAGGCCGACAGCATGGCCGAGCGGGTGGTGATCATCGACCACGGCCGGATCATCGCCGACGGGACGGCCGAGCGGCTGAAGGGCGACCTGGCCGGTGACCGCATCACGATCACCGTCCACGACGGGCCGGAGGCGGTGCTGGCCGCCGGGATCGCCGAGCGGCTCGCCGGTCCCGGCGCGGTCACCGTGGACGGGACGACGGTGCGGCTGCGGGTGCCCCACGCGGGCGCGGCGCTGCCGGAATATCTCCGGTCGCTGGAGTCGTCCGGGGTGAAGGTCGGCACCGCCGAGACCACCCGTCCCACGCTGGACGACGTTTTCCTCGCGCTGACCGGCCGCAGCCTGCGCGAGAGCGACGAGGCGGGTGAGCTCCCGGACGAGCCCGGCGGTTCTTCGGACAGGATCGCCGAACCCTCGGGCAGGACCGGCGAGCCCTCGCACGACACGAGCGGCGTCTGACCGTCCCCGCAGTCCCCGCAGTCCTCGACAATCTGGCCGTACCGCCATCCCGCAGTCCTCGCAGTCCTCGCAGTCCTCGACGATCTCGCAGCCCCCACTCCTCGCGGTCCCCGGCGACCTCGTCGATCTCGCCGTCCCCGCCGCCCCGCCGTCTTCGCCGATTCCGCCGATTCCGGTGGGCCTGGAGTTCCCGGCTTCCCGGCGTTCCCGCCGATTTCCAGCGTTCCCGACGTCCCCTGACGTCCCGCGGCGTCCTCGGCGTCCCCCGCGATTCCCCCCATTGGTCAGAAAGGCCACACCGTGAGCGTGCAGTTCTTCCGTGACACCGGAACCGTCTTCTCCCGCGAGTTCGCCCCCGTGGTGCGCGAACCCCTCGGGCTCCTCTTCACCATGGGCCAGCCGCTGCTCTTCCTGTTCCTGTTCGGCCCGCTGCTCTCCGGAGTGGGGAGTTTCGAGGGAGGGGGCTCGCCGTGGCAGTGGTTCGTGCCCGGCATCCTGATCATGATGTGCCTGTCCGGGCCGATGATGGCCGGATACTCCCTGCTGATCGATCTGATCGGCGGCTCGATGGAGCGCATGCTGGTCACCCCGCTGAACCGCACGGCGATGCTGATCGGCCGGACGATGAAGGAGTTCGCCATCCTGCTGGCCCAGGCCGTGCTGATCATCGTCCTCGCGGTGCCGCTGGGCTTCCGCCCGCACCTCGCGGGCGTGCTGGCCGGTCTGGCGGTGCTGGTCGTGTTCGGGGTCGGCCTGGGCGCGCTCTCCTTCGCCCTCGCGATCGCGTCCAGTCCGGGCGGTGATCTGTTCTACGGGGTCACCCAGATGGTGATGTTCCCGCTCATGCTGCTGTCGGGCGTACTGCTGCCGATGGACTCGGGCCCGGCGTGGCTCCAGACCGCCGCCGCGCTGAATCCGGTCTCCTACGTCGTCGAGGCGGAGCGGGCGCTGTTCTCCGGCCGCTTCACGGACGTGTCGGTGCTGTACGGGACGCTCTGCGCCTGCGCCGTCGCCGCGGTGGGCCTGGTGGTCGGCACCAGGGCGATGCGCCGCGGCGTCTGACCCTTTCGGAGAGGTCGTGTTCCGGGATCGCCGTACGGCCGGGGGCACCGAGGCCCGGCCGCCCGTCGCGGAGGCGCGCACCCCGGCGGGGTGCGGAAACGGGGGCCGGGTACGGGGGCGGGTACGGGGAACGACCGGCCGCCCGGGGAGATCCCGGGCGGCCGGCCGGTCAGGCCGGCGACGCCGGAGACGTGCCGTGGCGGAGGATCACCACGGGGACGGCGCCGGCGGCGGGGGGGGGGGCGCGGGGGGGGCGGGGGGGGGGTGGGTTGGGTTGGAGGCAGAGGAGCGTGGGGCCCGCGCCGCGGGGGAG
>NZ_JBEOWK010000062.1:0-8410 GCF_040295985.1 Streptosporangium sp. NPDC002524 | reverse complement strand
GAGCGCGTTCCACTCCTGATCGGTCAGCTCATGACGACGAATCACCCGCCAATGATCCCGCAGAACCTAGATCACTTTGAAGACACGGCCTAGGCTCCGGGATCGGCCGGCACCAGACCTACCCCCGGCTCCGGGATCCGCCGGTACACAGACGTACCACCCCGGCTCCGGGATCGGCCGACACACGGACCTACCCCCGGCTCCGGGATCGGCCGGCATACAGACGTACCACCTCGACTCCGGGACCCCGGTCCCGGAGCCGGGGTGGCCACGAGTCTCCCGGCACACTACCGGGTCCCGGAAAACGAGCGCGGGGGGAGAGCCTGTCAGGCTCTCCCCCCGCGTCGTCAGCGCGTCGCCGTCAACGTGGCGGCATCAGCGCGTCGGGCGTCGGCGTTATCCGGCGTCCGGAGCGCTGAACTGCGCGATCAGGGCGTTGGCGTCACGCAGGAACGTGGCCTTCACCGCCGCGTTGGAGACGATCTTCGGGTCGTTGACCGCTTCGACGAAGCGCTCAAGCTTCTTGACGATCTTCTTCTTGTCGCGTTCGCGACCCTTGTCCTCGGACACCATGACCTTGGAGATCTTGTCCTGGAGCTTCGCGGCGCCGGAGGCCGACAGCTGCCCGGCCGCCTCGAAGAGGTCGATGAGCTTCTCCACGTCGGCGACAGAGGTCGTGACCTCGAACGCGACCGTCTGCTTCGTGACGTTACCCGCCTTGTCCTTCGCGGTGACGGTCAGCGTGTTCGCGCCGAGCGCCAGCTTCCACAGGGCGAGCGGCTCGCCGGAGACCACCTGCAGGTCTCCGATGGCCGCCGTCACGCTCGCCACCCCCGACGTCGCGTCGGCCGCCGAGAAGACGGGCGTGACGGACGCGGAGTCACCGTACTTGCCGGGCTCCACCCCGCTCAGGGTCAGGACGGGAGCGGCCTTGTCGATCTTCGCGGTGACGGTGCCGACCTGCGAGACGTTGCCCGCGTTGTCGGTCGCCCGGTAGCGGACGGTGGCCGTCCCGTCGGCGGTCAGGGTGACCGGGTTGTTGGCGTTCAGCCAGGTCGTGCCGCCGTCGAGCGAGTACTGGCGGCTCGACACCGTGCCGTTGTCGGTCGCGGTGACCGTCAGCGTGACGTTGCCGGTGTACCAGCCGTTCTCCCCGCCCGGCGCGGCCGGGGCGAGCGTGGCCGACACGGTCGGGGGCGTCTCGTCGGAGACACCGTCGCCCTGGAAGGTGAACCCGTCGACCTCCACGCCGCCGGTCGAGGTGACGTAGAGCTTGCCGCTACCGGTCGGGGCGCCGGTGAGCGAGGTGTCCACGGTCTGCCAGCCGGAGCCGGCGGGCACGGTGACGGTGGCGAACGGCTCCGCCGTCTCCGAACCCCAGCGCAGGGACAGCGTCCCCGCCCCGGAGGCGCGGGTCTTCACGCCGGTGACACCGGCGAAGTTCACCGGGTCGTACGCGATCCAGTCACCCGCGTCGAACGACGTGATCTTCGCCAGGCCGGACGCGCTCTCGTCCTCCACCTTGGTGACGCCGCTGTTCGCGTCCGAGTGCTCGGCCTGCAGCTCCTTGGGGTTGAGGATGAGCGTGGCGTCGCCGAGCGCCCCGGGGATGTCACCGGCGCCGTTGTCCCGGTAGCTCACGACGACGACGCCGAAGATGTTCTCGGTCTCGCCGTGCTCGGGGGCGTCGGCCGGTGTCGGCCAGGCGCCCGAGCATCCCGAACCGAGGGTCTCGGGGTGCGCGTGCGCGTCGTGGCCGAGGCCGAAGGTCCACTGCACCCGGCTGCACACCGGGTTGTCGCCGTCCTCCTTGTCGGAGACCTTGATCTGGAACGGCACCGAGTCGCCCCAGTTGAAGAAGGCGCCGTTGCCCGGTGTCTGGATGCTTACCTCGGGCGCGGTGTTGCCCACGGTGATCTCGGTCGAGGTGAGCCCGAACTTGCCCTGCGCGTCGGTCACGCGGAGCCTGGCGGAGTACTGGCCGAGAGCCGGGTAGGTGTGCGAGGCCGTCACGCCGGTGGCGTCGAAGGTCCCGTTGCCGTCGAAGTCCCACTCGTAGGTCAGCGCGCCCGGCTCGGCGTCGGTGGACGTCTCCGCGCTGAACGCGACGGTGAGCGGCGCGGCGCTGCCCGACACCGGCTTGGCGACGATCTTCGCCTGCGGCGTCTTGTTCCCCTCGGCGTAGTCGATGCGGTACAGGCCCGCGTCGGGGTTGGCGCGGAAGAAGCCGTCGCCGTAGTCGAGCACGTACAGCGACCCGTCGGGACCGAACTCCATGTCCATCGGGCTGTCGGTGATCGGCATCGCCGCCGTGGTCAGCGCGTCGTTGGGCAGGAAGTGCTCCAGCTTGGTCACCGGCCCGTCCGACCCCGTGACGGTGAACGCCGCGAGGTAGTCCTGGGAGAACTCGCCGTAGAAGAACTTCTTGTCCCAGTACGCCGGGAACTTCGTCGTCGACGGGTTCGCCGCGTCGTAGTTGTAGACCGGGCCGCCCATCGGCCCCTGGCCGCCCGCCGACTCGAAGTCGGTGAGCCCGGCCCACTCCGCTGGCTGGTGGGTGGCGTTGTCACCGTAGTAGAGGTCCGCGGGGGTCGCGGCCGGCAGCTTGTCGACGCCGGTGTTCCAGCGGGAGGTGTTCGCCGGCCCGCCCGCGCAGTCGAACCACGCGCGCGGCGTCGAGGTCGCGAAGTTCCAGTCGTTGTAGTTGAAGTTGTCGCCGGTGCAGTAGGGCCAGCCGCTGTTCATCGGCTTGGTGAGGGGGGTGACGTTCCACTCGACGTAGCCCAGGGGGCCGCGGGCGGGGTCGGGTGCGCCGGCGTCGGGGCCGTAGTCGCCCCAGGAGAGCGTGCCGGTCGCGTCGTCGACGTCGATCCGGAAGGCGTTCCGCACGCCCGTCACGAAGATCTCGGGGCGCGTCTTGGCCGTTCCCGGCGGGAACAGGTTGCCGGCCGGGACGGTGTAGGTGCCGTCCTCCCGCACCGTGATCCGCAGGATCTTGCCGCGCAGGTCGTTGCTGTTGCCCGCGCCGCGCCGCGCGTCGAGCCCGGGGTTCATCCCGGGGGCGTCGTTGTTGGGCGCCATGCCGTTGGCCCCGGGCGTGCCCGCCGGGGTGTTGTCACCGGTGACGAGGTAGAGGTTGCCCGCGGCGTCCCAGTCCACGTCGCCCGCGACGTGGCAGCACTGCCCGCGCTGCGTCTCGACCTTGATGATGACCTGCTCGGTGGAGAGGTCCAGCGCGTCACCGGTCCACTTGAACCGCGACAGCTGGTTGTAGCCCTTCCACTGGTTCCAGTACGACTCGTCCGCGCCCGCGGGCAGCGAGTTGGGCGCCGAACCGGTGGGGGTCGTCTGCGGGTACGGCGCCGTCATCGTCCTCGGCGCGTAGTAGACGTAGACCCACTTGTTCTCGGCGAAGTCCGGGTCGATCGCGATCGTCTGGAGACCGTCCTCGGAGTTCGCGTAGACGGGGATCGTGTTGATGACCTTGGTGAGGCCGGTGGCGCCGTCGGTCAGCCGGATGTCGCCGTTACGGGCGGTGTGCAGCACCCGCTTGTCGGGCAGCACCGCCAGGTCGATCGGCTCGCCAACGTTCTTGGTCAGCGTGATCTTCTCGTAGTTCGACCAGTCCGTGGGGGCGTCCACGACGTTGGCCTGGGCTTGTACGGGGGCGGTGCCGGGCACCACCAGGGGCAACAGCAGGGCGGCCAGTGCTCCACCGAGCATGGCGCGGGTACGCTTCAACTTCCTGAGCCTCTTCTTCAGGGGGGTGTCAGGACAGGGCGGGTCGCCACGCGTGCCGCGGCAACGGCTTCGATCACGTGGCGATCCGCCGAACCCGTCTCCGGGTTTTTTCCGGGTGCTCTTCTAGAGGATTCTTCGGGGTTCTTCTTCGAGGGGATCTTCTTCGGGGTTATTCGGGGTTATTCGGGGTTCTTCGAGGGGGTTCTGGGGGTCGCCCCGTCGTCCGCCGGGTTGTCAGCGGCGGCGGCGCAGGGCGGCGAGGTTCTTGTGGCTGAGGTCGGCGTACTGCAGCGAGCGGCCCGGCTCCTCGGCTCCTCCGGGCGCGTTGTCCTGCTCGTACATCGGGTTGTGGCGCCTCTCGACGTCCAGCTTGGAGAAGAAGCCGCGGTAGTCGATGTCACCGGTGCCGAACGGCACCATGTCGTAGCCGTTGCCGGTGGCCGCGTTGGACTTCCCGTCCTTGGCGTGGAACAGCGGGAACCGCTTCTCGTTCCGCCGTACGAGCTTCAGCGGGTCGAAGACGTCGGTCCGGGTGGAGCCGTTGCGCGCGGTGTACGTACGGAACCTGTACCGCGCCACGTGCGCCCAGAAGATGTCCATCTCGAGGTAGACGTGCCTGCGGTCGGTGACGTCGAGGAAGTACTCCAGCTTCCGGACGCCCGACGAGCGGGTGGGCCGGCCGAGCTCGTCGAGCGGGCCCGTGTCGAGGAGGAAGCCGTACGCCGCGTCGTGGTTGTGCGTGTACAGCTTGAGCCCGGCGGCCGAGGCGATCGACCCCAGACCGTTCCATTTCTGGGCGGCGAGGTCCCAGTCCGCCTTGTAGGCGCTGCCGGTCGGGTCTCCGCCGGGAGGAACTGGCGGCGGTTCAGCCCGAGCCTGCGGCGCAGCGCGCCCGCGACCTCGTCGATCTCTTCTTCGTGTGCGCTCATGCTTTCCTGCCTTCGTGTGGGCGGACGGGACTCCGTGATCTCCGATGCCTCGGCCGGGTGGCCTCGGATTCCCTTCCGCCGCAGGCAGGCGGCCTCGTCCGGCGGGTCACCTCGTCGAGGAGATCCGCCCGCGAAGACCGCCGGCCGACTCACTGCGCCCTCTTGATGTTGTGCAGAGAACTTGGCGTGGAAGTTACGCGTCTTCTGCCATTTTTGGAAGAACTTTTGCCATGATCAATTGAACTTTCTACGATCAGCGACCGAAGTCACCCCGGCGTACGGCCCCGTCCACCGGGTCCCCGGGTACCCCCGAACGAGGGATCTTGCCTGATGGGGCGGGGTGACCACCCTCCAGAGCGTCGCAATAGACTTGGTTTGTAACGATATGAGCAGTTAAGGCTTCCGGACGGCCTTCCTCGGCCTCCGCACCGGGTCAGACCTGCGGGCTCGACGACCGACGGGCGAGCCACCCCGCCACGAACCGTCACGGAGCCCATCCGGGGGGTACTTTGGTTGAGAAACCTAAAACTTTCGCTCATAATCGGCAGAAGCGTCGGGCGACACGTCGGGGCGGGTCCGGGGCGAGTTCGGGCAGATAACGCGTCGAATGGACGGCACATCGAGCGACGAATCACGTGGATGACACACCGGTCGACGCATCGGTCGACGTATCAAGCGGACGTAGAGCGGACGTATCGAGCGGAGGGCACATCAGGGGCATATCAGCGACGCATCGGGCGACCCGAGGCCGCCGAGCATCTCACCCACCGGCAAGCCCGGAACATCCCGGCATCCCACCGACCGACAAGCCCTGGACATCCCGGCATCCCACCGACTGGTGAGGCCGAAGCAGCCGGTCGGCCCCGGACCTTCACCCACGGACCTTCACCCGAGGACCGGGCCTCAACCAGGCGGGCTTCCCCATTCGCCACGCCGCCTTGTAGCGTCTTGACATCCTTCCCGCCCGGAGGCGGAGGTTTCCGCGCTCAAGGAGAAGCATGATCCCGGCGAGGAACACGAGGAACGAGAAGGGAAACGCCGGATGCGCGCGGCCGGACTCGGAGCCATCTCGCTGATGATCGCATTGACCGCCTGCACCCCGGCTCCCAGCGCCACCCCGCCGCCCCCTCCCCAGGTCTCTTCCCCGGCCTCCCCTTCGGGGGCCTCTCCCTCGGCCTCTTCCCCACGGACGAGCCCCGCGCCCGCGTCTCCTTCATCCGGTGAGCGGCCAGAGCCCTCCAGGACACCGGGCCCGGCCGGCTCGGCCTCCGCCCTCCAGGTGATCGCGGACGACCTGGTGGTGGCGGCCGGATCCCCGGGAGCCGTCATACACGTCCGCGACGACGGAAAGGTCCAGGAGGTCGCCGCCGGGTTCGCCGACCCGGCGACGCGCACCCCGATGCGGGTCGACCACCGCTTCCGAATCGCGAGCATCACCAAGACGTTCACCGCGGCGATCACGCTCCAGCTGGTACGCGAGCGACGGCTGGCCCTTCGCGACACGCTTGGCAAGCTGCTCCCCGGCGTCCTTCCCGGGGCCGACCGGGTCACCGTGGAACAACTGCTCAACCACACCAGCGGGATACCGGACTATCTCACCGACTCCCGCTTCACGGACGCCATCGTCGACGGCGGCATGTACACGCGCGACTGGCCCCCGAGAGAACTGCTCGACTACGGCGGCAAGCCGGGAAAGAGCGGGGTGAACCGCTACTCCAACGGCAACTTCATCCTTCTCGGCCTCATCATCGAGAAGGTCACCGGTCGGAGTTACGCGGAGGTGCTCCGCGAGCGCGTCACCGAGCCCCTGAACCTGCGCGACACCGAATTACCGCAGGACCTACGACCCTCCCGGCTCGCCACGGGCAGGCAGGGAGACGGTCCCGGGGCGACGGTCGTGAACTCCTCGATCTTCTGGTCCGCGGGCGGGCTGGTGTCGACCGCGGGGGATGTGGGCGCCTTCTACGAGGCACTGTTCGGCGGGAAGCCGGCCGTGTCCGGCGGTGAACCCGCCAAGAAGCCGACGCCGAAGCGATTACCCGAGGGGAACGCGCTGAAGCGCGCGGACGGCCTGGGCGTCTTCGCCGACAGGCTGCCCTGCGGCACCCGGGTGTGGAACCACTCCGGGATGATCTACGGATACTCGGGGATCGCGATGAGCAGCGAGGACGGCCGACGCCAGGTGGTGGTCCAGCTCAACTCCCCGGCGGCCGGGCAGGCGATCGCGGCGGCCGGAAGACTCATGTGCCGATGAGCCGCCTGACGGCTGTACAGATCCCTCTCGGGAACTTCCCAAGAGAACCCTGCCATGTCAGAAACCCCGGGAAACCCAGCCCTCGGGGAAACACCGAACTGAGCGTATGCGCGACCGCCCTGCTGGAGACCATGGCTACGCTGCCCGCCCATCTCAGCGCTTCCTGACTGGGACCAAGGCAGCGAGATGGTCCGCCACCACGAGTTCTCCATCGCCGTCGGCGGACACGCCGGTAGTCGGGCGGACTTCTTGACCTCAAGTGCGATTGAGTTCCTAGGCTCGTCGGCGACTCATCCAAACAAGCCGACCTAAGGAACTCGACTGTGACGACCTTGGTGACAGGTGCCACCGGAAACACCGGCCGGCACGTTGTGGCAGAACTGGTCCGCCGAGGGGAGCGGGTTCGGGCCCTGACGCGAGACCCGGCGGCGAACGCGGGAAGATTTCCGGCCGAGGTGGAGCTGGTGGCCGGTACGCACAACACACCGGAGAAGCTGGAGGACGCACTCCACGGTGTCAGCCGGCTGCACATCACGGTGACAGCGGGGCTGGCCGAGGTCGGGCCCGAGCTGGTCCAGCGAGCGGTCAGCGCGGGTGTTCAGCGCATCACCGTGCTGTGGGGCGGCTGGGTGGGCCCGGTCGAGCAGGCGGTGGCGGACTCAGGCGTGGAGTGGACACGCCTGGAAGCACAGGAGTTCATGTCCAACACGTTGACCTGGGCCGAATCGATCCGAGCCGAGGGAGTGGTCCGAGAACCGTACGACTTTCCCAGCGCGCTGGTGCACGAGGCAGACATCGCGGCCGTGGCAGCCGTCGCACTACTCGACGACGGCCACGCGGGGCAGTCCTACAACCTCACCGGACCTGAAGCGCTGACCCCAAGTGAGCGAATCGCGATCCTGTCCCGGGCTGTCCGCCGCGACATCGCCTTCGAGCCGATAACGCACGAACAGGCGATCGACAGGTTGACGGCCACCGGCGTTTCCCGGGCGGACGCCGAGTATGTCATTGGCTGGTACGCCAAGCCCAGTGATTCCTCCACGACCGTCGACAACACGGTCGCACGGGTGACCGGCCGTCCGGCACGTACGTTCGCACAGTGGGTGGACGAGCACGCAGACCGTTTCTAGGCCGAGGGATCTCTATCGGCCGAAGCACCCACTCCGGCCGATCTCCCTGGTTGAGGGGTATGGGTTTCCGCGTTCCTGCAACGTGAGGTGACACGGAAACCCATACCCTCGCCAGGCCGGCTGCCGTCAGCAACAGATCAATGTGTTGCGACGACCGCCGGAAAGCGCAAGTGGAGGCCGTGGAGGCCCCTGCCTCGTCTGTCTTGTCTGTCTCGTCACAGCACACAACAACGAAGGCCCCCACCGAAACGGTGGGGGCCCTCATGAATGATTGTCCGGCGGTGACCTACTCTCCCACACCGTCCCCGGTGCAGTACCATCGGCGCTGAAGAGCTTAACTTCCGGGTTCGGAATGT
>NZ_JBEOWK010000061.1:0-9073 GCF_040295985.1 Streptosporangium sp. NPDC002524 | reverse complement strand
CCACCAACGGCACCGGAACCCCTGGAACCTCCGAAGACCCGAGAGACTCGACCACCGGCCCCTGCTCCAACACCACATGCGCGTTCGTCCCGCTGGCGCCGAAGGAGGAGACCCCGGCCCGCCGGGGATGGTCGGCTCCGGGCCATTCCCGTGCCTCAGTCAGCAGCGACACCGCGCCTGAGGACCAGTCGACGTGCGGCGACGGCTCGTCCGCGTGCAAGGTGGGCGGCAACACCCCGTGCCGCATCGCCATCACCATCTTGATCACACCCGCCACCCCGGCGGCGGCCTGCGTGTGACCGATGTTCGACTTCACCGACCCCAGCCACAACGGACGCTCCCGACCCGAGCCATAAGCAGCCATCAACGCCTGCGCCTCGATCGGATCGCCCAGCGTGGTCCCCGTCCCGTGCGCCTCCACGGCGTCCACCTCCGGCGCCGCCAGTCCCGCGTTGGCCAGCGCCTGCCGTACCACCCGCTCCTGCGCCAGGCCGTTCGGCGCGGTCAATCCGTTCGACGCACCGTCCTGGTTGACCGCCGAACCACGCACCACCGCCAGCACCCGATGACCGTTGCGCAGGGCGTCGGAGAGGCGTTCGACGACGAGCACCCCGGCCCCCTCCGACCAACCGGTGCCGTCGGCGGCGGCGGAGAACGGCTTGCACCGGCCGTCGGGGGCCAGCCCGCGCTGGCGGCTGAACTCGATGAACGGGGTGGGCGTGGGCATCACGGTGACGCCGCCGACGAGGGCGAGCGAGCACTCGCCCTGGCGCAGCGAGGCGGCGGCGAGGTGAAGCGCGACGAGCGAGGTCGAGCAGGCCGTGTCCACCGTGATCGCCGGCCCCTCCAGGCCGAACGTGTAGGCGACCCGGCCGGTGGCGATGCTGCCGACGTTGCCGGACAGCAGGTGGCCCTCAAGCTCCTCGGGCAGGGCACGCGGGTCCGTGACGTAGTCGTGGTACATCACACCGGCGAAGACACCGGTCTGGCTGCCGCGCAGCGACGACGGGTCGATCCCGGCGCGCTCCACCGCCTCCCACGACGTCTCCAGCAGCAACCGCTGCTGCGGATCCATCGCCAGCGCCTCACGCGGAGAGATCCCGAAGAACTCCGCGTCGAACTCCCCCGCGTCGTGGAGGAAACCGCCGGAGCGCGCGTAGCTGGTGCCCCGATGGTCGGGGTCGGGGTGGTAGACGGCCTGCCAGCCCCGGTCGGTGGGGAAGTCGCCGATGGCGTCCCCGCCCTCGGCGACCAGCCGCCACAGATCCTCCGGCGAACGCACCCCGCCGGGAAAACGGCAGGCCATCCCCACGATCGCGACGGGTTCGCCGGACGGTACGGGGCGGGGCGCCTCGCGGGGTTCGGGCCTGCCCGTCCTGAGGTGCCTGGCGAGGGCCTTGGGCGTCGGGTGGTCGAACACGACGGTGGCGGGCAGCCGCAGCCCGGTCACCTGGTTCAGCCGGTTCCGCATCCGCACCGCGAGCAGGGAGTCGAAGCCGAGGTCCTTGAACGCTGTGCCGATCTCCACCTGGCCCGGGTCGGCGTAGCCGAGGACGTCGGCCACCTGGGCTCTCACCAGGTCGAGCAGCTCTCGTTCGCTCAGCTCGGTGATCGCCGGGGCGGCGTCGGCGGCCCGGCGCGCGGGGGCGCGGACGAGGCTCCTGAGCGGAGGCGGGAGCGGGGCGTCGGCCGGTCGGCGTGCCTCGCGGGGGTCCAGGCGCGCGGGGACGAGCAGCGGGGCACCGACGGCGAGGGCGGCGTCGAAGAGTTCGAGACCCTCCTCGGTCGGCATCCGGGTGACACCGTTCTCGGTCCACCAGGTGACCTCGGTGTCGTCGAGGCCGCCGGTGAGCGCGCTGCGCTGCTCCCACGCCCCCCAGGCCAGGGAGACGGCGGGCAGTCCCAGGGCGCGGCGGTGCTGGGCGAGGGCGTCGACATAGGTGTTGGCGGCGGCGTACCCGGCCTGACCGGGAGCGCCCAGCACGCCCGAGAGCGAGGAGAACAGCACGAACGCGCCGAGGTCCCGCCCGAGGGTGAGTTCGTGCAGGTTCAGCGCGGCGTACGCCTTGGGACGCATGACGGCGTCGAGGCGGGCGGGGTCCAGCGACTCGACGATCCCGTCGTCCAGTACGGCGGCGGCGTGCACGACGGCCACCAGGTCGGGGGTCCGGTCGAGGACCGTGGCGAGCGCGTCGCGGTCGGCCGCGTCACAGGCGGTCACGGTCACGTCGGCGCCCAGGCCGCGCAGCTCGGTCACGAGGTCCGAGGCCCCGGGGGCGGCGGGTCCGAGGCGGCTGAGCAGGAGCAACCGCCGGACGTCGTGCTCGCGTACGAGATGACGGGCGATCTGGCCGCCGAGGGTCCCGGTGCCGCCGGTGATCAGGACGGTGCCGTCCAGGCGCGGCAAACCTGCGCCGGTCGCGGGGCCGGTCCTGGCCAGCCGGGGGACGAGCGCCCGGCCTCCGCGTACGGCCACCTGCGGCTCGTCGGGTACGAGGATCGGCTGGTCACCGTCTCCCAGGTCCACCAGGACGAAGCGGCCAGGATGCTCGGACTGGGCGGAGCGGAGCAGTCCCCACACGGGCGCGTGGCCGGGGGCGACGGCCTCCCCCGGGGTTCCGGTACCGACCGCGCCCCGGGTGACCACCACCAGCCGGGCGGAGACGAACCGCTCCTCGGCGAGCCACTCCCGGACGACCCGCAGGGCCCACCGGGCCGCCTCGTCCGGGCCGGCCTCCCGGGGCGCCTCCACGAGCACGGTGCCGGGGACGAGCTCAGGCACGGCGGCGAGATCAGGCACGGTGGCGAGGTCGGGGTGTGGGACGAGCGGGGCGAGCGGGGTGACCTCCCGGCCGTCCCGCGCCGGGATCCAGTCGACGGTGAACAAGGACGCGACAGGACGGCCGGTGAGCCGTCTCACCGGGACGGAACGCACGGTGAGGGAGTCGACCTCGACGACGGGCCGGCCCTGCTCGTCGGCCGCCTCGACGCGGAAGGCGTCCGTGCCGATGGGGGTCAGCCGCACGCGCAGGGTGGTCGCGGCACGGGTGTGCAGCCGGATCCCGGCCCAGGCGAACGGCAGCAGGACCTCGCCGTCGCCTGCACTCATCTCGCGGGCGTGCAGGGCGGCGTCCAGCAGTGCCGGGTGGATGCCGAACCGGGCCGCGTCGTCCTGACCGGCGGGCGGCAGGGTCACCTCGGCGTAGACGTCGCCGCCGTGCCGCCAGGCCGCCCGCAGCCCCTGGAACGCGGGCCCGTAGACGTACCCCTGTTCGGCGAGCCGGTCGTAACGGTCGCGGACGTCCATCGGCTCGGCACCGGCGGGCGGCCACACCGGCCCGCCCACGGCCGACCACCGCAGGGCGTCCACCAGCCCGCCCGCAACCGGCTGCCGCGGGTCGTCCACCGGCCCGCCTGTGGCCGGGCCGAGCAGGCCGCTCGCGTGCCTGGTCCAGGTGTCGGAGCCGTCCTGCCGCGAGGAGACGTGCACCGGCCGGACGCCCGTCGCGTCCCCGGCACCGGCGACGACGCGGAGACGCACGCCTCCGCGCTCGGGGAGGACCAGCGGCGCCTCCAGGGTCAGCTCCTCCACCTGGCCGAGCCCGGTGTGCGCGCAGGCGTGCACGGCGAGTTCGGCGAACGCCGCCCCGGGCATGAGCACGGTTTCCCGTACGGCGTGACCGGCCAGCCACGGATGGGTCTCCAGTGACATCCTGCCCGTCCACACCAACCCGTCCTCGTCCGTGCCGTCGAGGACGGCACCGAGCATGGGGTGCTCATCGGGTACGAGGCCGAGGCCGTGCGCGTCGGCCGCCGGGGGCGGTGCGTCCAGCCAGTAGCGCTTCCTCTGGAAGGGGTAGGTGGGCAGGTCGGCGTCCAGATCCGGGGGTGCGTCCCCGAACGCTGGGGACCAGTCGACCTCCACCCCGTGGACGAACGCCTCGCCCAGCGAGAGCAGGAAGCGGTCCATGCCGCCTTCGTCGCGGCGCAACGTCCCCACCGCAGCGCCCTCAACCCCCGCCGCCTCCAGGGATTGCTCCACCCCCACCGTCAACACCGGATGCGGACTCACCTCCACAAACACCCGGTGTCCAGCGTCGATCAACCCCTGGGTCGCCTGCGCGAACCGCACCCGCTCGCGCAGATTCCGGAACCAATACGCGCCATCCAACGGCTCGTCCAACCACCGCCCGCTCACCGTAGAAAAGAACGGCACCTGCGGCACCAAAGGAGTCACCGACGCCAACGCCTCGGCCAACTCCCCACGCATCTCCTCCATCTGCGCCGAATGCGAGGCGTAATCCACCGCGATCAGACGGCACCGCACCCCCGCCGCCTCACACTCCGCCACAAACCCCGCCAACACCCCCGCCTCCCCCGACACCACGGTTGAAGCCGGACCGTTCTCCGCCGCCACCGACAACCCACCCCAGTTCGTGATCCGCTCCTCCACCTGCCGCGCCGACAAAGCAACCGACGCCATCCCACCCCGACCCGCCACCCCACTCAGCAACCTGCTACGCAACGCCACCACCCGCGCACCATCACCCAACGACAACCCCCCCGACACCACCCCAGCCGCGATCTCCCCCTGCGAATGCCCCACCACCGCAACCGGCTCCACCCCAAAACCCCGCCACACCTGCGCCAGCGACACCATCACCGCCCACAACACCGGCTGCACCACCTCCACCCGATCCAAACCGGTCCCGCCACGCACCGCATCGACCACCGAAAAATCAACCAACGGACTCAAAGCCTCAGCACACTCGGCGAACCGCTCCGCGAACACCGGCGAGGACTCCAACAACCCCGCACCCATCCCCACCCACTGCGACCCCTGACCCGGAAAAACAAACACCCCACCACTACCTAAAACCCGGCCTCGAACCGACTCCCCACCCACCACCACCCCACGATGCTCAAACCGCGCCCGACCCGACACCAACACCCGACCCGCACCCGCCGACACCACCCGACCCCGCAAACCCGCCACCAAATCCCCCACCGCACCCACCGACCGACCCGACACCACCAACGGCACCGGACCGGCCGCCCGCTGACCTTCCGCGACCTCCGCCGCCTCCGGCCCCTCCTCGACGATCACGTGCGCGTTCGTGCCGCTCATGCCGAACGACGAGACCGCGGCTCTCCGGGCTCCGGCGTTCCTCGGCCACTCCCGTGCCTCGGTGAGCAGCGACACCGCACCCGACGACCAATCCACATGCGGCGACGGCTCATCCGCGTGCAACGTCCGCGGCAACACCCCATGCCGCATCGCCATCACCATCTTGATCACACCCGCCACCCCGGCGGCGGCCTGCGTGTGACCGATGTTCGACTTCACCGACCCCAACCACAAAGGACGCTCCCGACCCGAACCGTAAGCCGCCATCAACGCCTGCGCCTCGATCGGATCACCCAGCGCCGTACCGGTCCCGTGCGCCTCGACCGCGTCCACCTCCGACGCCACCAACCCCGCATCCGCCAACGCCCGCCGCACCACCCGCTCCTGCGCCGGACCATTGGGCGCCGTCAACCCGTTCGACGCACCGTCCTGATTCACCGCCGAACCACGCACCACCGCCAGCACCCGATGACCGTTCGCGAGGGCGTCCGACAGGCGCTCCACCAGGAGCATGCCGACGCCCTCCGCCGCGCCGAACCCGTCGGCGGCGGCGGAGAACGGCTTGCACCGGCCGTCGGGGGCCAGGCCGCGCTGGCGGCTGAAGAAGCGGAACATGCCGGGAGTGGACATGACGGCGATGCCACCGGCGAGGGCGAGCGAGCACTCGCCACGGCGCAGCGCCTGGGCGGCCAGGTGCAGCGAGACGAGCGACGACGAGCAGGCCGTGTCGACGGTGAGCGAGGGGCCCTCGAGTCCGAGGAGGTACGCGACCCGGCCGGAGGCGACGCTGGCGGTGGTGCCGGTGAGGAGGTGCCCGTCGAAACCGGCGGGCTGCTCGTGCAGCCGGGTCAGATAGTCCTGGTAGCTGAGGCCGACGAAAACGCCGGTCTGGCTGCCACGGGCCGAGGTGGGGTCGATCCCGGCCCGTTCGAACGCCTCCCAGGAGGTCTCCAGCAGCAACCGCTGCTGCGGGTCCATCGCCAGCGCCTCGTTCGGCGAGATCCCGAAGAACCCGGCGTCGAACTCCAGGGCGTCGTAGAGGAAACCGCCGTGTCGTACGTAACTCTTGCCCGGCCGGTCGGGGTCGGGGTCGTAGAGCCCCTCCAGGTCCCAGCCCCGGTCGGTGGGGAAGTCGCCGATGGCGTCCCCGCCCTCGGCGACCAGCCGCCACAGATCCTCCGGCGAACGCACCCCGCCGGGGAAACGGCAGGCCATCCCCACGATCGCGATCGGGTCCTCGGCGGTGACGGTGACGCGGGGCTCGGGGAGCCGTCCGGCCGTCCCGGTCACCGCCGACACCAGTTGCGCGGCCAGGGCCTCGGGGGTCGGGTGGTCGAAGACCAGCGTGGCGGGCAGCCGTACACCGGTCGCCGCGTTGAGGCGGTTGCGCAGATCCACGCCGAGCAGCGAGTCGAACCCGAGGTCCTTGAAGGGCAGGCCGGTCCGTACCGCGCCGGGGTCGTCGTGCCGGAGAACGGCGGCTACCTGGGCGCGTACCAGATCCAGCGCGACGCGGTCCCGTTCGGCGTCGCCCAGGCCCGCCAGCCGGGCGGCGAAGCCGTCGTCGTGCGCGTCCGCCGCGGCGATCGCCCGCGCCTCGGGCACACCGTCCAGCAGCGGCCTGGCGCGCGAGGCCGTGAAGGCGAGGTGGAAGCGCGGCCAGTCGATGTCGGCGACGGTGATCGCGGTCTCGTCGTGGTCGAGCGCCTGGCGCAGTGCCTGGAACACCAGGTCGGGCGCGAGTTCGCGCAGGCCGTGCGCCCTGCGCCTGTCGTCGCGCACCCAGTCGCCAGAGTGGATCACGGTGGCGGGCAGCCCTCGGGCGCGCCGGGAGCGGGCGAGCGCTTCGAGGTAGGCGTGACCCGCGGCCGTGCCCGCCCGTTCGGGGGTGCCGAGGGTCCCGGCGAGGGAGGAGATCAGCACGAAGGCG
Source organism: Streptosporangium sp. NPDC002524 (assembly GCF_040295985.1). Taxonomy (NCBI): domain Bacteria; kingdom Bacillati; phylum Actinomycetota; class Actinomycetes; order Streptosporangiales; family Streptosporangiaceae; genus Streptosporangium; species Streptosporangium sp. NPDC002524. The sequence continues at coordinate 2,015 of NZ_JBEOWK010000061.1, read as the reverse complement.
TCCAGGTCGCCGGTGAGCTCGCCGAGGATCGTCGCGCCTTCGAGGTGCGGCCGGGCGGCGGCGACGACCCGTTCGGGGGTCAGCTCGTCCAGCGGGGCGTCGTCTCCCGCTCCGGCCGCGTGGACGATCGCCGTCAGCGGCTGGTCGGCGGGGATGCCGCCGAGCAGCGCGACGACGGCGTCCCGGTCGGCGATGTCGCACGCGGCCACGTGGATCCGGGCTTCCGCCTCGTCCCGCGGCGTCCGCGCGTCCGGGGAGGCGGCGCCTCGGCGCCCGGCCATCAGGACGCGGTCGGCCCCCTGCTCCGCGAGCCACCGGGCGACCCGCGTCGCGACCGTGCCGGTGCCCGTGACCAGCACCGTCCCTTGCGGACGCCAGGGCCGCGCCGGGGGCGCGCCGTTCAGCGGAGCCCGCACCAGACGGCGTACCAGGACACCTTCTGCGCGTACGGCCACCTGGTCCTCACCGTCACCGGCGGCGAGGACCGCGGCCAGGTCCCCCGCGACGGCCTCCGTCACGGTCTCGGGCAGGTCGATCAGGCCGCCCCAGCGGTGAGGTCGTTCCAGGGCGATCACCCGGCCCAGGCCCCAGAGGGCCGCCTGGCGGGGGGCACGCGGCGGGTCGGCCTCGCCGGTGGCGACGGCGCCGCGGGTCACCAGCCAGAGCGGGCTCTGGACGCCCGCTTCCGCGAGCGCCCGCACCAGCCGCGTGGTCGCCGCCAGGGCCTCGTCCTCGTCGAGAAGCAGCAGGGACAGCGTGCCGGCGGCGTCAGCGTGTCCGCGCAGTGCCTCGGCCGCCCCTTCCGCGTCCACCTGGACCACGACGGGGGTGGCGCCACGAGCGCGGAGCGCCTCCGCGCACAGTCCGGTGAGCGGGTCGTCCTGACCTCCGGGCGGTACGGCGACCAGCCAGGTCCCGGAGAGCGACGCGGGTTCGGCGGTGGTTCCCTGCCGCCATTCGTCGCGGTAACGGCATCCGTCCACGGTCGTCGTCGGACCACCGGACCGGGCGGCGGGGGACGCGAGCCAGTAGTGCTTCCTTTGGAAGGGGTAGGTGGGCAGGTCGGCGTCCAGATCCGGGAGCGCGTCCCCGAACGCCGGTGCCCAGTCCACCTCCACCCCGTGCACAAACGCCTCGCCCAGCGAGAGCAGGAAGCGGTCCATGCCTCCTTCGTCGCGGCGCAACGTCCCCACCGCAGCGCCCTCAACCCCCGCCGCCTCCAGGGATTGCTCCACCCCCACCGTCAACACCGGATGCGGACTCACCTCCACAAACACCCGATGCCCCGCCTCGATCAACCCCTGAGTCGCCTGCGCGAACCGCACCCGCTCCCGCAGATTCCGGAACCAGTACGCGCCATCCAACGGCTCGTCCAGCCACCGCCCACTCACCGTGGAAAAGAACGGCACCCGAGGCGCTTGCGGTGCAATGCCCGCCAGCGCCTCCATCACCTCAGACCCGATCTCCTCCATCTGCGCCGAATGCGAGGCGTAATCCACCGCGATCAGACGACTACGCACCCCCGCTCCCTCACACTCGGCCACAAACCCCGCCAACACCCCCGCCTCCCCCGACACCACCGTCGAAGCCGGGCCGTTCTCCGCCGCCACCGACAACCCACCCCACCCAGCCAGCAACCCCTCCACCCGATCCACCGGCAATCCCACCGACGCCATCCCACCACCACCGGTCAACCCGCTCAGCAACCTGCTACGCAACGCCACCACCCGCGCACCATCACCCAACGACAACCCCCCCGACACCACCCCAGCCGCGATCTCCCCCTGCGAATGCCCCACCACCGCAACCGGCTCCACCCCAAAACCCCGCCACACCTGCGCCAACGACACCATCACCGCCCACAACACCGGCTGCACCACCTCCACCCGATCCAAACCCACCCCGCCACGCACCGCATCAACCACCGAAAAATCAACCAACGGACTCAAAGCCTCAGCACACTCGGCGAACCGCTCCGCGAACACCGGCGAGGACTCCAGCAACCCCGCACCCAT
>NZ_JBEOWK010000060.1:10108-11726 GCF_040295985.1 Streptosporangium sp. NPDC002524 | reverse complement strand
AGGTCGGTGGCCGCGACGGCGGGGCCGGTGAGCTTGCGGGAGGAGGTCCCCCAGCCGAACGCGTAGGTCCGGCCGGGGGGATCGAAGGTCGGGTCGGTGAGCAGCCGCCAGCCGTCGAACTCGATGAGGACGGTGGGGCCGCCGATATGGGTGAACCGCGCCTGTGTCACGGGGTCAGCGCCGGTGACCGGTGACCGGTGGCCGCCACGGAGGCGGCGAGCTCCGGCGCCACCGCCCGGGGGGCGGTGACGGAGGTCTCGCCGGGGACGGGGGTCACGCCTTCGTCGGGAACGCGATGCATGAGGATGTCGGCCTTCCACGGTGTGCGCTCGTTCTGTCTACGGGGCCAGGCCGGAGCCAGGCCGGAGCCAGGCCGGGGTCGGACCGGGGTCGGACCGGGGTCGGACCGGGGTCGGGGTCGGGCCGGGAATGGGCCGGAATGGGCCGGAACGGCTTCCGGGGTCGCATCCCCGGAAGCCGGCCCGTGGGGTCAGGAGTGCTCCAGCGCCCAGGCGAGGGCGCGGTCGGCGACTTCCTCCCAGCCGTCCTGGGCGGGCATCAGGTGGGAGCGGCCGGGGTACTCGATGACCTCGGTGACCGTGTCGGGTGCCTTGTAGTGGGCGGCGTTGGAGCGCTGGATCTTGGGGGGCATGAGGTTGTCGTTCTCGCCGGAGACGAACAGCAGCGGCTTGCGCGCCTCGTTGTGGTAGTCGACCCAGTTGTCGTCCTTGCCGGGGTGGATGTTGGCCAGCGCGCTGCCCCAGAAGATGTGGCCGGAGGCGGGGATGTGGTAGCGCTCGTAGGTGGCGCGGGCCTGGTCCTCGGGGAAGGTGTTGGTGAAGGCGTAGCGCCAGTGCTCGTAGTCGAGCCCGACCGCCCGGTGGCGGTTGGCGGGGTTCTTCAGCATCGGGAAGGTGGCCTTGATCTGCGACAACGGGATGATCTTGACGCCTTCGGTGGGGGCGGAGTTGATCGCCACCCCGGCGGCGCCGTAGCCGTGGTCGAGCAGGATCTGGGTGAACACGCCGCCGGCGGAGTGGCCGATGAGGATCGGCGGGGTGTCCAGGCCCTTGATCAGGGTCTCCAGCGACTCGATGATCTGCGGGACGGTGACCCGCTCGATCGGGGCGGGGTCGGCGTTGAGCGCCTCGACCTCGACCTCGAAACCGGGGTAGGCGGGCGCGAGGACCGTGAAGCCCTGGGCCTGGTAGCGGGCGATCCAGTGCTCCCAGCTGCGGGGCGTCACCCAGAAGCCGTGGATCAGGACGATCGTGTCGGGTTTCATGAAGCGTTCCTTATCGTGGGTGGGGTGTGATGGGGGAGGGGAAGACCGTGGGGGGCATGGCGTGGCATGGCGCTTCCGTGCCTGACGGCGTCGGGCGCCGTGGTTCGGCTTCCGTGCCCGGTGCCGTTGAGCGGCCGTGGTTCAGCCTCCGCGCCCGGTGCCGCTGAGCGCCGTGGTTGGGTTTCCGCGCCTGGCGCCGTCGGGTGCCGTGGTTCGTGAGCGCATCCGGCCTGTCGGGTGCCGTGGTTCGTGAGCGCATCCGGCCCGTCGGGCGCTTCGGTTCGTGAGCGCATCCGGCCCGTCGGGCGCTTCGGTTCGTGAGCGCATCCGGCG
>NZ_JBEOWK010000060.1:0-10011 GCF_040295985.1 Streptosporangium sp. NPDC002524 | reverse complement strand
GCCTGTCGGGCGCTTCGGTTCGTGAGCGCATCCGGCCTGTCGGGCGCTTCGGTTCGTGAGCGCATCCGGCCTGTCGGGCGCTTCGGTTCGTGAGCGCATCCGGCCTGTCGGGCGCTTCGGTTCGTGAGCGTCCCTTCGGCGGGTCAGGCGCGGATGAATTCGAGAAGGTCGGCGTGCAGGCGGTCGCGGTCGGTGTCGGGCAGGGCGTGCCCGCTGCCCTCGTAGACCTTCAAGACGGCACCGTCGATGAGTTCCGCCGACCGTTTCCCCCCGACCTCGAACGGTACGATCTGGTCGTCGTCACCATGGACGACCAGGGCGGGAACGTCGATCTTCGCCAGGTCCGGCCGGAAGTCGGTGGCCGAGAAGGCCGCGATGCACTCGTACGCCGCCCGGTGCCCGCACGCCATGCTCTGCAGCCAGAACGCGTCCCGGAACCCCTGCGCCACGTCGCCTCGGCGGTTGTGGCCGAAGAACGGGCCGTCGGCCAGGTCCCGGTAGAGCTGGGACCGGTTGGCGGCCTCGCCGGTGCGGATCGCGTCGAAGACCTCCATCGGCAGCCCTTCCGGGTTGTCGCCGGTGCGCGCCATCAGCGGCGGTACGGCGGAGACGAGGACCACCTTGGCGACGCGGGCGCTGCCGTGCCGGCCGAGGTAGCGCACGACCTCTCCGCCGCCGGTCGAGTGCCCCACCAGGGTGAGGTCGCGCAGGTCGAGGTGTTCGATCAGGCACGCCAGATCGTCGGCGTAGGTGTCCATCTCGTTGCCGTGCCAGGTCTGCGACGAGCGGCCGTGGCCGCGCCTGTCGTGGGCGACGGCGCGATGCCCGTGACCGGCGAGGAAGAGAGCGGCCGCCTCCCACGCGTCGGAGTTGAGCGGCCAGCCGTGGCTGAGCAGGACCGGGGATCCTTCGAGCCCCCAGTCCTTGTAGAAGATCTGGGCTCCGTCGTCGGTGGTGACGTAGGGCACTGCGGCCTCCCTGGGCTCGATGGATGGATCGAGCATGCCGCCGGTGCCGCCTCCCGCAGACCACGTGATTCGCGTAGTCGCTCAGCCGTCGTCGGCTTTGAGCCTGTCCGCGAGCTGGCGTCGTGAGGACAGGCCGAGCTTCTGGAACACCTTGCGCAGGTGGTAGTCGACCGTGTTCACGCTGATGAAGAGGTTGGCGGCTATCTCGGGATTGGTGTGTCCGGTCGCGGCCAGCTGGGCGATGGCCAGTTCCCGGGAGGTCAGGTCGGGCGTACCGGAGTCACCGGGGCCGGCCGGTTTGGCCCCGGCGGCCTCCAGCTCGGCATGGGCCCGGGGGAGGAACATCCGCGCGGCGCTGTGCTCGAAGTGCCCGATCGCGGCCTGCAGCTGCTCGCTCGCCTCGCGGCGGCGGCGCGTCCGCCGCAGCCACTCGCCGTACAGCAGGTGGGCGCGGGCCAGGTCGATCTTCGCGCACGTGGGGCCGAGCGCCTCGATCGCGGCCAGGAAGTGCGGTTCGGCCGCCGTGTCCTGGCTGGTCAACGCCCGCGCGCGGTGGGCCACGCCACGACACCACGACGACCCGCCGGCCGCGGCGAGCTCGTCGAGCAGATCGGCGAACGGCCGCGCCTCGCGCGGGTGGCCGCTGCGCACGGCGGCCTCGACGAAATCGGCGTACTGGGTGGGCGTCACGTGCAGGAACGGATGCTCGACCAGCGGCCTGAGGCGGTCGTAGGCGTCGCGGTAGCCGCCCTCCGCGAGGTCGCGAAGGCCGAGGGCGGCGGTCGCGCCGGCACCGACACCGCCGAAGCCGACGGAGTTGGCGCCGTCCGCGACGGCCAGGACGACATGGCGCGGTGTCCCCGTCCACGCCATCAGCGCGGCGTTGATCACGTTCTCTGCCTCGTAGCCCATCGCCAGCCGTACCTCGCGGACCTGTGCCATGGCCTCCTCGGCCCGTCCCACGGTCCCGCCGGTCAGCTCGGCCAGCGAGGTGGCCCACATCAGGGTGTCGAGCACCTGCAGCGCCCCGGCCTCACGCGCGGCGGCGGCGGCCCGCGCGAGCCCCGCCCGGCGGCCGGAGTCGTCCCACAGGTAGGTCCCCAGCGCCGCGATCGCCGTGCCCAGGTACATCATCTCGTGGTCCGGCAGTTCCATGATCGTGTCGAAGGCCGCGCGGGCCAGGGGAACCCCCTGCGCGTAGGGCCGCAGCACGAGCGCGCCGAGACCGGCGAGGATCGTCGCGACCGGCCCGCTCTCCAGCCCCGACGCGGTCTCCAGCCGGCGGCCCAGCTCCTGCCAGGAGATACCCGGCGTGAGACGTTCGGAGGTCAGGAAGAACTCGAAGGCCTTCAGCAGCGCCCGCTGCTCACGCTCGGGGTCGATGCCGTGGAACTCGTCGGCGGCACGGACGAGTTCGGCCGTCGCGGGCAGCAGCACGGCCGGATCGACCGTGAACATGGCGAGCGCGCAACGCACGACGATCATGCGGCCCCGGTCCACGCGGCCGGTGGAGCTCGTGTCGACCCGCTCCAGCAGCTCGTGGGCGACCCGGGCGGCGCCCACGACGAGCGCGGCCTCCGCCGCCCCGACCAGCCGCGAGTCCTTGACGGGGCCGGGCGGGCTCAGCTCCGCGGCCCGGGTCAGGATGCTCGCCCGGGAGGCGAAGCCGCCACGGCGGGCGGCGAGGTCGGCCGCGTGCTCCAGCCGGTCGGCCACCTGGGCGTCGGTGCCGAGCGTGGCCTTGGCCGAGTGCCACGCCTCCAGCTCGACCATGCCCAGCCGGTCCGCGGCCGTGGCCAGGGCGCGGTGCGCCTGCCTGCGGTCGGCTCCCGAGGCGGCGTTGTAGATGGCCGAGCGCACCAGCGGGTGCCGGAACCGGATCGTCTCCTGCAGCTCCACCAGCTCGGCACGCTCGGCCCGGTCGACGACGTCCCCGTCGAGGTCCGTCGTGCGCGCCGCGGCGGTGACGAGGTCGAGGTTGCCCGAGGTGTCCGCGGCGGCCAGCAGGACCCATCGCTGGACCTCGGCGTCGGACTGCCGCACTCGCCGTACGTAGTGCGCCTCCAGGCGGCGGCCCACCGGGATCGGGTCGGCACCGAGGCCGAGACCGCCGAGCTCCTGCGCCGACAGGTCCTCGGCCAGGTCGATGAGCGCCAGCGGGTTCCCGCCGGTGGCGCGGGCGATCGCGGCGGCGGCGGCCGGGTCGATCGGCGCGTTGAGCGACCGGCGCAACAGGGCGGTGGCGGGCTCCTGGCCGAGCCCGGCGAGCACCAGCTCCGGGACGCCGCCCATCCGCGCGGTGACGCCCTGCTCGTCCCTGGCGGCGAACAGCAGCGCGATCGGCTCGACGGCCAGCCGCCGGGCCACGAACGCCATGACGTCCAGGCTCTCCTGGTCGAGCAGGTGCGCGTCGTCCACGGCGCACACCACGGGCGTCGCGGCGGCGGCCGCGGCGAGCAGGGCGAGTACGCCCATGCCCACCAGGAAGCGATCGGGCGGCGGGCCCTCGACCAGGCCCGAGGCGACATGGATGGCCTGCCGCTGACGCTCGGACAGGACCGGCAGGTGGCCGCCGAGCGGGATGATGAGCCGCTGGACGGCGGCGAACGGGAGCGTCATCTCCGACTCGACCCCGTCCAGCCGCAGCAGCGACATTCCGGCCGGGGCGGCGTCCCCCAGCAGCGCCGTCTTGCCGATTCCCGGCTCGCCGGTGATCAGCAGCGATCCGCCGCGGCTGTTGCGCGCGTGGCCGAGCAGCAGCTGCAATTGTCGCCGCTCCTCGTCGCGGCCCAGCAACGCCCCCGTTTCGATCACGAGATGAGGATAAATCACGCAGAAGGGTGATTGCAGGGCGGAACACTACGGACTTCGCGTGGTCTGGCGCGAAGGCCGTCAGCCGACAATGTGCGGCCGGTGCTGGGCAGCGTACCTCTACGGTGTCGGGCGCCGTGCCTCCGCGATACCGGCCAGCGTGTCTCCGCGGTGCCGTTCCTGTGCCTCCGCGGTGCCGAGCAGTGTGCCTCCACGGCGCTATGCCTGTGCCTCCGCGATACCGGGCAGCGTGTCTCCGTGGTGCCGGGCCCGTGTCTCCGCGGTGCCGGGCGACGCGCCTTCCGTGCCCGGAGGCCGGTGCCCCCCGATCGCGGGCCTGTTTCGGCTTGTCCTAACTCCCTATTAAAACGTAACAACAAAAAGGGTCGTACCTGCGTGGTGGTTCTGTCGGAAATGTCGTGTTAATCAGCTATTGACGGGCTGGAAACGCTGATCTACTGTCCAGTCAGCTTTAAATCGATTTACTCCGTCTTGGTTCGCCCTGCCTTTTCGCCCCCCACGGATCGCAAGGAGACGGCATGCCATTCCCCTCCCTCCACCCCGGCCGGTTACGAACAGCCCTGTGGACACTGGCCCTCTGCGCGCTGGTGGCGGGGCTGCTGCCCGCCGTCACCGCCCCGGCGAACGCCGCCGCCCCGGTCGGGCTCGCCGGGGCCAGCTGGATCTGGTCCCCCGGCGGGGACGCGCGGCAGTCCGTCCCCGCGGGCACCCGCTACCTGCGGCGTACGTTCACCGTCCCGGCGGGTGCCGTCACCGAGGCGCAGCTCGTCGCGACCGGGGACGACACCCTCGACGTCTGGCTCAACGGGATCCCGCTGGCGACCTCGCCCCGGGCCGAGCACTCCTGGCGGCGGTCGCTCTACGTCGACCTCGCCGCGGCCGTCCGTTCCGGTGCCAACATCCTCGCCGTGGCGGCCCGCAACACCGCGGCCGGAGCGGCCGGGGTGATCGGCAGGCTGCGGGTCGTCACCGCGGGCGGCACGGTGGAGCTGGTCACCGACGGCGCGTGGAAGGCCGCCGAGACGGTCGTCCCCGGCTGGACCGAGCCCGGGTTCGCCGACTCCTCCTGGCCCGCCGCCGCGGTCTCCGGGACGTACGGCATCACCCCCTGGAACAGCGACGTCGTCGCCCCCGACCTCGCCGCCGCCTCGCCGCTCACGGTCACCGCGCCCGTCACCGAGCGCCGCGCCGCCCCGATCGGCGTCGACACCGCCAGGCCCCGGTTCGGCTGGCAGCTCACCTCCGGCGCCCCCGGGCAGGTCCAGGCGGCGTACCAGATCATCGTCGCCTCGACGGAGGCCCGCGCGCAGGCCGGTACCGGCGACGTGTGGGACAGCGGGCGCGTCGTGTCGGGCAAGTCGGTGGACGCGGTCTACGGGGGCGGCGCGCTGGCCTCCCAGACCCGCTACCACTGGCGGGTACGGGTCTGGGACACCCAGGGCCGCGCCGCCGGATGGGGCCCGGCGCACTGGTTCGAGACCGGCCTGCTCGCCCCGGCGACGGAGTGGCGGGCGGCCTTCGTCGGCGCGCCCGGCACGGCTCCCGGCCTGTCCGGCGCGAGCTGGATCTGGTACCCGGAGGGCGACCCGGCGGCGAGCGCGCCGCAGGCCACCCGGTTCCTGCGCCGCCAGTTCACGCTGCCCCCGGGGGCGATCACCCGCGCCAGGCTCACCGTCACCGGCGACGACACCGCCGACGTGTGGGTCAACGGCGTCCAGGTCAGCACGTCACCCCGCGCCACCGACTCCTGGAAGTCCGCCGCGGTCGTCGACGTCGCCTCCCGGCTCCAGGCCGGGACCAACACGCTGGCCCTCTCCACCCAGAACACCACCGTCTCCCCGGCGGGGGCGATCGCCGCGCTGGAGGTCGTCGTCGGCGGCGCCACCACGCGGATCGTCACCGACGCGGCGTGGAAGGCCTCGCAGAGCGGCCCGTCCGGCTGGGAGCAGCCGGGATTCTCCGACGCCTCCTGGCCCGCGGCCCGCGTCGTCGCGGCCTACGGCTCCGGCCCGTGGGCCTCGAACGTCTCGGCAGCCGAGGCGGCACCGTACGTCAGGAAGGGGTTCTCGCTCGGCAAGCCGGTGGCCGAGGCGCGGCTGCTGGTCACCGCGCTGGGCCTGCACGAGACCCGGATCAACGGCACGCGGGTCGGCCAGGAGGTCCTCGCGCCCGGCTGGACCGACTACAACAAGCGCGTGACCTACCGCGCCTTCGACGTGACCTCGCTGGTCCGCCAGGGTGACAACGCCGTCGGCGCGCAGCTCGGCCGGGGCTGGTACGCCGGATCGCTCGGCTTCGCCGGAAGCCAGAGGTACGGCACCCAGCCCTGGTACTCGGCGCAGCTGCGGGTCCGCTTCACCGACGGCACCGAGACCACCGTGCTGACCGACTCCTCGTGGCGCACCGCGCCGGGGCCGATCACCGCCGACGACCTCTACCACGGCGAGGAGTACGACGCCCGCGCCGCCCGCACCGGCTGGGACACCTCCGGGTTCGACGACTCCGGCTGGAGCGCGGTGCGGGTGCGCGGGGAGGCGAAGCCCACCCTGGTGTCGGCCGTCGACCCGGGCGTGGTCGTGCAGCAGGACATCGCCGCGCAGTCGGTGACCCAGCCGAGGCCCGGCGTGTGGGTGGTCGACCTGGGGCAGAACTTCACCGGCTGGAACCGGTTGCGGGTACGCGGCCCGGCGGGCACCACGGTGACCATGCGGCACGCCGAGGTGCTCAACGCCGACGGCACGATCTACACCGCCAACCTGCGTGCCGCCCGGCAGACCGACAGGTTCACCCTCGCTGGCACCGGCGCGGACGAGGTGTACGAGCCGAGGTTCACCGTGCACGGCTACCGGTACGTGGAGCTGACCGGCTTCCCCGGCACGCCGACCACCGCGAGCCTCACCGGCCGGGCCGCCTGGACCGGCGGCGCGCCGACCGGCACCTTCGACTCCTCCAGCGCGCTCGTCGACCGGCTCCAGCACAACATCCTGTGGGGCGCCCGCTCCAACATGCTGTCGGTGCCCACCGACTGCCCGCAGCGCGACGAGCGGCTCGGCTGGACCGGGGACATCGCGATCTTCGCGCAGACCTCGACGTTCAACTTCGACGTCCACGGCCTGCTGGACAAGTTCTCCGATGACCTGACCGACGCGCAGCGCGCGGACGGCGCCTTCACCGACGTGGTCCCCGACGTCTGCTGCGGCGCGGGCAAGGCGGGCTGGGCGGACGCGGGCGTCATCGTGCCGTACACGCTGTGGCAGCGGTACGGGGACCTGCGCGTCGTCGACGAGCACTACGCGGGGATGAAGCGCTGGGTCGACTACTCGCGCTCCACCTCGGGCGCCGACCTGATCCGCAACCAGGACACCTACGGCGACTGGCTGAACGTCAACGACAACACGGCGAACGACCTGATCTCCACCGCCTACTTCGGCCACAGCGCCCGGCTGCTGTCGCGGATGGCCGCGGCCACCGGGCGGACCGCCGACGCCGCCTCCTACGGCACCCTGGCCGACCAGGTGGCCCAGGCGTTCACCGCCAGGTTCGTCGCCGCCGACGGCACCGTGTCGGGCAACACCCAGACGGGGTACGTGCTGGCGCTGTCGTTCGGGATGGTGCCGCAGAACCGGGCCCAGGCGGTCGCGGACAAGCTCGCCGCGAAGGTGGCCTCGCGGGACGGCCACCTCAGCGTGGGCTTCCTGGGCGTGGAGAACCTGCTGCCCGTGCTGGCCGACCACGGCCATCTCGGCACCGCGTACCAGATCCTGCTGCAGCCCGGCTATCCCGGCTGGGGATACATGAACAGCCGGGGAGCCACCACCATCTGGGAGCGCTGGGACGGCATCCGCACCGACGGCTCCTTCCAGGATCCGGGGATGAACTCCTTCAACCACTACGGTCTCGGCTCGGTGGGCGACTGGCTGTACCGGACGGTCGGCGGCCTCGGCCCGGACGCCCGCGACCCCGGCTACCGCCGGATCACGATCGCGCCGCGCCCCGGCGGCGGGCTCACCTCGGGCAAGTCCGACCTGCGGACGCCGTACGGCAGGGCGCTCAGCGACTGGTCGATCGGCGGCGGGACGCTGACGCTGCGGGTGGAGATCCCGGCGAACGCCACCGCCACCGTCCGGGTCCCCTCGGCCTCGGCCGCGGCGGTCACCGGCCCGCCGGAGGCGGTGCCCATGGGGTACGAGGGCGGCGCGGCCGTCTTCCGCCTCGGCGCCGGCTCGTACACCTTCACAGCGCCCGCCTGACGCGGGCTCGTACACCGTGACGCGGGCTCGTACACCGTGAGGCGGGCTCGTACACCCTCACGGGGCGGGAACGTCCGGGGTCCCGGGGGAGCCGGGGCCTGACACGGGCGGACCCGGGTGGCTCGTTGTTCACGAGCCGCCCGGGTCCGCCGGGTCCCGCGGTGTCCCCGGAGGTATCCGGGGGCCCTCGGATGTCCCCGGGTGTCTCGGGTGTCCCTCGACGTCCCCCGGGATCCGCCGGATCTCCGGGGGCCACCGGTGTCCGTTCGCATCCGCCGGGTTCGTCAGGGGATCCGGACGCCACCGCGGGCCGTCCGGGGGCGTGCGGCGGTCCTCAGCGGATCTCGCCCACGCCCGCGTGCCGGGAGACCGAGCGGTCCACCGTCCGGGCCGGCTCGATCGCGGTGTGCAGGACGGGGGTCCAGCCCGCGTCCGTGCCGAGGTCGGGGTCGTAGGCGGCGTTGTGCACGGCGACGAGGTCGACCGGGGTGACCCTGCCGCCGACGCGGAGCACGTTCTCCCTGGCGGTGAGGGTGGTGCCGCCCCAGTTGTAGAGGAGGTCCGCCGGGGCGACCGCCCGGCCCAGCCGGAAGAAGTTGCTCTCCGCGAAGATCTGCGACTGCACGCCCACGCCGAGGGCGTACTGGAAGGCCGAGGCGTCGGGGATCTCGTAGTAGTTGTTGTAGACGTGCACCTGGCCGAAGCGCACGCGCGGGAGCCGCTGGAGCACGTCGTCGAAGTGGTTGTGGTGGACGGTGACCTTCAGCTTGCCCGTGTCGTTCGCCGGGTTGTTGGTCGAGCCGATCAGCATCGTCTTGTCGTGGCCGGAGAACCGGTTCCAGGAGGCCGTGACGAAGTTGGCGGCGTTGGTGATGTCGAGCTGCCCGTCGTGCACCTGGTAGGGCCTGCCGAAGTAGCGCGGCTGCTCCGAGTCCGGGTTGTCGCCGTCGGTGAAGGTGTTGTGGTCCACCCACACGTGCGTCGAGCCGGTCACCGAGATGTTGTCGTAGAGGGAGTTCCAGTTGCCCTCGGCGCCGTCGGTCGGGTCCCACTTCGGGAAGCAGTCGGCGGTGTCCTCGAAGAGGACGTTGCGGATGATGACGTTGTCGGCCTTGTCGACGTGCAGGTTGACGCCCCGGACGCGCGCGTTCTCGCCGAGGCCGACGACGGTGGTGTTCGAGCCGACCTTGAACTTGATGTTGGCGGTCTGCCTGGCGGCCGAGGCGACCCGCGCGTCCTCCAGCGGGCCCGAGGGCACGGTCGCCCTGCCCCACACCGCCGGGTCGTACGCGGCGAGGTAGGCCTCCAGCGTGTAGCCGCCGGTCGCGTAGTCGGCGCAGGTCCTGTCGGTGTCGATCGTCCCCTTCACATAGATGATCTTCGGTGAGGGGGCGGCGAGCGCGGTGGCCAGCTCGGTGCGGGTGGAGACGGTGTGCACGTTCGACGCGGGCGCGGCGGCGCCGCCGGTGGTGCCGGTGCCCTCGGCGGCCCAGCCGTCGTTCGCGGGCAGGGTCTGGCGCCCCAGGTCGGGCCTCCGGCCGGAGGCCCCCGAAGAGGTGACGGCTCCCGAAGAGGCGACGGCCCCCGAAGAGGTGACAGCTCCCGAAGAGATGGCCCCCGAAGAGGCGGCGCTCTCCGAAGGGGCGACGGTCTCAGAAGGGGCGACGGCCCCCGAAGAGGTGACGGTTTCCGAAGAAGCCGCGGCCCCCGGGATGTCGGCCCTCAGGGCGGTGGCGGAGGCGGGCGGGGCGGCGAGGATCGCCAGGGGGAGCAGGCTGGTGAGCGCGACGGCTCGTTTCACGGGAATTCCTCCGCGGGTCAGGTGGGAGGGAGGCTCCGTACGGCCCCCGAGAGCCTTCCGGATGGTGGAGGCGGGGCGCGCCCAGCAGGGCGGTGGGCGGGCCCCCCCCCCTAAGGGCCCCGCCCCCCCCCCGCCCCCCCGCCCAACCCCCCCCGCCCCG
>NZ_JBEOWK010000059.1:0-13538 GCF_040295985.1 Streptosporangium sp. NPDC002524 | reverse complement strand
CGGCACCTTCGACAGCGGCACCGCCCCCTGGTGGAGCACCGGCAACACCGCGCTGGAGGCCCGCTCCGGCGCGACCGCGTCAGTGTCTGGCCAGGATCAGGCCGAGTGCCCTCGCGAGCGCCTCTGCCGAGGCCGGGCCGTCGGGGGAGCGCCAGGCGACGTGCCCGTCGGGACGGACGAGGACGGCGCCCCCCGGGCCGAGCCCGTACTCCTTCGCCCAGGTGGGAGAGGCGAGCGGGCCGTGCTCCCCGGCCCGTACGGGGGAGGCGGGCGGGCCGTCCGCGGCGGCGGGCTGGTCACCGGGGACGTGCGGGGAGGTGAGCGGGTCCCCGGGGAGGTGCGGGGAGGTCGCCGCGGCCGAGGGGGAGTCGTCGGCGGAGATCTCCACGACGGTGAGCGGGACACCGGTGAGGCGGGCCGCCTCCGCGGCCGGTCCCGGCCAGCCGCCGCCCCCGGGGGCGAGCAGCGTGAAGCGCGGCCCGAGCAGGTCCAGCGTCGAGACGCGCCCGCCCGGTCCGTGGAGCCACACGTGAGGGGCCCGGTGCCCGGGGCGGGCGGCGGGGGCGTACGTCCGGTACGGGTCGGCGGGCGCGGGGGGCGGGGTGCCGTCGGGCAGCACGGCGGCGGAGTCGTAGTGGAACCCCAGCACCAGCCCCTCGCAGCTGCGCCGCCCGGCCTGCTGCTCGATGGCCTCCCGCATGGACAGCCGGCCCTCCATCATGGCGAAGGTGATCAGCGCGTTGTTCAGGCTCTCGTCCACCGTGCGGGCCGCGACGGGACGGCGTTCGGCCTCGTAGGTGTCCAGCAGTTCCTCGCCCGCGGTGCCGCGCAGCACGGCGGCGAGCTTCCAGGCCAGGTTGTGCGCGTCCTGGATGCCGCAGTTCATGCCGAACCCGCCCTGCGGCGTCGCCACGTGCGCGGCGTCGCCCGCGAGGAAGACCGGCCCGGCCCGGAAGGCGGTGGCGACCAGGGCCTGCTGCAGCCACGGCATCACGCCGAGGACGGTGACGGGCAGGCCGGGCACGCCGACGGCGGCGCGCACGGCCGCGAGGCAGGCCTCCTCGGTGAAGTCCGCCGGGCTGCCGCCGAGCTCGGGCTCGTAGCCGGTCTGCACCATCCAGCGGCGCTCGTGGTCCACCGCCTCCACCGCGCAGGGCGGGTCGGTCAGGAAGGAGAGCGCGGCCCGCCGCTCGGGGGGCAGGAAGCCGAGATCCGCGTCGAACATGATGCTGATCATGTGGCCGAGCGGCGGCGGTCCCTCGGTCGCGATGCCGAGGTCCTCGCGCACGCCGCTGCGGCTGCCGTCGGCGGCCACCAGGTAGCGGCAGCGCACCCGCGTCTCGCCGTCCGCGCCGCGCACGGTCGCCGTCACGCCGCCGGGGGTGGCGCTCATGCCGGTCATGGTGGCGCCGAACCGCACGTCGATCTCCGGCAGGGACCCGGCCAGCCGCCGGAGGATCACCTCCAGGCGGTCCTGCGCGCACAGGAAGGTGTAGGTGGGGCTCTGCGGGGCGTCCCGCTCCAGCTCGGCGGCGGAGCGGACGAAGTCGTCGGCGCTGAGGGAGCTGCCGACGCCCACCGCGAGGAACTCCTCCCGGGGCATGCCGGCCCGCTCGACCTCGTCGTGGACGCCCCAGGCGCGCAGGAGCTCCATCGTCCTGGTGGTGATCAGGCGGGCCTTCGGGAAAATGGAGGTTCCCGTCCGCTTTTCCACCAGCAGTACGGATATTCCGTGACGGGCGAGCTCAATGGCGGCACAGAGCCCGACGGGCCCGCCTCCGACGACCAGGACTTCGACATCGAGCTCATTCATGGGCCAAGACTCATATATCGATAAATTCGAGTCAATACCAGAATATCTGCGTGATGTAGGCATGATGCAGAGGCTTAGTAGTTTATGAGGAAAGATCCAGATCGATCGATCCGGCGATTATCGAATTCCTGGAGAGATGATGCTCTTTGCCCCCGGCTCCGTGGCCGTGGTGACGGGTGGGTCCCGAGGGATCGGCCGGGCCGTCGCGCTCGACCTGGCCCGGGAAGGCGCCAACGTCATCGTCAACTACTCCCGGTCCGAAAGCGAGGCCAAGGAAGTGGTCGACCAGATCGCGCAGGAAGGCGGCCGCGCGAGCGCCGTGCAGGCCGACGTCACGGACGAGGAGGCGGTCAAACGCCTCTTCCGTACCGTGCGGGCCGAACACGGCCGGCTCGACGTGCTGGTGACCAGCGCGGGCGTCACCCGGGACCGCTACCTCATCGCGATGAGCCTGGAGCAGTTCCGCGCCCCCGTGGACACCAACCTCGTCGGTACCTTCCTCGCCTGCCGCGAGGCGCTGAAGCTGATGCAGCACCAGCGGAGCGGGTCGATCGTGACCATCTCCTCCTCCAGCGGGCTCGACGGCGGCTTCCCCGGCCAGACCAACTACGTGGCGTCCAAGGGCGCGATCATCGCCTTCACCCACGCCCTGTCGAACGAGGCGGCCCCGCACGGGGTACGCGCCAACGTCGTCGCCCCCGGCTTCGTCTCCACCGACATGACCCGCAAGGTGCCCGCCGACATCAAGAAACGCTACGAGTCGCGCATTCGCCTGGGCCGGATGGGCCGGCCGGAGGAGATCGCCTCCATCGTCAGCTTCCTCGCCTCGGACAAGGCCTCGTACATGTCCGGCTCGGTGGTCGTCGCGCACGGCGGCGGCCTCCAGTGACCCGTCCGGCCATCGGCCCGGAGCACAAGGAGAATCCATGACCATCGACGAACTGCGGGCGAAGGCCGCCCAGCGGCAGCAGACCTGCAACCAGATCAAGAAGATGATCGTGTCCCGGCTCGACCTGGAGATCGAGCCGGGCTGGATCACCGACGACCAGCCGCTGTTCGGCCGGGGCCTCGAACTGGACAGCCTCGACGTGCTGGAGCTCTACGTCGCCATCGAGGCCGAGTTCGGCGTCGCGCTCTACGACAGCGACATGGCGGTCTTCGGCTCGGTGTCGCGGCTCGCGGACGAGGTCGACCCCGCGCTGAGGGCACCGGCATGACGGCGGCCCCGCAGGCGCCGCCCATCACCGGGCTCACCCACGACCAGATCCGCGCCGTGCTGCCGCACCGCTGGCCGATGCTCATGCTCGACCAGGTCGTCAAGGTGGTGCCCGGCGTCAAGGGCACGGCGACCAAGAACGTCACCGGCACCGAGCTGTGGTTCCAGGGCCACTTCCCCGGCCAGGCGGTGCTGCCCGGCGTCGTCGTCGTCGAGGCCATGGCCCAGCTCGCCGGGGTGGTCTTCGCCCTGGCGGGCGCCAGCGAGATCGGCTATCTGGCCGGCGTCAGGTCGATGCGCTTCCGCCGCCCGGTCGTACCGGGCGACCAGCTCGTGCTCACGGCCGAGCAGACCGGCGGCGCCACCGGATTCGCCGAGTACCGGGTCTCGGCCCGGGTGGACGGCCAGGTCGCCGCCGAAGGAAACCTCACGATCGCCGACCCGGCGACCCAACACTCCGCGCGAAAGGTGTGAACCATGGCTAGCGTCCTCGTGACCCGGCATCCGGAGGACACCGTCCACGGAGAGGTGGGCGACAGCACGGTCCCGCTGCGCTTCTCCTCGACCTCACAGGAATACCAGGTGCTCCGGGACCGCGCGGCGGTGCTCGACCTCGGCGGGCACCGGCTCATCGAGATCACCGGCCCCGCCGCCGTGGACTTCGCCCAGCGGATTCTCGCCCGCGACGTGGAGTACCTCACCTCCGACCGCTGCATGATGAGCCTCGTCCTCGACGAGTCCGGCCAGGTCGTGGACCAGGTCATCGCCTTCGGGCGGGAGGACGGGCTGCTCCTGGAGAGCTCCTGCGGCGCCGGCACCCGCCTGCTGGAGCACCTGCTGGCGCACGCGGAGGAGGGCGCCGAGATCGTCGACCGCTCCGCGGACCTGACGGTCATCGGCCTGGAGGGCCCGTACGCGTGGGGCGTGGTCGGCCGGCTGCTCGACGGCGAGCTCGCCTCGCTGCCGTTCGAGTCCGTCGTCGACACCACCTGGAACGACGTGGACCTCGTCTTCGCCAGGACCGGCTACACCGGCGAGTACGGCTACCAGATGATCGTCTCGCGGGAGTCCGCTCCCGCCCTGTGGGAGGGCGCGCTGGAGCACGCCCAGGCCGCCGGGCAGGAGGCGCTGGAGCTGGCGATGCTGGAGGTGCGCCAGCCGATCCTGCGCCACGAGGCCACCCCGGGCGCCTCGGTGATCGAGATCGGCGCCAACTGGCTGGTCGACATCACCAAGGACGACTTCGTCGGCCGCGCCGCCGTACTGGAGGCGTTCGAGGCCGGGGGCGGGCGGCGCACGGTCGGGTTCACCGGCTGCGAGGGCGTCCCGGCACCGGGCACCCGCGTGCTCGCCGGCGGCCAGGACGTGGGCGAGGTCGTCCACGCCGTCCACAGCACCGGCCTCGGCGCCACCCTCGGCCTGGCCAGGGTGGACCCCGAACTGGCGGCGGCCGGCCTCGACCTCACCGTCGCGGGCCTCTCCGTCACCACACTGACCAGCCCGTACATCGTGCCCAAGAGCTGGAGCATTCCGATCATCTGATCGGCGGGTCACGCTGAGTAAGGAGGCAGAGCATGGCGCTGCGGCCCGTCGTCGTCACCGGACTGGGCATCATCTGCGCGGCCGGCAGGAACCCCGCGGAGTTCTGGACGCGGCTCATCACGGCCAGGGGCGGGCTCGCCCCGATCGAGGACGAGGCGTTCGCCGTGTTCGCGGCCAGACACGCGGGCCAGGTGCCCGACGCCTGGATCGACGCCCAGGTCCCCGCCGGCGAGGCGGCCGGGGACCGCACGGCGCGGCTCGCGCTCGTCGCCGCCCGCCAGGCGGTCGAGCAGGCGGGGGCGGCCCCCGCCCCCGACCGGTTCGGCATCATCCTCGGCAAGTGCCAGGCCACCCCCGGCCCGGCGGGGGCCTACCAGCCCATGCACCACACCGCCGACGTGGTCGCGGAGCGGCTCGGCCTGCGCGGGCCGCGCGTCCTCGTCTCGACCGCCTGCGCGGCCGGGGGCAACGCGATCGGCCTGGCCAGGGACAAGATCCTCACCGGCGAGGCCGACGCCGTCCTCGCCGGCGGAGTCGACCCCCTGCTGTTCGGCACCTACGCGGGCTTCGCCGGGCTGCAGGCGATGAGCACCGGCCCGTGCCGGCCCTACAGCCACTCCGACGGGCTCAACCTCGGCGAGGGCGCCGCGTTCCTGCTGCTGGAGCCGCTGGACCTGGCACTCGCCAGGGGCGTCACGCCGCTGGCGGAGGTCGCCGGATACGGGCTGTCCGCCGACGCCTACCACGCGACCGCCCCCGACCCCACCGGGCGCGGCGGGGCCAGCGCCGTGCGCCGCGCGCTGGCCGAGGCCGGGCTCACCCCCGGCGACGTCCACTACGTCAGCGGGCACGGCACCGGCACCCCGGCCAACGACACCATGGAGGCCAAGGTCATGCGCCTGGTCTTCGGGGAGCGGGCCGCCCAGGTGCCCACCAGCAGCATCAAGTCCTTCGTCGGCCACACCCTCGGCGCCGCCGGGGCGGTCGAGGCCGTGGCCAGTGTGCTCGCCCTGCACCACGGGGTGGCGCCGCCCACGATCGGCTTCGACGACGACGACGCGCCGGCCGACCTGGACTACGTGCCGAACCGGGCCAGGGAGATGCCCATCGGCACGGTGGTCTCCAACAACTACGCCTTCGGCGGCAACAACGTCTCCCTCGTGCTGGCCCGGCCACGGGACCCGATCCCGTACGACCCGACGCCCCGCAGGGAGGCGGTGATCAGCGGGCTGGGGCCGGTCACCGGCGCCGGGACCGGCATCGCCGAGACGGCCGCGGCGATCGCCGCCGGGCACCACGGCGCGGGACTGGCCCCGTCGCTGGAGGGCCGCACGTTCGCGCCGCGGTCGCTGTGGCGGCACATGAACGGCCTGTCGCGCCTGGCGATCGCGGCCTCCCGCCTGGCCTGGGAGGACGCCGGGCTCAAGCTGCCGCGCAAGGCGCTGGACGACGTCGCGCTGGTCTTCGCCACCGGCGCCGGGTCGGCCGAGAGCACCGGCGGCTTCGACGACAGCATCGCGCTCAACCCGAACAAGCCGGCCGTGCTGAGCTTCTCCAACGTCGTGCTGAACGCCACCGGCGGCGCGGTCTGCCAGACGCTCGGGCTGCGCGGCCCCACCACGACCCTCTGCAACGGCGCGGCGTCGGCCTCCATCGCGCTGGACTGCGCGCTGGAGATGATCGACGCGGGCAAGGCCGAGGTCGTCCTCGTCGTCGCCGCCGACGAGACCCCCGGCGTCACCCCCGGCGCCCCCGCGCCGGCCGGGGACGGCGGGCCGGTGCCGTACGGCACCGGGACGGCGCCGGTGGCCGGATCGGGGGCCGTGGCCTTCGTGGTCGAGTCGGCCGCCCACTGCGCGGAGCGCGGCGGCAGGCCGTACGCCCGGGTGGCCGGCACCAGGCACGCGGCCGGGCAGGGGGCCGAGCCCGTGGCGCGCAGCCTCGCGCTGACCGGGGCGGAGCCCGGCCTGGTCCTCGGCGCGGCCACCGGGACGCCCCGCGACGCGGAGGAGGCGGCGGCGGTCCTGGCCCGCGTGCCGGGCGCGCTGCTCACCGCCTCGGCGGCGCTGATCGGCGACTGCCAGGCGGCCACCGGCGCGATGAACATCGCCCTGGCCGCGCTCGCCGTCCGCGACGGCCTCGCCCCGGCGCTCGCCGGGCTCGACGAGCCGCTCGCCGGCGACCTGGGCTCGTACGTGACCCGCCCCGAGCTCGCCGGGCCGGTGGCGAGCGCATTGGCGCTCACCGCGGCGCACGACTCGGTCCGCGGCGCCGTCCTGCTGGAGGAGGTGTGAGCGGGATGCCCTTCGACACGCCTCTCGACACGCCCCTCGGCGCACCCTTCGCCACGCCCTTCGACGTGGCCGAGACCGACCGGCTGCTGACCACCACCCGGTCCGTGCGCCGCAGGCTGGACCTGGAGCGGCCGGTACCCCGGGAGATCGTGGAACAGGCCCTGGAGGTCGCCGTCCAGGCGCCCACCGCCAACAACCACCAGAACTGGCGCTGGCTGGTGATCACCGAGGCGGGCGTCAAGGAGAAGCTCGCCGACATGATCCGCTCCTCCTGGGCCTTCCACCGCAACGACATGTGGACCAACGCCGGGCGGCGGCGCCACGACGCGCAGGCCCGCCGCAACTACGACTCCGCGCAGGCGCTCACCGAGACGATCGCGTCGGTGCCGGTGCTGGTCATCCCCTGCGTGCTCGGCCGGCCGCCGGACGCCGCCGCCATCAACGCGAGCTGGCGGGCGCGGATGGCCGACAAGATCGCCGAAGATCCCGGCCACCTCGTCCAGCACGGCGAGACGCGGGCCAGCATCTTCTACGGCTCCATCTTCCCCGCCGTCTGGTCCTTCCAGCTCGCCCTGCGCAGCCGGGGGCTCGGCAGCACCATCACGTGCCTGCACGTGCCGCACGAACGCGAGACCGGGCGGTTGCTCGGCATCCCCACCGGGGTCACGCAGGTCTGCATGATCCCCGTCGCCTACACGCTGGGCACCGACTTCCGCCCGGCCGATCGATACCGAGCCAAGGAACGCACCTACTGGGAGAGGTGGGGGCAGTGACCCGACCCGAGCAGCCCGACGTCGTCATCGTCGGAGGCGGCATCTCCGGCGCGTCCGCCGCCTGCAAGCTGGCCGCCGGCGGGCTTTCCGTGGTGCTGCTGGAGAAGCAGGACGACTACCAGGACCTGGTCCGCGGCGAATGGCTCGCCCCCTGGGGGATCAGGGAGGCGCAGCGCCTGGGCGTCTACGACTGCTTCTCCGCCGGCGGCGCCTGGGAGATCCGCGAGTGGATGACCTGGGACGAGGCCGTCACGGAGGAGGAGGTCGAGGCGGTGGACATGACCAGGTTCATCCCCGGCATCGGCGGCCCCATGTCCTTCCCGCACCACGCCGTGTGCGCGCTGATGGCCGAGCAGGCCGAGGCCTCGGGCACCCACCTGGTGATGAACGCCTCCAAGATCGTCGTCGTTCCCGGGGAGCGGCCCGTCGTCACGTACCGGACCCCCGAGGGCGCGTTCGAGCTGCGGCCCCGCCTCGTGCTCGGCGCCACCGGCCGGGGCTGCACGGTCGGCCGCCAGGTCGGCATCACCATGCGCAACTCCATGCACCACTGGGGCGGCGGCATGATGGTCGAGGACATGGCCGGCTGGCCGCCCGACGTGCAGGCCATGGGCACCGAGGGCGACGTGATGTTCATGGTCTTCCCCCAGGGCCACGGCCGGGCCCGCCTCTACCTCAACTTCCCCACCGTCAACAAGCACCGCTACCGGGGACCGGGCGGCGTCGAGCGCTTCCTGGCCGCGTTCGAGCTGGAGTGCCTGCCCGACCGGGGCAAGGCGGTGACGGAGTCGACGCCCGCCGGCCCGCTGTCGGTGTGGCCGTCGGTGTCCAGCGTCCCGGAGGGGCCTCCGCTCACCGAGGGCGTCGTGCTGATCGGCGACGAGGCGGGCAACGCCGACACCGTGCTCGGCACCGGCCTGTCGTGCGCGATGCGCGACTCCCGGACGGTCTGCGACATCCTGCTGTCCTCCTCCGACTGGTCGCCCGCGGCGTTCGCGCCGTACGTGGAGGAGCGGAACTTCCGGCTGGAGCGCCTGGACTTCGGCGCCTCCATCATCAGCAGGCTGCACGTGGAGTTCGGGCCCGAGGCCGTCGAGCGCAGGCGCCGGGTCCGCAGGCTCATGGCGCGCAACTTCGCCGCGCAGGTGACCGGGCTGCTCAACATGGTCGCCCCGGAGGACGTACCGGAGTTCGGCTTCAGCGAGTTCTTCGCTGAGCGGCTGTTCAGGGAGACGGCATGACCGAGAAGAGAACCGTACGCGTCAACGACGTGGACCTCGCCTACGTGGACGAGGGCGAGGGCGACCCCGTGATCCTGCTGCACGGCTTCCCCGACTCCTCCTACCTGTGGCGCCACCAGATCCCGGCGCTCGTCGAGGGCGGCTTCCGGGTCATCGCGCCCGACCTGCGCGGCTTCGGGGACTCCGGCAAGCCGCAGGAGGCCTCGGCGTACGGCATGCAGACCATCGTCAACGACGTCGTGGCCCTCACGCACCACCTGGGCATCAAGCGCCCGCACCTGGTCGGCCACGACTGGGGGGCGGCGATCGCCTGGATGTACGCGTTCCTGATGCCGCGCAGGCTCGACCACCTGGCGGTCCTGTCGGTCGGCCACCCCGGCGTCTTCGCCACGCCCTCGCTGGAGCAGCGGGCGGCCTCCTGGTACATGCTCTTCTACCAGTTCCCCGGGGTGAGCGAGGAGCTGCTGCGGCGCAACGGCTGGCGGCTGTTCAAGGAGATCATGGGCCGCGACGGCGACCACGACCGCTACCTGCGCGACCTGGCCAGGCCCGGCGCGCTCACCGCGGGCCTCAACTGGTACCGGGCCAACCGCTCGCCCGAGGCCGAGCTGCGCCCCGCCCGGCCGTTCCCGCCGGTGTACGCGCCGACGCTCGGCATCTGGGGCGCGGGCGACAAGGCTCTCCTGGAGGAGGGCATGACCGGCTCCGGCAAGTACGTCAAGGGCCCGTGGCGCTACGAGCGGATCGAGGACGCCGGCCACTGGCTCCCCCTGGACGCCCCCGACGAGGTCAGCAAGCTGCTGCTCGGCTTCCTCGGCACGGAAAGCCCCGCGCACGAGGAGCGGCGCCCCAGGCGCAGGCTCTAGCCGGTTCCGATCGGCGGAAGGAGACGACGACATGCTGGGCTATCTCTTCCCCGGACAGGGAACGGTCCGCGTCGGCATGGGCGCCTGGCTGCGACGCAGCCGGGCGGCCAGGCAGCGCCTCGACCAGATCGACGCGCTGCTGCCCCGGCCGATCTCGCCGCTGTGCGCCCGGGGGCCGCTCGACTCGCTGGTCGCCACCGAGCACGCCCAGATCGCGGTCACGGCCTGCAACCTGGCGGCGCTCGCCGTCCTCGGCGAGGAGGGGTACGAGCCCACCGTCGTGGCCGGGCACAGCGTGGGCGAGCTGAGCGCGCTGCACGCGGCCGGGGTGCTGGACCTGGCCGGCACGGTCCGGCTGGTGGCGCTGCGCGCCCGGCTCATGGCCGGGGTCGCCGTCTCCGGCGGGATGCGGGCGGTGATGGGCCTGCCGGTGGAACGCGTCGAGCGGTACGCCGCGGACGCGTCCGAACCGGGGGAGCCGGTCGTGGTGGGGCTGGAGAACGCGCCGGGCCACGTGGTGGTGTCGGGCTCTCCGGCCGCGCTCGACCGGCTCGCGGAACTCGCCGTCGACGCCGACAAGATCGTGCCGTTGCGGGTGGGCAACGCCTTCCACTCGCCGCTGATGGCGGGCGCGGAACGCGCCTGGGCGGCGGCGGTCGCGGCGGCCCCCATGGACGAGCCCCGCGTCCCCGTCGTCCCCAACGTCACCGGCGAGCCCACCACCGACCTCGCCGTCCTGCGCCAGGCGCTGGTCGCCCAGCTCACCGGCCGCGTCCGCTGGACCCGCACGATGGAGACGATCGCCCCCGCCCCGCCGGGACCCGCGCTCGACCCGGCGACCGACACGGCGCTCGACCCGGTGCTCGACCCGGTGCTCGACACGGCGTCCGAGACGGTCCCCGTCGTCGAGGTGGGCGACAGCAAGGTGCTCACCGGGCTGGCCCGCCGCACCGGGGTGCGCTGCCTGAGCATGGCCGACCCCACCACCCTCAGGCGGCTGGCGAAGGCGGTGGCCCGTGAACCGGTGGGGTAGCGCGGTCGTCGGCCACGCCGGGCTCACCCGCCCCCGCGAGCTCGTCGGCGACATGCCGCTGGAGGTCGTCTACACGCGCGCCGAACGCCTCAGGTCGGCGGGCGGGCGCACCCTGCAGCACTGGGCGGGACGGCTGGCCGCCAAGCGCGCGGTCCTGCGCCTGCTCGGCCTGCCCCCGACCCCCGAGCACCTCGGCCAGGTCGAGATCCTGCCGCTCCCCACCCCGGCCTGCCGGGCGGACGGGGCCTGCCTCGACGGGCACCCGCCCGCCGTACGCCTGCGCGGCGACCTGGCCGCGCGCACGTCCCCCGGCGCCGGCCCTGCTGCTCCCGGCGCCGGGCCCGGGGTTCCCGGTGGCGGGCTCACGGGTCCCGGCGGTGAGCCCGTGGCTCCCGGTGGCGGGCTCACGGGTCCCGGCGGTGAGCTCGTGGCTCCCGGTGGCGGGCTCACGGGTCCCGGCGGTGAGCTCGTGGCTCCCGGTGGCGGGCTCACGGGTCCCGGCGGTGAGTCCGTGGCTCTCGGTGGCGGGCTCACGGGTCCCGGCAACGGGCACGCCGCCGACGGCGCCGGGTGGATCCGGGTGTCGATCAGCCACACCCACGTCCGGGCGGTCGCCCTGGCGGTGCGTACGCGGCGGTTACCGGAAGACGGAGGCGGTTGATGGACGCGAGGAAGACGGCCGAGGCGCACCTGGAGGCGTGGCGGGCCGGCGACGCCGAGGCGGTCGCGGCCACCGCCGGCACCTACACCGACCCCGACTGCCCCGGCCCGCTGTCCGGCGAGGCGCTGGCGGCGCACGCCGCCGCCACGCTGGCCCGCTTCAGGAACCTGAGCTTCCAGGTGGACCTCGTCACCGGGGACGGGGACGCCGCCGCCGTGTCCTGGCGGCTCGTGGCCGACCACCGCGAGGCGTACCTGGGCATGCCCGCGACCGGCGGCACCGTCACCGTGTCCGGCCTCGACCTGGTCACCGCCGACGCGGGCGGCACGCACGTCCGGCGGGTGTTCGACCGGCTCGCGGTCGCCGAGGCCCTCGGCTACACGGCGCGGTTCGTGCCCGCCTCCGACGAGACCCGCGAGTTCGGCGTGAGCGCCAGGGCCGCGGGCGGGCGCACCGAGCGCCCCGGCGCGCTCGTCCTGACCTGGCTGGAGGTCCGCGACGACGCCGAGTCCGCCGACGTGGACCTGCTCAGCGTGGAGATCGTCAAGTCGCTGCGCGCCTCGCGCGGCTTCCTCGGCGCGACCACGTTCGACGTCGGCGGGCGCAAGTTCACGCTCAGCGCCTTCGACAGGCCCGAGTCGCTGCGCGCGGTCCACGCCCGGCCGCACCAGCGGGCCATGCGCCGCTTCTTCAAGGGCGGGCTGTGCACGCGCGTCCACACCAGCGTCTGGTATCCCGCCACCGTGCGGGACTACGCCCGCTGCCCCGGCTGCGCGCAGGTCGTGACGGCGGGCACGGGCGCGGCCTGCGAGTGCGGCTGGATCCCCGAAGACGCCTCGACCCTGTGACCGAGCGACCGAGCGACCGGGCGACCGGGCGACCGGATGACCGGGCGACTGAGCGACCGAGCACCTTGTGACCGAGCGACCGAGTGACTGGAGCCTTGACGATGAGGGAATTCACCACCGAGCACCGGCCCGGTGACGGAGCGCCGGCCGTGGTGTTCATGTCCGCGCTGTTCGCCGGCGGCTGGATCTGGGACCACCCGTACGACACCCTGGCGCGGGCCGGCCGCACGGTGCTGCGCACGAACGAGGCCATCTGCGCGATGGACCGCCAGATCGCGGGCTCCATCGAGCGGCTCGGCGACACGCTGCTCGACGCCTGCGACGCCGCGGGGCTGGGCGACATCGTCGTCTGCGCCAACTCCCTCGGCGGCCTCGTCGCCATCGACCTGGCGGGCCGCCGCCCCGACCGGGTCCGCGGCATCGTGGTGAGCGGCGCCCCCGGCCTCAGCCCCGACCCGGACGTCGGGCTGAGCTTCGACCGGCGCGGCAGCGTCCGCCCGACCGGCGAGGACTTCGGCCGCCGCATGGTGGCGGCGCTCTTCCACCAGGGCTGCCACTTCTCCCCCGAGCGGATGGCCGAGGCGGGCGAGCTGATCAACCGGCCCGACTCGATGGTGTCCATGGCCCGCAGCCTCAAGGCCACCCGCGCCTACCGCGTCGGCCCGGCGCTGGACAAGGTGGCCTGCCCCGCCCTGTACGTGTGGGGCAGGCACGACCGGATGACGCCCGCGGCCCCCTGGATGGAGGCCCTCGCCGGGCGGGACGGGCACCAGACGCTCCTCATCGAGGAGAGCGGCCACATCCCGATGGTGGAGTGCGCCGAGGAGTACACCGCGGCGCTGGAGCCGTTCGTCGACCGATGCGCCGGAGCACTCGCGTGAGCCCGCCCGCCGTCCTCCTGGGCGTGGACATCGTGGAGTCCGGCCGGCTGGCCAGGGCCGCGGACCGGGGCGGGGAGCTCCTCGCCCGTCACGTCGCCACCGCGGCCGAGCGGCACCTGGGAACGGGCCGCGTCGCCTTCTCGGTCAAGGAGAGCCTCATCAAGGCGGTCGGCGGGCGGCCCCCCGGCTTCACCTGGCACGACTTCGAGGCCGTGGCCGCGCCCCCGGCCCCGTGGACGGGGGCGCTGCTGGACGAGGCCGCCGGTGAGCTGGCCGCCTCCACCGGGCTGCCGCTCACCGAGGGGGCGGCGTACGCGGTCCGCCAGCTCCCGGAGCCCCTCCTCGTCCAGCTCGTCCGAGGAATGCGGGC
>NZ_JBEOWK010000058.1:0-14195 GCF_040295985.1 Streptosporangium sp. NPDC002524 | reverse complement strand
GCCGACTACTACCTGCGCCTGACCGGCGACGGCGGCCGGATGCTCAAGGGCCAGATCCCCCTCACCGCCACCCGCCCCACCCCACCCGTGGTCGGCGGCGGAGGCGGCGACACCACCAACCTGGCGCGCGGCAAGGCGGTGACGGCGAGCAGCCAGAACATGAACTTCGTCCCGCAGAACGCGGTCGACGGCGATCCGAACACGTACTGGGAGAGCGCGAACAACGCGTTCCCGCAGTGGCTCCGGGTCGACCTGGGTTCGGCGGCGTCGGTGGGTCGGGTGGTGCTGAAGCTGCCGCCGCAGGCGGCGTGGCAGGCCCGCACGCAGACGCTCTCGGTGCAGGGCAGCACGAACGGCTCCTCCTTCACCACGCTCGCCGCGTCGGCGGGTCACTTCTTCAACCCCGCGTCGGGCAACACCGTGACGATCACGTTCCCGGCCGCCTCCGCCCGGTACATCCAGCTCACCTTCACCGGCAACACCGGCTGGACGGCCGCGCAGCTGGGCGAGCTGGAGGTGTACGGCTCCGTCGCCGGAGGCGACACGCAGGCGCCGAGCACCCCGGGCAACCTCACCGTGACGGGCAAGACGGCGAACAGCGTGTCGCTGTCGTGGTCGGCCTCCACCGACAACGTGGGGGTGACCGGCTACCAGGTGCGCCGCGGCGGCACCGTCGTGGCCACCGTGCAGGGCACCACGCACACGGTGACCGGGCTCACCCCCGCGACGGCGTACGCCTTCACCGTCACCGCCCACGACGCGGCCTCCAACGCCTCGCCCCCGTCGAACACGGTGAACGTGACCACGGACGCCGCCCCCAACGCCAACCTGGCGCGCGGCAAGGCGGTGACGGCGAGCGGCCACAACCAGACCTTCGTCCCGCAGAACGCGGTCGACGGTGACCCGAACACGTACTGGGAGAGCGCGAACAACGCGTTCCCGCAGTGGCTCCAGGTCGATCTCGGCTCGGCGGCGTCGGTGGGCCGGGTGGTGCTGAAGCTGCCGCCGCAGGCGGCGTGGCAGGCCCGCACGCAGACACTCTCGGTGCAGGGCAGCACGAACGGGTCGTCGTTCGCGACGCTCTCGGGGTCGGCGGGCCGTTCCTTCGACCCCGGCTCCGGCAACACCGTCACGATCACGTTCTCCGCGACGTCCGCCCGGTACGTCCGGGTGAACGTCACCGGCAACACCGGCTGGCCGGCCGCGCAACTGTCGGAGTTCGAGGTCTACCAGGCCTGACACCTCGGGGCCGGGTCCCGGGCGGCGCGACACGCCACCCGGGACCCGGCCCCGCCGCCGCGGCCCGCGGGCCTCAGCGGAGCTCGCGCTTGAGGATCTTCCCCGTCGCGGTCATCGGCAGCGCGTCGCGGAACTCGACGATCCGCGGGTACTTGTACCCCGCCATGTTCTCCCTGCCCCAGGCGATGAGCTCGTCCTCGGTGACCGTCGCGCCGGGGGTGCGGATGACGTACGCCTTGACCTCCTCGCCGTGCGAGTCGTGGGCGACCCCGACCACCGCCGCGAGGGAGACCTCGGGGTGGGTGATCAGGACCTCTTCGAGCTCGCGCGGGTAGACGTTGAAGCCACCCCGGATGATCATGTCCTTGGCGCGGTCGATGATGGAGTAGTAGCCGTCGGCGTCGCGGGTGGCGATGTCGCCGGTGCGGAACCAGCCGTCCCGCATGACCTCGGCGGTCGCCTCGGGCCGGTTGTAGTAGCCCTTCATGATGTTGTGGCCGCGGATCGCGATCTCGCCGGGCCCCTCGCCCTCGATCGTCTTCCAGTCGTTGTCGATCAGCTTCATCTCCACCCCCCAGATCGGCGTGCCGATCGTGCCGGGCTTGGTGGGCTTGCCGAGCTGGTTGAAGCTGGCCACCGGGGAGGTCTCCGACAGGCCGTACCCCTCCAGGATACCGATCCCGAAGGTCTTCTCGAAGTCCTTGAGCACCTCGACGGGGGAGGAGGCGCCGCCGGCGGCCGCGACCCTGAGCGAGGTGGGCACCTCGTCGCCGTCGGCGTGGATCTTCGTCAGCATCGCCCAGTACATCGTCGGCACGCCCGCGAACAGCGTGATGTCCTCAGCGCGCATCAGCTCCAGGGCCGGGCCCGGCTCGAAGCGCGCCATGAGCACGACGGTCGCCCGGCGCAGGAACCCGGCGTTCATGACGACGGTCTGCCCGAAGGAGTGGAACAGCGGCAGCACCGCGAGGTAGGCGTCGCCGCCCTCGGTGCGCGGGAACATCCCGTCGGACACCATGGCGTTGAGCAGCATGTTCTGGTGGCTGAGCTCGGCGCCCTTGGGCTGGCCCGTGGTGCCGCTGGTGTACAGGATCACGGCGGTGTCGTCGGGCGCGGTCTGCACGGTCTCGAACTCGCCGGACACGCCGTCCAGCGCCGCCCACAGCGTCTCCCCGTGCTCGGACTCGGTGGCGAACGCGGTGGCGGGCAGCACGAAGAAGTGCTCGGCGGAGGCGCTCTCGAAGCCGGTCCTGCCCCGCTCGCCCAGCGGCAGCTCGGGGGTGCCCTCGAAGCAGAACAGCGCCTTGGCCTGGGAGTCGTCCAGGTGGTAGGCGATCTCCCGCGACTGCAGCAGCACGTTGAGCGGCACGACCGTGGCGCCGGCCTTGAGGATCCCGTAGTAGACGAACGGGAAGTAGGGCAGGTTCGGGCAGGCCAGCGCGACCTTGTCGCCCTTGCCGATCCCGCGGGAGACCAGCAGGTTGGCAACCTGGTTCGCGACGGTGTTGACCAGGGAGTACGGCAGCCGCAGGTCACCGAAGACCAGCGCGGTGCGGTCGGGGGCCTCCCGGGCGCTGTCCTCCAGTGCGATCGACAGGTTGAGCATCGTACGTCCTCCTCCGAGCAAGCTCTGACCCGCTCATACTGGCAGCCCGGGATACCGACCGGTAGGTAACGCGGTGACAAATTGACGGGCAAACCGCGGGGGAGTAAGCAGAACAGGAGCACGCTTACGGGGAGGCGAGCTGGCCGGCTGTGCGATGAAAGGTCAGTGAGCGTGGATTACGACTACGTCATCGTGGGCGCGGGGTCGGCGGGATGCGTGCTGGCCAACCGCCTCTCCGCCGACCCCGGCACGCGGGTCGCCCTCATCGAGGCGGGCGGCTCCGACCGGAAGCTGGAGGTCCGGATGCCCGCCGGGTTCTCCAAGCTGTTCAAGACCGAGCGCGACTGGAACTTCACCACCGCCAGGCAGCCCGAGCTGTCCGGCAGGGAACTCTACTGGCCGCGCGGCCGGATGCTCGGCGGCTCCTCCTCGATGAACGCCCAGATGTGGGTGCGCGGGCACCGCGCCGACTACGACGGCTGGAACGTGCCGGGCTGGTCCTACGAGGAGGTCCTCCCGTACTTCCGCAGGGTCGAGCGCCGCGCGGGCTCCAACCGCGGCGGCGTGTACGGCACGGAGGGCCCGATCCACATCTCGGAGCTGCGCTCCCCGAACCCCGCCACCGCGCTCTTCCTGCGAGCCTGCGAGGAGCTGGGCATCGCCCGCCTGGAGGAGCTCAACGGCCCCTCCAACGAGGGCTGCTCGCCGACCCCCGTCACCCAGCGCGGGGGCCGTCGCTGGAGCTCCGCCGACGCCTACCTCACCCCCGCGGCCAGGCGGCCCAACCTCACAGTGCTCACCTCCTCGCGCGTACGCCGGGTGCTCGTCGAGGACGGCCGCGCTACCGGGGTGGAGTACAGCGTCGGTGACGGCGGTCATGATGGCGGTGACGGCGTCGCGGTGGCGCGGGCGCGCGGGGAGGTCATCCTGTCGGCCGGGACGATCGGCTCACCGCACCTGCTGATGCTGTCGGGCATCGGCCCGGCCGACGAGCTGCGGGCCGCCGGTGTCGAGCCGGTCCACGAGCTGCCCGGGGTCGGCACGAACCTCCAGGACCACCTCGCGTCGGGCGTCTTCCTGCACTGCCTCAAGCCGATCACCCTCGCCGGCGCCGAGTCGGCCACGAACCTGCTGCGCTTCCTGGCCGGGGGCCGGGGCATGCTCACCTCCAACATCGGCGAGGCCGTGGCGTTCGTCCGCACCTCCGAGGAGGAGCCCGCCCCCGACATCGAGCTGATCTTCGCTCCCGGTTCCTTCGTCAACCACGGCCTCACCCCGCCGCCCGGCCACGGCCTCACCATCGCCTCGATCCTGCTCCGGCCGGAGAGCCGCGGCCGTCTCTCGCTGGACGGCCGGGACATCGTGATCGACCCCGGCTACCTGGCGGCGGCGGCCGACGTCCGGCGGCAGGTCGCCGGGCTGCGCAAGGCGAAGGAACTGTTCGCCACCGAGGCGCTCCGGCCGCTCGCGGGGCCGCCGATGGACCCGTACTGGGACCCGAGGACCGAGGAGGAGCTCGTCCGCTGGATCCGCGAGCGCAGCGAGACCCTCTACCATCCGGTCGGCACCTGCCGGATGGGCGACGACCCCGGGTCGGTGGTGGACCCCGCGCTGCGGGTGCGGGGGGTCGCCGGCCTGCGGGTGGCCGACGCCTCGGTCATGCCGCTCATCACCCGGGGACACACCCACGCGCCCACCGTCATGATCGCCGAAAGGGCCGCCGACCTCGTCGCCGCCGCTCGCTGAGCCGCTGCTCACTGGACCGCAGGTCGCTTCACTGGGCCGCGGGTCGCTGGGCCGCGGGTCTCGTCGCCGACGGGGGCCGGTCGCCGGGACGTCCCCCAGGTGCGGCGGGCACGGGGTGCGGGTGCGGGTGCGGACCGCGGGCACGGAACCGCGGACACGGACCGTGGATGCGGACCGTGGGCACGGGGTGTGGGCGCGGACCGTGGGTGCGGACCAGCTTGGCCGGGCGACGGCCTTCCTTTCGCCGGGTTCCAGGGTGGAGCATGTTCCCAGGCCGGGCGCTTCCCGCGTCGGGAGCGCCGCGGGAAGGCCAACGACCCCGTTCTGGGCTGGTTGCGCCGAGGGTCCTGTGGCAGGATCCATAAAACAGAATGCGGTTCTAGTGGAGGCTGGCATGACGGTTTCACTCGCGGACATCGATCTGTCGGACATCTCCTTCTGGGAGCGGCCGATGTCCGAGCGGGAGGCCGCCTTCGCGGTGCTCCGCGCGCAGCCCGGCCCCGTCCTGTTCGCCGAGCCCGAGGTCCCCTTCGCCCCGCCCGGCCCCGGCTACTACGCCCTGGTGCGGCACGCGGACATCATCGAGGCCAGCCGCCACCCCGACATCTTCTCCTCGGGCCGGGGGGCGACGTCCATCCAGGACCTCGGCCCCGAGTTCGGCGAGTACTTCGGTTCGATGATCAATATGGACGATCCCCGGCACGCGAGGTTGCGCAGGATCGTGTCCCGGGCGTTCACGCCGAAGATGATCAAGCAGTTCGAGGCCGACGTCGACACCGCGGCCGTGCGGATCGTGGACGACCTGATCGCGAAGGGTCCCGGCTGCGACTTCGTGACCGAGGTGGCCGCCAAGCTGCCCCTGAAGATCATCTGCGACATGATGGGCATCGGCCCCGAGCACTATCAGGAGGTCTTCGACGCCACGAGCATCATCCTGTCGGGCGGCGACCCCGAGTTCATCGCCGACGTCAGCCGCGCGGCCGAGCTGCTCCTCGCTGCGGGGCAGGGGCTCCAGGACCTCGTCATCTCCCTGGCCGCCGAGGGCGGAGACAACCTTATCACCGCCCTGACCAGCGCCAACATCGACGGCGAGAAGCTGACGATGCAGGAGCTCGGCTCGTTCTTCATCCTGCTGGTGGTGGCGGGCAACGAGACCACCCGCAACGCCATCTCCCACGGGCTGCACCTGTTCACCGAGCATCCCGACCAGCGGGAGCTGCTGCTCCAGGACGTCGACGGCCGCCTGCCCGGAGCCGTCGAGGAGATCGTCCGCCTCGCCTCGCCCGTCGCCTGGATGCGCCGCAGCCTCACCCGCGACCACGAGATGAACGGCCACCTCTACCGCGCGGGCGAGAAGATCCTGATGTTCTACTGGGCCGCGAACCGTGACGAGAGCGTCTTCACCGACCCGTACCGCTTCGACATCCGGCGTACGGAGGGGCCGCACGTCGGCTTCGGCGGCCCGGGACCGCACTTCTGCCTCGGTGCCCACCTCGCCCGCCGCGAGATCACCGTGATGTTCCGCGAGCTGTTCACCCGCCTGCCCGGGATCCGCTCCGCGGGGGAGCCCGACCGCCTGCGTTCCAGTTTCATCAACGGCATCAAGCACCTTGACTGCGACTTCTGAGAACGGCGCGCGACTTCCGGGAACGGCGCCGAGCGCCGCGACCGCGACTCCCGGGAACGACGTGCGACTTCCGAGGTCGGCGTGTCCGGGATCGGCGTGCGACTTCCGGGGACGGTGTCGAGCGCGTCGGCCGCGACTTCCGGGCGCCGCCCCGGGGGCGTCGCATTGACGCAAGCGTTTGCTTTCCCAAAGGATGGGCGCCATGAGCGTGACGCCAGCCGAGCGGAAGCCGATCGTCTCCGCCGGCGACTTCGACCTGTCGGACTACGACTTCTGGGCCAGGCCCATGCCGGACCGGGAGCACGCCTTCCGGCTCCTGAGGGAGCTGGAGCGTCCCGTCTTCTACCAGGAGATGGAGAACACGCTGGTCCCGCGAGGTCTCGGCTACTACGCGCTGGTCAAGCACGCCGACATCATGGAGGCGAGCCGTAACCCCGAGGTGTTCTGCTCGGGGGACGGCGGGGCCACCAACATCCTCGACATGCCCGCCGAGTTCGCCGAGTACTTCGGTTCGATGATCAATATGGACGATCCCCGGCACGCGAGGTTGCGCAGGATCGTGTCTCGCGCGTTCACGCCGAAGATGATCAAGCAGTTCGAGGCCGACGTCGACACCGCGGCCGTGCGGATCGTGGACGACCTGATCGCGAAGGGTCCCGGCTGTGACTTCGTGACCGAGGTGGCCGCCAAGCTGCCCCTGAAGATCATCTGCGACATGATGGGGATACCGGAGAGGGACCACGGCACGGTCTTCGACAGGTCCAACGTCATCCTCGGCGGCTTCGACCCCGAGTACGTCGGCCTCGACGTGAACACCGTCGCGGAGCGGCTGCTGACCGCGGGGATGGAGCTCCAGCAACTCGTCCAGGACCTCGCCGCGCACCGGGCCGAACACCCCACGGCCGACCTCACCTCGTCGCTGGTCAACGCCAACATCGACGGTGAGAAGCTCACGATGCAGGAGCTCGGCTCGTTCTTCATCCTGCTGGTGGTGGCGGGCAACGAGACCACCCGTAACGCCATCTCCCACGGGCTGCGCCTGTTCACCGAGCACCCCGAGCAGCGGGAGCTGCTGCTCCAGGACCTCGACGGTCGCCTGCCCGGAGCCGTCGAGGAGATCGTCCGCCTCGCCTCACCGGTCAACTACATGCGGCGCAAGGTCACCCGCGACCACGAGATGAACGGCCACCTCTATCGTGCGGGGGAGAAGGTGGTGTTCTACTACTGGGCCGCCAACCGCGACGAGAGCGTCTTCGCCGATCCGCTCCGTTTCGACATCACCCGCGACCCCAACCCCCACATCGGCTTCGGCGGCCCGGGACCGCACTTCTGCCTCGGTGCCCACCTCGCCCGCCGCGAGATCACCGTGATGTTCCGCGAGCTGCTCCGCCGCCTCCCGCGGATCGAGGGCGGCGTCCCCGAGCGGCTCCACTCCAGTTTCATCAACGGGATCAAGCGGATGGAGTGCACCTTCTAGGCACTCCTGCGGCTTTCATCTCCTACGGGGTGGTCACTGTCCCACCGCGCGGATCGACTTGAAGACGGTGTTGATGTCGGGGAGCAGCTCCTTCTTGCTGTCCGGCACCGACATGTAGACGATCGAGGGCAGGTCGGCACCGGTGCTCACCGCCGCCACGACCATGGTCGTCTTCGAGTCGCCCGAGGTGATCTCGTACGCCGCGAGCTGACCGGGCAGGCCGTTCACCGAGAGGGTCTGCTGGGCGGTCTTGCGGGCGGTGTTGCCCTCGGGGAAGAACTTGTTGCGCCCGCTGGAGGCCACCGCGTTGATCACCGGCGCGAGGCTCTCCGGCGAGGTGTACTTGCTCTTCAGGCGCGGGGAGAGCGGGCCCGACATCAGCTGCGCGAACTGGGTCTTGCCCGTGGAGTCCGTACCCGCCGGGAGATACTGGCGGGTCGTGAAGCCGTAGGAGGCGGGCATGCCGGGACGCTGGTCCTGCCGCCAGGGGGTGCCGAGCCGCGCCAGGGTGATCCCCGCCTGCTGGTCGGTGAGCGTTCCGGCCACCGGCGACGCGTCACCGGCGAAGCGCGGCAGGCGGCCGACGGAGGCGGGCTTGGCGGGCTTCTTGGTGGCCGCCGAGGGCTTGGGGTCGGCGGCGATCTCCTCGCCACCGGCCAGCGGCCCGGCCAGGAACGCCCAGAGCACCGCGCCGAGCAGCGCGATGACCACGGACCCGGCGAGCGCGAAGATCCAGACCGGTCGTCCCCGCTCCCCGAGCTCGTCCTCGTCCTCGATGGCCTGGTAGTTGTCGCCGAAGACCGTGTTCCACAGCTCCTGCTGGCGTGCGGGCGGCGGTGTCTTCGGACCGCTGATCTGGCCCGCGGTGACGAACGGCTTGTTCGGGTCGGACGGGTCGCGGCTCAGGTGATGGCCGGGCTGGCCCGGATGCGCGGGCTGGCCGGGGTGCCCCGCCTGTCCGGGCTGGCCGCCGGGGTGACCCGGGTGACCGGGCTGACCA
Source organism: Streptosporangium sp. NPDC002524 (assembly GCF_040295985.1). Taxonomy (NCBI): domain Bacteria; kingdom Bacillati; phylum Actinomycetota; class Actinomycetes; order Streptosporangiales; family Streptosporangiaceae; genus Streptosporangium; species Streptosporangium sp. NPDC002524. The sequence goes on along the minus strand of NZ_JBEOWK010000058.1, from coordinate 5,500 downwards.
GGCTGTCCGGGCTGGCCGAGGTGACCGGGCTGTCCGGCCTGGCCGGGCTGGGTCTGGGGCTGCGGGGGGCCGGCTCCGGGGTGGACGGGGGCTCCCGGGGGCGCGGGTGCGTTGGCGGCCGCCGCGTTCGCCGCGAGAGCCCACATGGCCGGGTTGTCCGGCACGCCGTAACTGCGCCGCGCGTTTTCGGCGCCCTCGCCGTTCAGGGCGCCGTTCGGGACGCCGTCCGGAGCACCGTTCGGGGTGGGGCCGTCAGGTGAGGCGCCCCCGAAGGGGGGACCACCGGGGACGACGCCGGAAGGGCCGCCCTGGGCACCTCCCTGGGCGGCACCGGGGTGGGCGTTCCCGAGGGGGGCGGCCTGGGCGTCACTTCCCGCCCAGGAGGGGGAGAACGCCGAGGTCTGCGCCTCGGCGGGACCGGCCCCCGGGCCGGAGGCCGGAGGCCACGCGCCACCGCCCGCCGGGGCCGTGGGCGGCCAGGGGGCGTTCTCCGACGGCGGAGGCGAGGGCGGCCATCCGCCGTTCTCCGTCGTCTGTGCCGGAGGCCAGGCGGGGGCGTCGTGCCCCGGCGTGGCGGTCTGCCACGCCTCGCCCGCCGCCGCACCGGACCCCTGTCGGCGCGCGTCGCCCTGCGGGCTGGACGCCTGCGCCCAGCCGTTGTTCTGCGGGCTGGTCGCCTGTGCCCGGCCGTCGGCCTGCTGCGGGCTCTGCGTACGGCCGTCGCCGGGAGGTGCGGTGTCGGGCCAGCCGCCGCCGGACGGCGTGGTGGCCTGCGCCCAGCCGTTGGAGGAGCCGGTCTGGGGAGCGGAGGTGTGCCGCGTGTCGCCGTCCTGCGACGGGGCGGACTGCGGCCATCCGTTGTTCGGGGAGGACGGGTGGCCGTCGGCCTGCGGGCCCGAGGCCTGCGCCCAGCCGTCCTGGGCGGAGGTGGGCTGCGGCCAGCCGTTGCCGGGGGAGGTCTGGTGCGAGGTGTCGGCGTCCTGCGATCCGGAGGCCTGCGCCCAGCCGTCGTTCTGTGAGCCTGACGCCTGTGCCCAGCCGTCGTTCTGCGGGCCGGAGGCCTGCGCGCCTGAGCCCTGGGGGCCGGAGGCCTGGGCCCAGCCGTCACCTTGGGGGTTGGACGCCTGCGCCCAGCCGTCGTTCGGCGCGCCGGAGGACTGTGCGCCCGAGCCTTGTGAGCCGGACGTCTGCGTACCCGAGCTCTGCGCGCCGGAGGCCTGTGCCCAGCCGTCACCCTGGGGGGTCGACGCCTGCGCCCAGCCGTCGTCGCGCGGGCCGGACGCCTGTGCCCAGCCGTCGGCCTGCTGCGGGCTCTGCGTGCGGCTGTCGTCGGGGGGTGTGGTGCCGGGCCGGCCGCCGTCGGCCTGCGGGCCCGAGGCCTGCGCCCAGCCGTCCTGGGCGGAGGCGGGCTGCGGCCATCCGTTGCCGGGGGAGGTCTGGTGCGAGGTGTCGGCGTCCTGCGAGCCGGAGGCCTGCGCCCAGCCGTCGTTCTGTGAGCCGGACGCCTGTGCCCACCCGTCGTTCTGCGGGCCGGGGGCCTGCGCGCCTGAGGCCTGAGGGTTGGAGGCCTGCGCCCAGCCGTCACCCTGCGGGCCTGATCCGTGCGAGCCGGAGGCCTGCGCCCAACCGTCACCCTGGGGGGTGGACGCCTGCGCCCAGCCGTCGTTCGGCGCGCCGGATGTCTGCGTACCTGAGCCCTGTGGGCCCGAGGCCTGGGCCCAGCCGTCGTCGCGCGGGCCGGACGCCTGTGCCCGGCCGTCGTTGCGCGGGCTGAAGGCCTCGGACCAGCTGTCGGTCCGGGGGGTAGACGCCTGGGCCCAGCCGTTGTTCTGCGGGCTGGTCGCCTGGGCCCAGCCGTCGGCCTGCTGCGGGCTCTGCGGACGGCCGTCACCGTGCGGCGGGGGGCCCTGGGGCCGGCCGCCGGGGGGATCCGCCGGGGAGGCGGAGGGGTGCTGCCCTCCGCCGGGTGAGGTCTGCCACGAGGAGCCGTTGCCGCTTCGCGGCTCGTCCTGCGGGCGGGGCAGGCGGGGGCCGGTGCCGAGGGGGTCGTGCGTCCACGAGGGCGACGGCTCGGCAGCCTCCGGCCATGCCGAAGGCAGGTGGGACTGGCTGGACTGCTCCGAGGCCATGCTTTCCTTACCTCCCGCGCGGGTGCCCGAATTAGGCGTATTGGGCATGGTCTCACGTGAGACGGGGGGGCTCGCAGGGAAACCGGAGAACGCCCCCCTGAACTGGAGTCCGGTGGGATCGGTCGGTGGATCCTGCATGGGCAGGCCGACCTCCATCGGATCCGGGCCCTGCCCCGGCTCTGCTGAATGTGCCACGGTTAGAAGAGTAAACGGGAGAGACATACGAGGTCACAACAGGCGTATAGCCATCGAGTCTCGTTGCCCCGCGAGTACGAGAACCCCATTCTGCCGACCTGGCCGGATCCTGTCCCCCGCTTGCCGCGATCGGCCCCGTTTTCGCTGGCCATGAATACGCCTTGCGGGCTGCGATAGTCTTGGTCTATGCGTGCCGCGACCCTGCTTATCGGGCCGCATCGGCCTCCCCGTCCCTGAGCGCCCTGCCGATGCGGCTGCCCTCCGCGTGAGCGGGGGGTTTTTGTATTGGGCCGGACGGGCCAGACCATCCACGCAGACACACCCCGAGGAAACCGACGTGAGCGAGCGAGCCGACATGCAGAGCGACGAGCAGCACTATGACCCGCAGGTCCTGCAGGTCAAGTGGCAGCGCAGGTGGGAGGAACTGGACCCCTTCCGGGCCTCCGACGACCCCGCCGACCCGCGTGAGCGGCGCTACATGCTCGACATGTTCTCCTACCCCTCGGGCGACCTGCACATGGGACACGCCGAGGTGTTCGCCCTGGGCGACGTCATCTCCCGCTACTGGGTCCAACGCGGCTACAACGTGCTGCACCCCGTCGGCTGGGACTCCTTCGGCCTGCCCGCCGAGAACGCCGCGATCAAGCACAACGCGCACCCGGCCGAGTGGACCTACGCCAACATCGAGACCCAGGCCAACTCCTACCGGCGCTACGCGATCTCCTTCGACTGGTCCCGCCGCCTGCACACCAGCGACACCTCGTACTACAAGTGGACCCAGTGGCTGTTCAACCGCTTCTTCGAGCGCGGCCTGGCCTACCGCAAGGGCGGCCTGGTCAACTGGTGCCCGAACGACCAGACCGTGCTGGCCAACGAGCAGGTCAAGGACGGCAGGTGCGAGCGCTGCGGCGCCGAGGTCGTCCGCCGCGAGCTGACCCAGTGGTATTTCAAGATCACTGACTACGCCGACCGGCTGCTGGACGACATGGCTCTGCTGGAGGGCGGCTGGTCCGAGCGCGTGCTGACCATGCAGCGCAACTGGATCGGCCGGTCCGAGGGCGCCGACGTCGACTTCGTGATCGAGGGCCGCGACGAGCCGGTCACCGTCTACACGACCCGTCCCGACACCCTGTACGGCGCCACCTTCTTCGTGGTCGCCCCGGACGCGCCGCTGGCCGAGGAGATCGTCACCGACGACCGGCGCGAGGCGTTCGAGGCCTACCGGGTCGAGGTGTCCAAGCTGTCCGACATCGACCGGCTGTCCACCGAGAAGGAGAAGACCGGCGTCTTCCTGGGCCGGTTCGCGATCAACCCGGTCAACGGCGAGCGCATGCCGGTCTGGGCGGCCGACTACGTGCTGTCCGACTACGGCCACGGCGCCATCATGGCCGTGCCCGCGCACGACCAGCGCGACCTGGACTTCGCCCGCGCCTTCGACCTGCCGGTACGGGTGGTCGTGCACACCGGCCTGGCCGATCCCGGCGAGACCGGCATCGCCACCAGCGGTGACGGCGCGATGGTCAACTCCGGCCCGCTGGACGGCCTGGCGAAGGCCGAGGCGATCCGGAAGATCATCGAGGTGCTGGGCGAGCGGGGCACCGGACGGTTCACGGTCAACTTCCGGCTGCGCGACTGGCTGCTGTCCCGCCAGCGCTTCTGGGGCTGCCCGATCCCGATCATCCACTGCGCCGACTGCGGCGAGGTCCCCGTCCCCGACGAGCAGCTGCCCGTCACCCTGCCCGACATGCGCGGCGAGGCCCTGGCGCCCAAGGGCGTCTCCCCGCTGGCCTCGGCCGAGGACTGGGTCAACGTCTCCTGTCCCAAGTGCGGCGGCCCGGCCAAGCGCGACACCGACACGATGGACACCTTCGTCGACTCCTCCTGGTACTTCCTGCGTTACGTCGACCCGGCCTACGACGAGGGCCCGTTCGACGTCGAGCGCGTGCGCAGGTGGGGTCCGATCGACCAGTACATCGGCGGCGTCGAGCACGCCGTGCTGCACCTGCTGTACTCCAGGTTCTTCACCAAGGTCCTGCACGACATGGGGATGATCGACTTCGTCGAGCCCTTCACCCGCCTGCTGAACCAGGGGCAGGTCATCAACCAGGGCAAGGCGATGTCCAAGTCGCTGGGCAACGGCGTCGACCTGGGCCAGCAGATCGACGCCTACGGTGTCGACGCGGTCAGGCTGACCGTCGTCTTCGCCGGACCGCCCGAGGACGACATCGACTGGGCCGACGTCTCCCCGGCGGCGTCGCAGAAGTTCCTGGCCCGCGCGTTCCGGGTGATGGCCGAGGCCGGAGCGGCCTCGGCACCCGGCGTGGACGTCACCGCCGGAGACCTGAGCCTGCGCAAGGTCGTCCACCACACCATCGACGAGGTCACCAAGCTGGTCGACTCCCACCGGTTCAACGTCGCGGTGGCCCGCATGATGGAGCTGACGAGCGCGACCCGCAAGGCCATCGACTCCGGGCCCGGCGCGGCCGACCCGGCGGTCAGGGAGGCCGCCGAGACCCTGGCGGTCATGCTGTCCCTGGTCGCGCCGTACGCGGCGGAGGAGGGCTGGGAGCGGCTGGGACACTCCGCCTCGGTCGCCACCGCGGGCTGGCCGGCGGCCGACCCGGCGCTGCTGGTCCAGGAGTCGGTCACCTGCGTGGTCCAGGTCGCGGGCAAGGTGCGCGACCGGCTGGAGGTCTCCCCGGAGATCTCCGAGGCGGACCTGGAGGCGCTGGCCCTGGGGTCGGAGAAGGTCCGGTCCTTCCTGTCCGGCACGCCGCGCAAGGTGATCGTCCGCGCGCCCAAGCTGGTCAACATCGTCCCCTAGGGGGCCAGAGGCCGGAGCGGGCGGGAAGGCCGTCGCGTGGTCGGCGGGGCCGCCGCGCGTGGTCTCGAAGGCCGCTGCGCAATGCGGGCCGAAGGTGCTCGGAGGGGCCCATCCGATGGGCGCCCCCGAGCACCTACCGGCGGATTTCCCCGCTTTCACGTCGACCAGCCGGGCTTCCGGCCGCCCATATCGATTCGTGTCGACCGGCGTGCCGGTGTCCGCTGATGTGAGATCGCCGGGGGTGTGCCCTCATCCGGAAACGCCGGTCGACACGAATCGATATGGGCGGCCGGAAGCCCGGCTGGTCGACGTGAAAGCGGGGAAATCCGCCGGTAGGTGCTAGGGGGCGCCC
>NZ_JBEOWK010000057.1:0-14989 GCF_040295985.1 Streptosporangium sp. NPDC002524 | reverse complement strand
CGGGCGACGGCGCGGGCGGGGCGGGGAGCGGTGAGCGGCACCCAGCGGGCGGGCCGGGCCGCGCGGCGGCTCACCCACGCGCAGGGCGCGGGCCGCACCGGGCTGGGCCAGCTGATCGAGCTGACCGCCGCGCACAGCGCGGGCGACGCCCTGGTCACCGCCGCCCTGGCCGGGACCCTCTTCAAGCTCCCGGTGAACGAGGCACGCGGCCAGGTCGCCCTCTACCTGCTGATCACGATGATCCCGTTCGTGGTGGTCGCGCCGTTCGTCGGCCCGGTCCTCGACCGGTTCCGCTCCGGGCGGCGGTTCGTGATGGCCGGGACCCTCTTCGGCCGAGGGCTGCTCTGCTTCGCGATGGCGGCGGCGATCGTCCCCGGCGACGTGTTCACGATCTTCCCGGCGGCGCTGGCCGTGCTGGTGCTGTCGAAGGCCTACAACGTCTCCCGCGCGGCGATCATGCCGAGCGTGCTGCCCGCCGACATCGCGCTGGTCACGGCGAACGCGCGGGTCGCCCTGTTCGCGCTGGTCACGGCGGGAATCGCGGTGCCGATCGGCGCGGGCGCCAGCGCCTGGCTGGGCGCCGAGTGGGTGCTGCGCGGGGCGACGGTGCTCTTCCTGCTCCAGGGCGTGCTGGCCGTACGCCTCCCGCGCCACATCGACTCCCCCGACCTGGAGGAGCTCGACGACGAGGGTGAGGAGCGTCCGCCCCGCTGGCGCACGATGCTGAACGTGGGCCCGGTGGTGGCCGAGGCGATGCACGCCAACGTGGCCATCCGCCTCTACTCCGGGTTCCTGCTCTTCTACCTGCTCTTCCTCGTCCAGGACAAGAACCTGCCCGGCCTGCCGCCGATGGTCGCCATCGGCGTGCTCGCGGTGGCCGCCGGGGTCGGGGGGCTGGCGGGCACGGCCGTGGCCTCGTGGGTGCGCAACCACTCCCCGCAGGTCATCGTGCTGGGCACGCTCGCCATGACGACCGCGATCACGATACTGGCGGCCGTCGTCTTCCAGCTGTGGAGCGCGGTGGCGGTCGCGCTGGTGGCCGCGTTCGCCCAGGGGCTGGGCAAGCTCGCGCTGGACGCGATCGTGCAGCGGGAGATCGGCGAGGAGGTGCGCTCGTCCACGTTCGGGGTGGTGGAGGCCTTTTTGCAGATCGCCTGGGTGCTGGGCGGCCTGGTCGGGCTCTGGCTCTCGCTGTTCGCGGACGGGACGGCGGGGCTCGCCGTGATGGCCGCGGTGCTGGCGGGCTCGCTCGGCTGGCTGCTGGTACGCCGCCGCAGGCGGGTCCGGGAGGTGGACGCCAGGGTCGAGGCCGCCAGGGGCCCGCGCCCCGCCCCGTCCGGGCCGCACCCCGCGACGAACGGGGAGCGGCCCTCGCGGGACGCGACGCCGGAGGACCCCGAGGAGCCCGGGGAGTCCGGGGGGTGGGTCAGGCCGCGGCCCGCCGGGACGACCACCGCGGTCGTGCACCACGGGGACCCCCCGACGGAGAAGCGGACCAGGCCGCTCACCAACCCCCACGGCTGAGCCGCCCTCCCGACGCTCAGGGGCCGAGGAGAGCCCCGGATCCGCGCACCCGGGCCGGAGGGGTGGGCACGGAAGGATCCGCGTGACCGGACCGCCGAGCGCGCGGGAGATCGGGCCGACCGGACACCGCCTGTGGCTTCGTACCGGCGGTCAGCGGAACGGTGAGCGGCGAGCGGCCGGCGAGGTCAGTCGTCCAGGTCGTCGGCGACGGCCCGGAGCACGGCGGCGATCTTCTTCGCGTGCGCCGCCTCGGGCTGCTTGCCCCGCTGGTACGACGTGGAGACCGTGTCCAGGAGCTTGATCAGGTCCTCCACGATGACGACCATCTCGTCGGGCTTCTTGCGCTTGCCCTTGGGCTTGGCGGTCTTGGCGAGGGTGGGGGGTTGGTCGATCACCCGGACCGAGAGCGCCTGCTGGCCGCGGCGCCCTTCGGCCACACCGAATTCGACCTTCTGGCCCGGCTTGAGGGAATCCACGCCGGAGGGTAGCGCGGAAGAATGCACGAAGACCTCACCGCCGTCGTCGCGGGTGAGGAAGCCGAATCCCTTGTCGGCGTCGTACCACTTGACCTTGCCACTCGGCACAGGGGTGACCTCGTTCAGACTGTCGTGAAAAGGAATGGATGTAGGTTATGCCCAGCGAGCGCCGAGGGCGACCGCGTATTGGAGCCCGAATTACACGAGAGCGGCGGGGGTTCGCCACCCGTCAAACCATTCGACGAACTCGGTCAGATCACCCAGGATCACATCGGCTCCGTGATCACGCAGTTCTCCCACCGGATAGACGCCGGTCGCCACCGCCACGCTGACGACTCCCCCCGCCCGCGCCGCGTCGATGTCAGCGACATGATCTCCAACATATGCGGCGGCGCCGAACGCCGCGAGGGCCGGACCCTTGGCCGCCCCGAAAACCGACCCGGCGACCTCGTCCACCTCCAGGCCGAGGAACTCGACCGTGCTCGCCGCGTCACGGGCGTTCTTCCCCGTCACGACGGCGACCCGGCCTCCCGCCCGCCGTACGGCCTCGACGGCCTCGCGCGCGCCGGGCATGAGGGTGGTGACCGGGATGGCGATCGACGGGTACAGCTCCCGGTAGACGTCGGCGGCCGCGGGGACCTCCTCGGCGGGCATCCAGTTGGCCAGCTCCCACTCCAGCGGCGGTCCCAGCCTGGCCACCACGGCGACGCTGTCGATGAAGACGCCGGTACGCAGCGCCAGCTCGTCGTAAACGGCGGCGATGCCCGCGCGCGTGTCGGCGAGCGTCAGATCGAGGTCGAATCCCACGGAGTTCATCAGGTCACTCACAGTTCCTTGTCGGCTTCACAAGAGGATTCTCCAAGAAGGCCTCAAAGAATGCCAAATCACCCTAAACATGGCTAATCCTAAGCGTTGTTGGTGAGACCCCCCAATGTGGAAGCCTTCGCGAAAAGATTTCCTTAATCCGGAAGGCGTATGAGCGCCTCTTCCCCCGCCCTTCTCCGGAGGGCGGGTCCCCGGAACGTGCCGGGTTCGGTCTTCGCGACCCGGTCCTGAGGGTCAGTCCTGAGACCCGGTCCTGGGGGCCAGTCCTGAGGGCCTCCCCTTGCGCCTCGGCGAACCGCCCCGCGTGCCGGTCCGGGTACCGGCCCGTAAGCCGCCACCTGGGCCGGTCGGTGAAGCCGGGCAGTGGACCGGGCCCCGCGCAGCCGGACGGCGACACGGGTGGGAATCACCTCGTGACCAGCCCCTCGATCCCTTCGCCACGGGCGGGAATCGGTTCGGCACGGTGTGGTGCGATCCGCCTCGGACGGCACTGGATAAGGTCACGGAGGAGGTATCGGCAGAGAATGACCAGATCGACGCGCGAGCGGATCATCGACGAGGCGTTACGCCTGTTCGCCGAACGGGGCTACTCGGCGACCTCGGTGGCCGAGATCGAGGCCGCCTCCGGGCTCTCCCCCGGCGCCGGTGGCCTCTACCGGCACTTCAAGTCCAAGTACGAGGTCCTGGCCGCGGCGATGAACGAGCACGCCGCCAGGACGCGGGCACAGATCACCGAGACCCTGACCGAGCTGAGCGTCGTCGACACCTCGGCCGACGTCGAGGAACGGCTGGCCCAGTTGTGCGGGCTGGGGCTGGCCAAGGTCCGCGAGGAGAGGCAGCTGACGCGCGTCTTCTTCCGCGACCTGAGCCAGTTCCCCGAACTGGTCGCGACCGTGCGCGAAAGCCTGCTGCAGCCCATGTTCGACGCGATCACCACCTGGTTCCGCGCCCAGCCCGAGTACGCCGGAGCCGCCGCCGACTGGCCCGCCATCGGTGCCGTGCTCGGCGGAGCGGTGATCAACTATCAGCTGTTCGAGGAGACCGTGGGCGAACCCCCCGGCCGCGTGGAGCGCGACCGCTTCGTCGCCTCCTGGGTGTGCCTCGCCCTCGGCCTGCTGCCCCGCCCCGCGGTCCAGGCCCTCGGCTGACGCACCCGGCGGTCGGCGGGCCATCCGTGAACCGTCCCGCACGAAACCTCGCCGGACGACGACCGGCCAGTCCCGTCCGGGCACTTCGGCTGACGCCCCCCGAGGGAACCGCCTCGCGCGAACGTCACCCGGGTCGGCGGACTCCCCTTCCCACGGGGACCGGGGGGTTGAGCAGGCGGTAGGCCAGCCAGAAGACGGCCCACGCCGTACCCAGCATGAACATGAGCCCGCTGATGGTGAAGAACTCGTCCACCACCGAGCCGAGGTCGTTCCTGGCCCTGACGAGGGCGACCAGTCCGCCGCCGAGGGAGTAGCTCAGGATCGGCGCGGCCAGCCCGAGCGCCTTGTCGGAGGTGTGCCAGTTCTCGCAGGCGATCACGACGAGCACCGCGACGGCCCAGACCAGCACCGGGATCCTGAAGATCGCGAGCGGGGCGAGCGGGAAGGGGATCAGCAGACCGGCCAGGGCGAGCAGGGCCATGCCGATCGTCTCGCGCCGGTGGCCCAGCAGGATCGTCCTGGCGTCCTGGGTGCCGGGGACGACGTCCTCCCTCGACCGCGCCGGGCGCTGCCTGCGGCGCAGCCAGTCGGGCCGGTTACGCGCCCGCCTCCTGGCCAGCCGCTCCTCGGCCTCCCGTATCCCCCTGGCCACCCCGGGCGGAAGCTCCGGGCGGCCCCCGGCGTCTCCCGGCCTCCCGCGCGGCGCCTCCGGCCGATCCTCCTTCTCCTCCCGCTCCGCCTTCGGCTCTTCCTCGCGCTTCCCCTCCGGTTCCCGTGATTCCCGCGATTCCCGCGGGTCCTGCGGTTCCCGCGGTTGCTCCGGTGCCTCCTGCCGTACCACCGGCGGCGGAAGAGGGTCCTGTACGGGCGGGATCTCCTCGGTGGGCGGGTCGCTCTCCACCGCGTCCTCCCACTCGTCTGCGGCGTCTTCCCTCCGCCCCGGGCTCCCCGAGTCCCCCGGACCTTCCTGGTTCTCCGGGCGGCTACCGGCTGGAACGTCGGGCTCGTCGTCTTCCGGGGCGGCCGATGCCGGTCGCGAGCGGGCGGGGAAGATCCGCTCCACCCACCTGGATGCGCGCGAGGCCGAGGCCTCGGGGGCATCCGGCTCCGGGCGCTCCGACCCAGGACGGTCCGGGGCGGGACGGCCTCGCGCGGGTTCGCCCGCATCCGGACGAGCACCCGTCGAGGCGTACGGATGCCCTCGGACGGGACGACGGGAAGGCGGGAGACCTGAATCTCCAGGTGTGGCCTCGCGAGCGGCCGACGGGGCACGCCCGCCCGTCTCCGCCTCACCCGGCGTGGACGGTGACGACGGCGAGGGCTCGGACGAAGGCGCGGATGAGGGGGTGGAAGAAGGCGAGGGCGTAGACGTGGACGAGGGCGCGGCCGGAGACGGCGGGTCATCCGGTGCGCGGCCGGGGCCGTCCGGGCCGGAGACCACCCCCTGCGGCGTGGGAGCGGCCCCCTCCGGGACGGGCCCCTTGGGGGTGGACTCGCGGTCCTCGGGAACGGGACCTCCCCGAGGGGGGTCACGGTCCTCGGGCACGGAACCTTCCGGAGTGGGGGCGGCGAGAGGCATGGCGGCCACCGGATGGACGGCCGAGGTGCCGGTGAGGTCCGCTGCACGGGCGGAGCGGCCGACATCACCAGAACGATCGGCATCACCCAAACGGCCGACGTCACCAGAACGGTCGACATCGTCAGGACCGTCGGCATCACCAGAACGGTCGGCGTCACCAAGACCGCTGACCTCACCTGGACCGCCGACGCCGACAGCGTCAAAACGATCGGCGTCGCCCGAACGGCCGACGTCACCCGAAGGGCCGGCATCGCCAGCACCGTCGACGTCACCGGAACGGCCGACGCCACTGGGACGGCCGACATCGCTGCGAGCCCCTGAGGGAGCCCCTGAGGAAGCCCCCGCGGGATCCTCCCGGGGCCTGGGAACCGTGCCGGAGCCCTCGGGCGAGCCCCCGGAACTCCGGGACCCCCGAGAACCTCTCGCGCCCCAGAAACCCCAGGACCCCCGGGAGCCCTCCTCGGAAACCCGTGGCCCGGGATACTCCGGCGGGTCCTCCGAAGACAGGTCCGGAGATCGGCTCGAAGACGGACCCGAAGAGCGGGAGGGCGCCTCCCTCCCCAGGCGGCGTACCTCACGGTGGACCAGTGCCGCCGGGTCGCCGAAACGGGCCAGGACCCTCGCCACGGCGGCCGGGTCGTCCACCCCCGCCCGCTCGGCGTCGATCCGCCTGCGCAGCACCGCGACGAAGTCGATCCGCTGTCTCGGCGGCAGCACGCCGTGGGCCGCGTCGGCGGCCTTGCTGACGTAGTCCAGGACGAGCTGGTCCGCACGCTCGATCACACTGGCCATCCTCTCTCGACAACGTCTCGCTCGTGAGCTTCTTCCCTCATTCGCCGTCCATCACATGATCGATCGGCCCTCTTCACGGGATCCCGGAATTCCCCCAGGCCGCGCGATGTCGGTCAAGCCTCCTACCATTGGCGGAATGAGCACGGAGTTCACCGAGTGGCTGCGCGGCCGGAGCGACGACCGGTTGCGGGCTCTCGTCTCCGTGCGACCCGAGCTCATCACCCCCGTGCCCGCTCACCTCGAAGGACTGGCCGGGCGGGCGAGCAGCCCGTCGGCGGTGGGCAGGGCGCTCGACCGGCTCGACCGGTTCACGCTCGCGGTCGTGGAGACGCTGGCCGTGCTGCCCGGCCCGGTCGCGTACAGATCATTGCGTGCCCAGATGGCCCGAGCCCTTCCGGGACCGGCCGATCCGGAGTTCCAGAGCGCCCTCAAGGAGACGGTCGAGCGGCTGCGCACCATGGCCCTGGTCTACGGGCCCGACCGCGCCCTGGCCCCGGCGCCCGGGGTGCGGGAGGTGCTCGACGCTCCCGCGGGGCTCGGCCCGCCCGCCGTGGAGGCGTTCAGGCACCACCCCGCCGAGCGGCTGGCCGAGCTGGTCCAGGACGTCACGGGCGACACCGATGACACCGGCGACGCCGGGAGCGCCACCAAGGAGACGCTCGCCGCGCTGCTCTCCAACGGCGAAATCGTCGGACGGCTGGTCGAGGAGGTCTCGCCGCAGGCGCGGTCCGCGCTGAACGAGCTGGTCTGGGGCCCGGCCAGCGGCCGGGTGCCCAACGCCCGCCGCGAGGTGCGGGCCGCCACCGCGCAGTCGCCGATCGAGCAGCTCCTCTCCCGCGCCCTGCTCGCCGCCACCGGCGAGGAGACCGTGGTGCTACCCCGCGAGGTCGCCCTGTTCCTGCGCGGCGGCCGCGTTCACCGTGACCTGTCCCCGTTCCCGCCCCCGACCGAGGGCACCGAGCGCGACCGGCGGCTCGCCGACCGGACGGCCGCCGGTCAGGCGTTCACGTTCACCCGCTCGGTGGAGGAGCTGTGCGAGCGCTGGAGCGTCGACCCGCCCGGCGTGCTCCGCAGCGGCGGCCTGGCCGTGCGCGACCTCAAGCGGACCGCGGGCCTGCTCGACCTGCCCGAGTGGGTGACAGGGCTGATCATCGAGGTGTCGTACGCGACGGGGCTGATCGCGGCCAGCGGCACCGTCGACGGCGACTGGATGCCCACCCCCGTCTACGACGGCTGGCGGGTGAAGTCCACGGAGGACCGCTGGGTGATGGTGGCCACGGCCTGGCTCACCATGGACCGGGTGCCGGGGGTCATCGGCGAGCGCGACGAGCGCGACCGGCTGCTCAACGCGCTCCATCCCGACCTGCGCCGCCCGGCCGCCGCCGAGGTCCGCGCCACGACCCTGGGCATGCTCGCCTCGACGCCGGGGGTGGCGCCGACCCCCGACGCGGTACGCGAGCGCCTGGCCTGGGAGCAGCCCCGGCGTCGCGGAGGCCACCGCGACCAGCTGGTGGAGTTCACGTTGCGCGAGGCCGAGCAGATCGGCGTCACCGGGCTCGGGGCGCTCGCGGCCCACGGTCGCGCCCTGCTCCCCGACAACTCCGGCGGCTCCGGCCACTCCGCCGCCCCGGCCGGTCCAGGCGGTCCGGGCGGTCCGGGCGGTGGCGGCCGTCCGGTGTCCGCCGCCCACCTGCTGCTCCCGCTGCTGCCCGAGCCGCTCGACCACGTGCTCCTCCAGGCCGACCTGACCGCGGTCGCCCCCGGGCCGCTCACCGGCGACCTGCGGCGGTGGCTCTCGGTCGCGGCCGAGGTGGAGTCGACCGGCGGCGCGACGGTCTACCGCTTCGACGAGCGGTCGATCCGGCGGGCCCTGGACGCCGGGCAGGGCGCCGACGAGCTGCTGGCCATGCTGGAGCGCCACTCGACCACGCCCGTGCCGCAGCCGCTCAGCTATCTGGTCACCGACGTGGCCAGGCGCCACGGCCGGATGCGCGTCGGCACGGCGAGCGCGTACGTACGGTGCGACGACCCCTCCCTGCTCGACGAGGTGATGGCCGACAGGCGGGCGATCCCGCTGCGGCTGCGGCGGCTCGCTCCCACGGTGATCGCCTCCAAGTCCTCCCGGCCGTCGCTCGTCGACTCGCTGCGCGCGATGGGCTACGCCCCGGCGGCGGAGTCGCTCGACGGTGACGTGATCATCACCCAGCTCGACGTCCGCCGGACCGAGGGCACCTCGGCGGGCCGTTCACCGGTCACGTTCAGCGGCCACGAGGCCGACGTGGTGGCGGCCGCGGTGCGCGCCGTGCGCGCGGGTGACGCCGCGTACCAGGCGCGCCGCGCCCCGGTGGCCGCGCCCGGCGGCCAGGTGCCGCGCTCCCCCGCCACCGCCACGATCACCGCCCTTCGCGAGGCCATCCGGCAGGGGTCGCAGGTCTGGATCGGCTACCTCGACTCCCAGGGCAACGCCACCAGCCGGATCCTCGAACCCGCCCGGATGGAGGGCGGCTATCTCACCGCCTACGACGAGACGCGGGCGGCGGTGCACCGCTTCGCCCTGCATCGCATCACCGGCATAGCAGACATCGTGTGAGATGCCCCTTACCGGTTCCGCATGAGAGCGGGAAGGCCCGTCGGCCCCGCTGTGCCGGGCGGGAGCACGAGGTAGTCTCGATTCCGGAACGGGCCCGTCATGAGCTCGGCCGACCCTCGGCCAACTTTCGGCCGGCGGTCCGGCGGCGTGCCCGTCCGCCGCGTCGTTCGATGTCGTTCAGCGGGGCGCCCGCCAGGGCGCGAGGGGCCTCCTCCGGGTTCCGTCCGCCGGGACGCGACCGAGTCCATTCGCCCCTGACACCCGGCTCACGACCCATATCGTGATAACAGTTGACGTTCTGAGCTCCACAGAAGCGAGAGATCCCCAGTGAGCAGCGGTCACTCCGAAGGCCCAAGCACCAACCCGGACGACTGGAAGAGCCCCTACACCACGGGGCCGGGCCAGACCCCGGGTCACGACCGGCAGCCGTACGGCTACGAGCAGCCCCAGCAGGGTTACCAGCCGGAGTACGGCCAGCCCGACTACGGCCAGCCCGACTACGGCCAGCCCAAGGGTTACGGCCAGACCCCCGGCCATCTCGACCAGTCCTACGGGCAGGAGTACGGGCAGGGCTACGGCGAGGGATACGGACAGGGCTACGGCGAGCAGCCCCCCTCCTACGGGCAGGCGTACGGGCAGCAGGGCCACGCGGCGCCGTCGCCCCGCGAGGTCGAGGGCGTCAGGACGCACGCGATCGTCGCCCTGGTCATCAGCCTCGTGTTCGCGCTGAGCTGCTTCGTGAGCCTCGGCGGCCTCATCGGCACCATCCTGTCGGGCCTCGCGCTGGGCAGGGTCGACACCGATCCGCGAGGCGCGAGAAACCTGCTCAGGTGGACCTGGATCAGCGTCGGCGCCAACATCGCGCTGCTCGTCCTGGGTGTGACCTTCTTCATCGTCGCCGGCCTCAACGGCGCCTTCGGCCCCAGCTGACCATGCCGGTGACCGCCCGCCGGAGCCGTACGCGCGACACCCGCCACCCGGGGACCGCACGCCCGGACGGACGGGCACGCGAAGGCAGGGCGAGCGACGGACGGGCGCCCGACGGTCGTACACGCGGCAGACAGGCACCCGAAGCACCCGAGACACGCAGCAGACAAGCACCTGAGACACCCGAAGCACCCGACAGACAGGCATCCGAGACACCCGAAGCACGCGACAGACGGGCGCCCGAGGACTGGGCGCCCGGCGGGCGGGCAGGTGACGGACGGGCCTGGGAGATCGGGTGGGCCGGACGGGACTGCCCGGGCGCTCCCGTCTGTTGCATACAGGGAGGCGCCGCGCGGGCGGCGCGGGACGACCCCGCGGGCGTCCACGGGTGCGACCATGGGCCGATCCGTCGTAACCTGCCGTGACCTACCTACTGCGACCTGCGGTGATTGAGGGAGAAGTCTGTGACTGACGGACCATTGATCGTCCAATCGGACAAGACCCTGCTCCTCGAGGTCGACCACGAGAGGGCCGGGGAGTGCCGCAAGGCGATCGCCCCGTTCGCGGAGCTGGAGCGGGCCCCCGAGCACGTGCACACCTACCGGATCACCCCCCTCGCGCTGTGGAACGCGCGGGCCGCCGGGCACGACGCCGAGCAGGTGATCGACGCGCTGATCGCCCACAGCCGCTACCCCGTGCCGCACGCGCTGCTGGTCGACGTCGCCGAGACGATGTCCCGCTACGGCAGGCTCCGCCTGGAGAAGCACCCCGTCCACGGCCTCGCCCTGACCAGCACCGACAAGGCCGTGCTGGAGGAGGTCCTGCGCGCCAAGAAGATCCAGCCGCTGCTGGGCGAGCGCCTGGGCGACGACGGCGTGGTGGTGCACCCGAGCGAGCGCGGCAACATCAAGCAGCACCTGCTCAAGCTGGGCTGGCCCGCCGAGGACCTGGCCGGGTACGTCGACGGCGAGCACCACCCGATCGCGCTCACCGAGGACGGCTGGGAGCTGCGCACCTACCAGCGGGAGGCCGCCGAGGCGTTCTGGCACGGCGGCTCCGGCGTGGTCGTGCTCCCCTGCGGGGCGGGCAAGACGATCGTGGGCGCGGCGGCGATGGCGCAGGCCAAGGCGACGACCCTGATCCTGGTGACCAACACGGTCTCCGCGCACCAGTGGAAGCAGGAGCTGCTCAAGCGGACCTCGCTGACCGAGGACGAGATCGGCGAGTACACCGGCACGAAGAAGGAGATCCGGCCCGTCACCATCGCCACGTACCAGGTGATGACGACCCGCAGGCAGGGCGTCTACCGGCACCTGGAGCTGTTCGACGCCCGCGACTGGGGCCTGGTCGTCTACGACGAGGTGCACCTGCTGCCCGCGCCGATCTTCCGGATGACCGCGGACCTGCAGGCCAGGCGGCGGGTGGGCCTGACCGCGACGCTCGTGCGCGAGGACGGCAGGGAGGGCGACGTGTTCTCCCTGATCGGCCCCAAGCGGTACGACGCGCCGTGGAAGGAGATGGAGAACCAGGGCTGGATCGCCCCGGCCGACTGCGTCGAGGTGCGGGTGACGCTGACCGACGAGGAGCGGCTCGCCTACGCGATGGCCGAGTCCGAGGAGCGCTACCGGTTCTGCGCGACCACGCCGTCCAAGACGCGGGTGACCGAGGCGCTGGTCCGCCGCCACCTGGACGAGCAGGTGCTGGTCATCGGGCAGTACATCGACCAGCTCGACGAGCTCGGCGAGCACCTGAACGCGCCGGTCATCAAGGGAGAGACGAAGGTCAAGGAGCGGGAGCGGCTCTTCCAGGCGTTCCGCGACAGGGAGATCCAGGTCCTGGTCGTCTCCAAGGTCGCCAACTTCTCCATCGACCTGCCGGAGGCGGCGGTGGCGATCCAGGTGTCGGGCACCTTCGGGTCCCGGCAGGAGGAGGCACAGCGGCTGGGACGGGTGCTGCGGCCGAAGGCCGACGGCGGCGGGGCCCGCTTCTACTCGGTGGTCAGCCGCGACACGGTCGACCAGGATTTCGCGGCGCACCGGCAGCGGTTCCTGGCCGAGCAGGGGTACGCGTATCAGATCATCGACGCGGACGACGTGCTCGCCGGAGATTGACCCCACCTGGCGAACACGTCGTCAATTTGTGTCAGGTCCACGAAATCCCGCGGGCTTTCGACAAACAAACCACCCCCTCGCTAGGCCTGGCGGCCACTGGCGACATACCCCCATGATCTGCGGGAGTCACCATGTTTGCCGCGCTTTTTCGCTATTTCCGTGGAGAATGACGGAGGGTGTCAGAGCGACTACCGAACGAGCAGGGCGACCGCCCCGGAATTCGATCAGGATGACTTCTGAAGATCGGGGAGACGGTCCCGTAAAAGGTGACCACCGAACGATAATCGGGTGACTACCGGACGATCAGGCCGCCCGCGAAGAGAACGCCCTCCGCGATCACCCAGGCGACCACCGCGGCGGTCATCAGAGCGGTGAAACGACTCCCGGCACCACGCTTCCCCGGTGCCGGCAGGGCCGCCGCCGTGCAGCAGGCGGCGACCGCCGCGAACAGGGACGACAGCCGCACCACCCCGGCCAGCCTGGCCACGCAGCCGGGGTCGGAGCAGAAGGCCTCGACTCCCCAGCCCGCGAACGCCGAGAACCCCCAGAGCGCGGCCAGGAGAAGGCCGACGACGACCGGTATGACAGGGGAGATCCGCACGACCGTGGGGATACCCGCGACCGCCGCCTCCCAGTCCGGCGTTAATCCTTTTGAGACGCCGGATGGTCGCCGCTAAGCTGGTCGATTCGCTGCCCGATGACCACCACCTCCGTTTATCGAATGGGAGGCGCTTCAGCGTGCCCGCACATCAATTGGCCCCCGACATAACCGACGACCCCGCCCGGATCCTCGCCGCCGAGCGCGAGCATCTGGCCGTCTCCAGGGCGGCGCTGCGCGCGATGCGCGAGCACGCCCGCTCCCTCTCCTCCGACGCCGCCGGTGACTGGGTCTCCCAGCAGATCCTGCAGGCGCTGCTGGACCAGCGCGTCGAGGCGCTCGCCGACCACTCCGGCACGCCCCTGTTCTTCGGCCGCCTCGACCGCCAGAAGGGGGACGACCTCCCCGGCACGGTCTACGTCGGGCGCAGGCACGTCCACGACGACAGCAGCCGCCCCCTGGTCATCGACTGGCGGGCCCCGGTCTCGCGGGCCTTCTACCAGGCCAGCCCGTCCGACCCGATGCGCGTCGCCCTGCGCCGCAGGTTCGGCTACCGGGGCGGCGACCTGACCGCGTACGAGGACGAGCGCCTCGACCAGGGCGGCGCCGCCCTCGCCCAGAGCAGGATTCTCACCGAGGAGATCGAGCGCCCGCGCTCGGGGCCGATGCGCGACATCGTCGCGACGATCCAGCCCGACCAGGACGAGATCGTCCGCTCCGACCTGGGACAGACCGTGTGCGTCCAGGGCGCCCCCGGCACCGGGAAGACCGCCGTCGGCCTGCACCGGGCCGCCTACCTGCTCTTCACCCACCGCGAGCGGCTCGCCCGCTCGGGCGTGATGATCGTCGGCCCGAACCGGGCGTTCCTCTCCTACATCTCCTCCGTGCTCCCCGCCCTGGGCGAGGTCAAGGTCGACCAGACCACGGCCGCCGGGATCCTCGGCGACCACTCCGCCCCCGAGGACCCCGCCACCAGCACGATCAAGGGTGACGCGAGGATCGTCCCCGTGCTCGGGCGCGCCCTGTGGATGCACGTCGTCAAGCCCACCGAGGGCGTGCTGTTCACCAAGGGGATCAACCGCTACCGGGTCGCCGACCACGAGGTCCGCGAGATCGTCGCCGCGCTGCGCGGCACCACCCGCTACGGCCCGGGGCGCGCCACGCTCGCCCAGCGCCTCGCCCACCTGGTGCTCGTCCGGATGGAGCAGCGCGGCGAGTCGCCCGACGACCGGGTGCAGGACGCGGTGGCCAGGTCCAAGCCGGTCAGACAGCTCGTGGACCTGGTCTGGCCCAAGCTGACCCCGCAGCAGGTGCTCCACCGGCTGTTCAGCGACCCCGCCTTCCTCGCCGCCGCCGCGAAGGACGACCTCACGGCCGAGGAGCAGTCGCTGCTGCTGTGGGCGAAGCCTTCAAAGTCCTTCCGCTCGGCCAGGTGGTCGGCGGCCGACGGCGCGCTGATGGACGAGCTGGCCGACATGATCGAGCGGACCGTCCCGCTGGGCCACCTCGTCGTGGACGAGGCCCAGGACCTGTCGGCCATGCAGCTGCGGGCCCTGGGGCGGCGCTGCCGCACCGGCTCGGCCACCGTGCTGGGCGACCTCGCGCAGGGCACCACGCCCTGGTCCGCCCGCTCCTGGACGGAGGTCCTCACCCATCTCGGTTTCGAGGACGGCGCGGTCACCGAGCTCACCCTGGGCTTCCGGGTGCCCCGGGAGGTCCTCGACTACGCGGCCAGGCTGCTGCCCTCCGTCGCCCCCGGCCTGGCCGCGCCCCGGTCGCTGCGGCCCGGCGCGGGCTCCCTGTCGGTGCGCCCGGCACCCGACCTCGCCGCGTCGCTGGCCCGCGCCGCCGAGGAGGCACTCGCCCGCGAGGGGTCGATCGGCGTCATCGTCCCCGACGCCTCGGTGGGTGCCGCGTCCGAGGCGCTGGCCCACCTGGAGCACCGGGTGCTGAGCCCCGACACGGTCGAGGACCACCGCCTCCTGGTCATCCCGGCGTCCCTGGCCAAGGGCCTGGAGTACGACCACGTGATCGTGGCCGAGCCCGCCGACATCGTCGACGCCGAACCCCGTGGCCTGGCCCGCCTCTACGTGGTGCTGACCCGCGCGGTCACCTCCCTGACCGTCCTGCACTCCAGGCCGCTGCCCGCCCAGCTCGGCTAGCCCCGGGAGCGCGTACGGGCCCGCGCGGCACGACGGAAGAGGGGACCCCGCGCCCCTGTCACCGCGGCCCTTCCCGGGGCCGCGTGCGGGACGGCGGAAGGGGAGAACAAAAAGAGGCGGCCCCGGCACTTCGGGGTCGCCTCTTTTTCGAAAGCGCGTGGACTCAGAAGTCCATGTCGCCGCCGCCGGGCATGGCGGGGGCGGCTCCGGCCTTCTCGGGCTTCTCGGCGATGACGGCCTCGGTGGTGAGGAACAGC
>NZ_JBEOWK010000056.1:0-16751 GCF_040295985.1 Streptosporangium sp. NPDC002524 | reverse complement strand
GTCGAGGGCCGAGGCCGAAACCGCCCGTGACACCGAGGGACCCGCCGGGGACGCGACGCGATGCGAAGGACCTGCCGGGGGCGCGACGGCCGCCTCGGGAGGCGGCCGCTCGACGCCGGTTACCTACAGAGGTCGCCGTTGAGGAGGAAGCGTTCCGGTTTGGGGTTGGGGCCGGGGGCGTCGGCACCGACGAAGCCGAAGGTGATCGAGCGGCCGGGCCTGATGGTCTTGTTCCAGGAGAGGTTCCTGGCGGTCACGGTCGCGCCGTCCTGGGTGAGGTCGGTGTTCCAGTGCCGCCGTACGGCCTGGCCGCCCAGGAAGGACCAGCTGAGGCTCCAGCCGTCGATCGCCGTGGTCCCGGTGTTGGTGACGGTGACCTGGGTGTTGAACCCGCCGGACCACTGGCCGTGGTTGGTGTAGGCGACCTTGCACGGGCCGGGGGCGGCGGGGGTGGCGAGGTAGGAGGAGATCCAGGCGAGCGGGGAGTTCCAGTTGATCGTCAGCTCGTTGGTGGCCCACGACTCGATGTCGTCGATGTAGCAGAACTGGGGCTTGCACCCCCGCAGCTTGGCCTGGGCCACCGGGTCCTGGATCGCGGAGTTCGGGCCTCCGGCCAGGGTGCCGCGCGGCGGGTTGGGCAGGGAGGGGTCGAGCTGGTGGGCGTACCAGCGGCTGTGCTGGTTCTTCGAGGCGACCTCGCCGTAGCCGGTCACGTACGACTGGTTGAGGGCGTTGCGCCCGAAGAGATAGTCGAGCCCCTCCAGCACCCCGTCGTGATACTTCGCCTCGCCGCTCAGGTCGTGGGCGACGGCCATCACGACCATGTTGTTGAGCACCAGGTTGTTGGAGCCCCAGTCGTAGTCCGGCGGGTTGTACGGGACACCGTACGGGTGGGCCTTCTGGACGGCGAGATACTTGTCCGCGCCCTCCAGGACCGAGCGGCGCACCCGCGCCCGGTCGGGGAGCGCGCTGGGCACGGAGGCCAGCTGCAGGCGGCCGAGCTGGGCGGTGTTGCCCCAGTCGAAGCCTCGATCGCGCCAGATGTCGCCGGTGTGGTGCGGCGAGGCGAGCACGTGGTCCCTGAACTCCCTGTCGCCGGTGGCGAGATAGAGCTCGGCGGCGGCCCAGTAGAACTCGTCGGTCACGTTGTCGTCGTTGTAGGCGCCGCCGCCCACCCCGTCCGCCGGGTCCGCGTACCGCGCGGGGTTCGCCCTCGCCGCCGCCCACGCCTTCCTCGCCGCCGCGAGGTTGCGCGCGGCGAACGCGGCGTCGTACGGCGCGAAGAGGCGGGCCGCCTGGGCCGCGGTGGCGGCCAGGTTGAGGGTCGCGGCGGTGGAGACCGGGTGCAGCTCGCGTGGCTGCGGGTCCAGGTGGGGCAGCAGGGGCAGCCCGGTCCACGCGGCGTCGTGGATCTTGTGGTGGGCCATTCCCGCGTACGGTTTCCCGTCGGGGACCTGCATGCTGAGCAGGAACTCCTGCTCCCAGCGGGCCTCGTCGAGGATGTCGGGCACCCCGTTGCCGCTCTCGGGGATGTCGAGGTCGCCGTCCCTGTGGAGGCCGTCGGCCTTGGCGCGCTCGAAGGCGGACATCAGCTGGTGGACGGAGATGCCGCCGTTGACGACGTACTTGCCGTGGTCGCCCGCGTCGTACCAGCCGCCCTTGACGTTCAGCGTGTAGTCGCAGACGCCCGGCTGGCAGGGCACCGCGACGTCACCCCGGTTGGGGGCGACCCCGACGTGCCCGGCGGGCCTGCCGTAGCCGGGGCGGAGGTCGTCGAGGATCGGGATGCCGCTGCGCTGGGTGTAGTAGAACTTCAGCGCGTCCGTCCTGAGCTCGCCGTAGACGTCCGCGCCGATGTCGAAGGGGCGGCTGGTCTCGCCGTCGGCCTCCAGGGTGTAGCCGGTGCCGGGGGCGGTGACCGTGCCGAAGTCGATCGAGTGCACGTTCTGGCCGGAGCTGGCGTCGACGCCGCGCGGGACCGTCTCCCCTTCGGAGACGGTCTCCCCGCCGCGCTTCAGCTTCCAGCCGACCGGCTCCGTCCCCTCGGTGACGAGGGTGGCGTTCTTCGGCCCCGAGGGCAGGTAGCCGACCATGTTCACCCGGACGCGGGGGCCGGTGTCCGGCTCGTAGACGTCGGGGTCGGCCCCGCCCTTGAGGGAGACGTTGTCCACGCAGAACCTCCACGGGGTGGCGCTGCCCCCGAGCTGGAACGCCACCTGCGCGCCAGGCAGGTCCACGGGTGAGGTGAAGGTGTAGCGGTAGTCGTTACCGGACACGCTCAGCTCGGGATTGGCCGACAGGTACTGCGTGTAGGGGTCCACCGGGAGCTGGACGAGGGCCTTGGCCACCCGGCCGGGCGTCGCGATCCCGAAGAAGGAGAACTCGTACGTCTCGTCCTTGACCAGGGGGATGTCGTTCTGGCCGACGATGACGTCCCACGGGTTGGCGGTGCCGCCGGGGACGTCGGCGCACAGCCGGCCGTCCTCGACCTCCAGCGCGGTGTTGCCGGTGCTCCACCAGGGGGCGGTGCCGCTGTCGAAGGTGCCGTTGACGATCTGTTCGGGGCCGTCCGCGGCGGCGGGCAGGGGGGTCAGGGTCACCAGGGCGGCGGCCGTGGCGAGGGCGAGCCAGGCGGGTGGTCTGATCACGGGGGGTCCTTTGGGCGGGGGAGGTGCCGGGTTGCGGGAGCGCGGGTCCGAGGATCCCGGTCGGAGGGTTCCAAGTGGGAGCGCTCCCACAACCTGGACGCCCGATGTTTCCAGCGCGTTTCGCCCACCGTCAACCGGCCCTCGTGCCCGGCCGCCCTCCGACCGGGCGAATGACCGATTTGCCCGATGAAACTTTCACGTCCTCCCGGGGCCGCCGCAGAAAGCGGTCCCGGGAACGCCTCGGGTAATCCCGGACGACGTCCCGGGAAGCGGTCGCGGGGACCCTCAGGGGGCGGTCCAGTCGATCTCCGGGCCCCGGGGCACGATCCCGCTCGGGTTGACGTTCGTCTGCGTCACGAAGTAGTGCCGCTTGATCTGGTCGAAGTCGGTCGTGTCGCGGAACGCGGGGACGGCGTACAGGCGGCGGGCGTAGGCCCACAGGGCCGGGTAGTCGGTGAGCCGCCGCACCGCGCACTTGAAGTGCGAGTTGTAGACGGCGTCGAACCTGGCGAGCGTCGGGTAGAGCCGCACGTCGCTCTCGGTGAGCGTGTCGCCGTGCAGGTGGCGGCGGGTGGACAGCCGCTCCTCCAGCAGGTCGAGCGTGGCGAACACGTCGGTGACCGCCTCGTCGTACGCCTCCTGCGAGCGGGCGAACCCGGCCCGGTAGACGCCGTTGTTGAGGCCCCGGAAGATCACCTCGTTGAGCGCGTCGATCTCCTCGCGCAGCTCCTCCGGGTAGAGGTCGGGGGCGCCCTCGGCGTGCCACGGCGCGAAGGCCGTCTCCAGGGTGAGGGTGATCTGCGGGTAGTCGTTGGTGACCAGGCGCTTGGCGGTGACGTCCCAGACGCAGGGCACCGTGTAGCGGCCCTCGTAGCCGGGGTCGGTGGCCAGATAGAGCTCGGAGAGGTACTCCACCCCGGTCACCGGGTCGCCCCCGGGGATCCGCCAGCCCTTCTCGTCCCTGATCGGGTCGACGATCGTCACCCCGACGACCTCCCGCAGGCCCAGCAGCTCGCGGACGATGAGCGAGCGGTGCGCCCACGGGCAGGCGTAGGAGGCGTAGATCTGGTAGCGGCCGGGCTCCGGCGGGTGCTCGCCGCCCGCCTCGATCCGCGTCGTGAACCGGTTCGGCTGCCTCTCGAAGCGACCGCCGCCGGAGATCTCCTTTTCCAGTTTCATGCCTCGACGTTACGGGACCCCGGCCGTGAGGGGCACCCGCTCCCCATAGGTATTTCATGTAAACCCAGTAGGAAATATTGACTTACCGCGGAGTGGTGCGTAGTTTCTCCGGTATGGGCATCTATCTGACGCGGTGCGCGCACATCGACCTCTGCCGCGTGTTCAGCGCACAGTGTCCGTGATCACGAATCCATCCGCCGTCCCCCACCCACACAGCACAGGACGCATCTCGTGATCACCATCAGACATGTCCCCGCCCCCGTCAACCTCCTCTCTCCCGCCACGTCCGTCCGCGCCCTTCCCGGAGGTGCCCGGTGAGGCTCAGCGTCCAGGGGGTCGGCAAGGAGTTTCCCGGCCGTGACGCCCACCGTTCCTTCGCCGCCCTCGACGACGTCGACCTCGACGTACGGGAGGGGGAGCTGCTCGCCCTGGTCGGGCCGAGCGGCTGCGGCAAGTCCACCCTCCTCGACCTGATCGCCGGGCTGGCCGCGCCGACCACCGGCCGGATCCTGCTGGACGGCGTCCCTCTCGACGGTCCCGGCCTCGACCGGGGGATCGTCCTGCAGCAGTACGCGCTGTTCCCCTGGCGCACGGCGCTGTCCAACGTCGAGTTCGCGCTGGAGGGCAGGGCCGCCACGAGGCGCGAGCGCGCCGAGCTGGCCAGGGGGTATCTGGACCTGGTGGGGCTGGGCGAGTCCGGGGACCGCTATCCCCACGAGCTCTCCCTCGGCATGCCGCAGCGCGTGGCCCTCGCCAGGAGCCTGGCCGCCGAACCGGCCGTGCTGCTGCTCGACGAGCCGTTCGCCGCGCTGGACGCCGGGACCCGGGAGTCGCTCCAGGAGGAGCTGGTGCGAATCTGGGAGAAGACCGGCACGACCATCCTGTTCACCACCCGGAGCATCGACGAGGCCGTCTACCTCGGCCGGAGGGTCGCGGTCATGACGTCCAGGCCCGGAAGGATCGGGCGGCCCGTCGAGGTGGATCTCGGCCCTCGCGAAGGCGATCCGAGGGGCGGCTCCCGCTTCGGGGAGTACCGCCACGAGGTGTGGAAGCTTCTCCGTTCCGACGTCGACCAGAAAGCACCGGTGGCCTCATGAGCATCGTGACCGTGGTGGGAAACCCGCGACCGGGGTCGCGCACCCACGGGGTGGCCCTCCGGGCGGCGGAGGCCGTCGCCCGGCGGATCGGGGACGAGGAGGCTCCCGAGGTCGTCGACCTGGCGGCACTCGCCCCGCTGCTGTTCGCCCCGGAGACGGCGCCGGAGGTGAGGGCCGCGGTGGAGCTGGTGGCCGGAGCCGACGTGCTGGTGGTGGCGAGCCCGACCTACAAGGCCACCTACACCGGTCTGCTCAAGGTGTTCCTCGACCGGCTGCCGGGCGGTGCGCTCGCCTCGGCGGTCGCGCTCCCGCTCCTGGTGATGGGGGACGCCAGGCACTCGCTGGCGGTGGAGGTCCATTTCCGGCCGTTGCTGGTGGAGCTGGGGGCGACGGTGCCCACTCCGGGCCTCGCGCTGCTGGAGTCGCAGATTCCCGGCCTCGACGCCGTTCTCGGTCCCTGGGCCGACCGGGCCGGCCCGCAGGTGATCGCGGCGCTCGGGAAAAGGGCCCCCGGGTGACAGAGGAAAGAGCCCGGATGACAGCGGGAAGAGATAGGGACCCCAAGGGGTTTTGAGTAGTGTCCTTTGTTCCTTAAAGGGGAAAAAGTGACCAAGTGGATCATCTGCATAGCAACCCACACAGTCCTAAGCGAGGCGGCATGACCGAGACACTGTCCGGCAGAGCGGTCGACGCCGAGCGTTTCCGGCAGGCACTGGCCGTCCACGCGGCCGGGGTCGTCGTCGTCACCGCGCAGGTCGACGGCGTACCGGTCGGCCTCACGGCCACCTCGTTCTCATCCGTCAGTCTCACGCCCCCGCTGGTCTCCTTCTACGTCGACCAGTCCTCGACCACCTGGCCCTGGCTCCGGCGGGCCGATCACTTCGCGGTGAACGTGCTGGCCAGCGACCAGGCCGAGGTGGCCTCGCGCTTCGCCAGGAAGAACGTCGACCGCTTCGCCGCCCCCACCTCCTGGACCCCCGGCCACCTGGGCGTCCCGCTGCTGGACGGCGTCTCGGCCCACCTGGTCTGCGCTCCCCACTCCACCGTCGACATCGGCGACCACGTCCTGGTCGTCGGGCTCGTGACCGAGACGAGCCTCGAACCCGGCGGGCGCCCGCTGCTCTATCACCAGGGCCGCTTCGGACGCTTCACCCCGCACACCTGATCCCTCTCGCCATCCCTCCCGCCCCTCTTGGCCTCTTGACCTCTCGATCCTTCGGGGACTCTCCGGCCGATCTCGCGAGGAACGCCCGTGCCGGGGTGTTCCTCGCGGGTGCCGGCGCGGGAGGGGGAACACGGCACGCGGTACGGGGGGCCGGGGGCGTCGAGGGGATCGGGGCGTGGGCGCGCCCGGTGGGTCAACGTCCTCGAAAAGGCGTATTGGCGCATTCGCGAACGCGTGCGAATCCGTTTGTCGGATAAATTGGATAAAAGCCGCGATTTCTCACTGATGGCATCATTCGCCAGTTGTCGTGAAAGAGGCTTTCTGCCGGTCGTACCCGGGCTCATGCGCGGCTCGTCCGCTCCGCCCGTGGGGCGGAGCCGGGGGATGTCCGCTCGCGGGAATACCTCGGAGGGGGGCCGAGGCCTCGGAGGGGGCCGAGGAGGATCCTCAGGCGAGGCGGACGGTGCCCCGGCCGGTGGCCAGGGGGAGATCCAGCGCGGTGCGGATGCCCGGCGGGGCGGCGCAGAGGGCGGCGACGGAGTTCACGGCGTGGGCGGCGGCCCCGGCCAGGCCGTGCGAGATCTCACCCACGGTGAGCATCAGCTGGGGCACGCCCTCGATGTGGACGCTGAAGCCGGGATCGGCCCAGCGGCCCACCCGGGTGGCGTCGGCCTTGTAGACGCACTCCACGGTCATGAAGGGACGGCCGCGGACCAGCCCGCTGAACATCCAGCGGGACGCGCACACGGTGCCCGCCCTGACCACCCCCGCGGCGATCTCGAACTCCTCGGACGCGAGCTCGAACTCGTCGCTCTCCTCGACCTCGTCGAGCGCCACGCCGAGGTTGTCGGCCACGAACTGGACGCTCTCGGCGAACAGCGAGCGCTGGAAGGCCCGGAAGGGGCGCACAGCCGCGACGTAGTCCTTGGCCGAACGGGTGAAGCCGAACAGGTCCACCACGATCTGCCGGGACGGGTGCCCCCGGAAGTCGGACGACTCCCGGACGTAGATGTGGTCGACGCGGCTGGACAGGCCGGTCAGCGTGAGCGGCAGGATGTCGCTCATGAAACCGGGGTTGACGCCGGTGCCGTGCAGGGACGTCCCTCCCGCGCGGCAGGCGGCCTCCAGGCGCTCCACCACCGCCGGGCCGTAGCACTTGGGATACACGAACCCGGTGGTGGTGATGACGTTCTTGCCGGCGGCGAGCAGCGCGCAGATGGTCTCGACGTCGCTCGGATGCTCCCCGCCGAAGTAGGACGCCGGCAGCGGCATGTGCAGCACGCAGTCGGCCTTCGTGGCGAGAATCTCCTCGACGTCGTCGGTGCAGGTGACACCGGCCTCGGGGAGCCCGACGAGGGTCCCCGCGTCCTGTCCCACCTTGTCCGGGTCGTAGACCAGGACCCCGGCCAGCTCGAACTCCGGCCGGGTGATCACGCTGCGCAGGGAGTATCTGCCGACGGCGCCCGTGGCCCACTGGACCACGCGCAGGGGCGGCGATAAGGACATATAGGGCCTCCAGCCCAAAATATTGGGCGGGGCCGTACTAGGAATTAGTGAGGGGTGTCGTCGTTGACCCTCGCCCGTGTGGGGCAAAAACTTTAGCAGAAATTAACACGCGTGCTTACTATGCGCAATGATCCCACGCGTTTTTGGTTACCATCCCACGGCTGTCTTCGCGCCTTGTTCCGTACCTCGCTTCGCGCCTTGTCCGCGGGACGGCGGGTCACCGGCGCGGGCGCCTCCACGGGCACCCGCGACGCCGCGCCCGGGGATGCCCATGGCATCACGAGGGCCGGGCGAGTTATTGTTCAGACGACTAGAATTATGTTCTCGTGGGAGGGTTGCGGATGTCAGAGCTGCGGTTTGACGGCAGGGTCGCGGTCATCACCGGCGCCGGGCACGGACTCGGCCGCTCGCACGCGCTGTCGCTCGCCGAGCGCGGCGCCAAGGTGGTGGTCAACGACCTGGGCGGGGCGCTGGACGGCACCGGCGCCTCCGCGGGCCCGGCCGCCGACGTGGTCGAGCTGATCAGGAAGAACGGCGGGGAGGCGACCGCCAACACCGACAACGTCGCGACCCCCGAGGGGGCCCAGGCGATCGTGCGGACCGCGATCGACACCTACGGGCGGCTGGACATCGTCGTCAACAACGCGGGCATCCTGCGGGACAGGTCCTTCGGCAAGATCAGCGTCGAGGAGTTCGACCAGGTCCTCGCCGTGCACGTCCGCGGGTCGTTCCTGGTCAGCCGGGCGGCGTTCCCTTACCTCAAGGAGCAGGGGTACGGCCGGATCATCAACACCTCCTCGCCCGCCGGGCTGTTCGGCAACTTCGGCCAGGCCAACTACTCCACCGCGAAGATGGGGCTGGTCGGCCTCACCAAGACACTCGGCATCGAGGGCGCCAGGGCCGGGATCAAGGCCAACGCGATCGCGCCGATCGCCTGGACCCGGATGACCGAGGAGATCCTGCCCGCCGAGTTCGAGGCCCGGTTCACCGTGGAGCGGATCAGCGCCCTGGTGACCTTCCTGGCGCACGAGGCCTGCGAGACCAGCGGCGAGGTCTTCAGCGTTGGCGGCGGCCGGATCGCCCGGGTGTTCGTGGCCGAGGGGCCCGGCTGGCGGCAGGACGACCACACGGTCGAGGACATCCGGGACAACTGGGAGGCGATCCTCGCCGAGCAGCCGTACCTGACCCCGACCACCCTCGGCAAGCAGGCGACCGCCTCGATGAGGGCGATGCTCTGAAAGTGCTCCGGCGGTGCTCCGGCGGTCACGTACCGGCCGCGGTGGCGGTCCGGACGTCGAAGGGCGCCCTCGTTTCGAGGGCGCCCTTTTCCGTGCCCTGTCTGAAAGTTTCCCGGCGGTCTCCGATGGTTTCCGGCGGCCCTGGAACGGTCCGGAGAAGGCGGCGCGGTCACGGCGATCAAATGAAACGCCCGGTAGGGGCATCGAGAGGGCTTGCGGGGGCGGGATCCGCTTTCCTGGCGGGGGCGAGGGGTTCTGCTTGCCCTAAGCAATCTTTTGCTTGACGGTCGACAGAACTCGTCCTTACCATCCTGAAATAAGGAGGAAATAAGCCAGAAACCGGCAAATTTCGAGATTTACTGCCACCTTCTCCCGCATCACAACCGGTCCGCCCGACAAGGCCGCCCGGTTCGTTTCGCATGTCCTTCTCATCCCCCCAGGAGATTCCATGCGTCGCCCCTTCACCGCCTTAATGGTCCCGGTCCTGCTCCTGTTATCCGTGTTTTCCGGCCTGTCTGTCTCCTCTGCGTCCTCGGCGACCGCGAAGGCGGCCGCCTTCCGGGTGCTGCTGTTCACCGAGACCGCCGACTACGTGCACGGCTCGATCCCGTCCGGCATCACGATGGTCCAGCAGCTCGCCGCCGCCAACGACTTCGAGGTCGTCCAGTCCGCCAGCTCGACCTCGCTCAACGACGCGAACCTGGCCGGCTTCGACGCGATCATCATGCTGCAGAACTCCGGCATGGTCTGGGACAACGAGGCCCAGCGGCAGGCCACCCAGAAGTTCGTCAACGACGGCGGCGGGATCGTGGCGATCCACAACACCACCGACATGAACATCGAGGCCCAGTTCCCCTGGTGGGACCAGCTCGTCCTGGGCGGCGCGCACATGACCGCGCACTCCAGCATCCTGCAGGGCACCGCCAAGGTCCTGGACAAGAAGCACCCCTCCACGGCGGGCCTGCCCGACCGCTGGACGCGTACCGAGGAGTGGTACAACTTCGACCGGACCATGCGGGGCGACGTCCACGTGCTGGTCACGGCCGACGAGACCACCTACGACGCCGGCGGCAGCAAGATGGGCGCCGACCACCCGATCTCCTGGTGCCGCAACGCCGAGGGCGGGCGCGTGTGGGCGACCGCGATGGGGCACGAGAGCGCCTCCTACAGCGAGGCCAACTTCCGCCAGCACGTGCTCGGCGGCGTCAAGTGGGCGGCCGGAAACGCCGCGGGCGACTGCGGCGGCACCGTGTGGAACCGGTTCCAGAAGGTCACGCTCGACAGCGCCCCCGACCAGCCGATGGGCCTGGACATCGCCGCCAACGGGGACGTCTACTACATCGCCCGCTCCGGCAAGCTCATGCTCGTCCGCAAGAGCAACGGCCAGATCGTGACCACCGGCACGCTGAGCGTCTACACCGGCGGTGAGGACGGGCTGATCGGCCTGGTCCTGGACCCGGGCTTCGCGACCAACCGCTGGGTCTACCTCAACTACTCGCCGACCGGTTCGGCGGCGGTGAACCAGGTCTCCCGGTTCACCCTCAACAGCGCCGGCGACAGCCTGGACCTGGCCAGCGAGAAGAAGCTGCTCACCATCCCCGCCACCAGGACCGACGAGCCGGGGCACACCGGCGGGCAGCTCGCCTTCGGGCCCGGCGGGAACCTCTACATCGGCGTCGGCGACGACATCAACCCCTTCTCCTCCGACGGGTACGCGCCGATCGACGAGCGCGCGGGCCGCGCCAACTTCGACGCCCAGAAGACCAGCGCCAACACCAACGACCTGCGCGGCAAGATCCTGCGGATCCACCCCGAGAGCAACGGCACCTACACGATCCCCTCGGGCAACATGTTCGCGCCGGGCACCGCGCAGACCCGCCCGGAGATCTACGCGATGGGCTTCCGCAACCCGTTCCGCTTCTCGGTGGACTCCGAGACCGGCTGGATCTCGGCGGCCGACTACGGCCCCGACGCGGGATCGGCCAACGCCAACCGCGGGCCCGAGGGCACCGTCGAGTGGAACCTGATCAAGTCGCCCGGCTTCTACGGCTGGCCGTACTGCGTCGGCAACAACACCCCGTTCAACGACTACAACTTCGCCACGTCCACCTCGGGGGCGAAGTTCAACTGCGCGGCGCCGGTGAACAACTCGCCCAACAACACGGGCCTGACGAACCTGCCCGCGGTCAAGGCGGCCACCGTCTGGTACACGTACCACCTCACGCCCGAGTGGCCGGAGATGGGCACCAGCGGCGGCGCGGCCCCGATGGGCGGGCCGTTCTACCACTACGACGCGGCCAACCCCTCGGAGACGAAGTTCCCCGCGTACTTCGACGACACCCCGTTCTTCTACGAGTGGAGCCGCAACTACCTGATGGAGATGCGGCTGGACGGGAGCGGCAACGTCCTGAAGACCAACCGCTTCCTGTCCAACCTCGGGTTCAGGTCGCCGATGCACATGAAGTTCGGCCCCGACGGCGCGATGTACCTGATCGAGTGGGGGGCCGGCTACGGCGGCACCAACCCCGACGACGGCGTCTACCGGATCGACTACATCAACGGCTCGCGCTCCCCGATCGCGAAGGCGGCCGGGACGCCCACCTCCGGCCAGGCCCCGCTCACCGTCCAGTTCTCCTCGGCGGGCTCGGCGGACCCGGACGGGGACCCGTTCACCTACGCGTGGGACTTCACCAGCAACGGCTCGACCGACTCCACCGCGGCGAACCCCTCGTTCACCTACACCGCCAACGGCACCTTCACCGCGAGGCTCACGATCACCGACTCGTCGGGCAAGAGCGGCTCGGCGACGGTGCCCATCACGGTCGGCAACACCGCGCCGGTCGTGAGGTTCGGCTCGCCGCCCGACGGCACGGCCATCTCCTTCGGCGACTCGGTCCCGTACACGGTGACCGTCACCGACCCCGAGGACGGCACGATCGACTGTTCCCGGGTCAGGGTGGTCACGGCGCTCGGCCACGACACCCACAGCCACGACACGGGCCAGTTCACCGGCTGCTCGGGGACCGTGGTGACCACGAACTCCGGCCACGACGCCGACGCCAACACCTTCTACGTCCTCACCGCGACCTACACCGACAACGGCGGCCTGTCCCACACCGCGAACCTGATCCTGCAGCCCCGGCAGAAGCAGGCCGAGTACTTCACCGGCTCGTCCGGGGTCCGGATCATCGACCAGGCCGGCGCGCAGAACGGCAAGCGCGTCGGCGACATCTCCAACAACGACTGGATCTCCTTCGCGCCGATGAGCGTCCAGGGGGTCGCGTCGGTGTCCTACCGGGTGTCCTCGCCCGTGGGCGGCGGCTCGATCGAGCTGCGCGCCGACTCGCCCACCGGGCAGCTGCTGTCCACCACGGCGGTGCAGAACACCGGGGGCTGGGACACCTACCAGCAGACGGTCACCAGCTCGGTGGCGGCGCTGTCGGGCAGCCACCCGCTGTTCCTCGTGTTCAAGCACCCGACCGCCAACCAGTTCGACCTCGACTCCCTCACCCTGAACGCCTCGGGGGGTTCGAGCGGGCCGGTGGCGGGCGGCGTCTACACGCTGGTCGCCGCGCACAGCTCCAAGGCGGCCGACGTCGAGGGCCAGTCCACGGCCGACGGGGCCAGGGTGGTCCAGTGGGCCGCCAACGCCGGCACCAACCAGCAGTGGAGGTTCACCGCCGCGACCGGCGGCGCCTTCACCCTCACCGGGGTCCAGGGCGGCAAGTGCCTGGACGTGAACGCGGCCTCCACCTCGCCGGGGGCACCGATCATCCAGTGGACCTGCCACAATGCCGCTAACCAGCAGTGGAGGTTCACCACCGGGACGAACGGCGCCTGGAAGATCACCTCGGTCGCGAGCGGTCACTGCCTGGAGGTGCCCGGCGCCTCGACCGCGGACGGCACGCAACTCACCCAGGCCACCTGCGGGACCGGTACCAACCAGCAGTGGAGGCTCACCAGGGTGAGCTGACCGGAGCGGTCAAGTTCGCCGACTTTTGCCGATTGAGGCAAAAGTCGGCGAACCGTTAGGTAAAAGTGATTCACAAACCGGTCTAAAGAGGGTTAGCTTCTGCACACCTGCTCGGAACAGGGAGGTGTTCGTGAAGCGGACCGTCGCTCGGCCGGAGAACGCGCACCAGGCTGCGCTCCTCCGGCTGCTACGCGAGAGAGCGCGGTCACGGGCCGAGCTCGGCGACGTGACCGCCCTTTCGCGTTCGCGCCTCAACCTGGAGCTCGACCGGCTCGTCGAGCTGCGCCTGGCCGAGCAGGCGGGGCTCGCGGCCTCGCGCGGCGGGCGCAGGTCCGGTCTGGTACGGCTCTCCGGAGACCTCCGCTTCGCCGGGATCGACATCGGCGCCACCTCCATCGACGTGGTCGTCACCGACGGCGAGCTGGAGATCCTCGGCCACCTGAGCCAGCGGTGCGACGTGCGCGACGGCCCGGTGGCCGTGCTCGACCAGGCGATGGAGATGATCGCCAAGCTGGGCGAGCAGGGTCTGTTCACCGAGCTGCACGGCGCGGGCATCGGCGTCCCGGGCCCGGTCAGCTTCCGCGAGGGAGTGCCGGTCGCGCCCCCGATAATGCCCGGCTGGGACCGCTACCCCGTCAGGGAGGCGGTCGGCCAGGCCCTCGGCTGCCCGGCCGTGGTCGACAACGACGTCAACATCATGGCCCTCGGCGAGCTCCACTCGGGGCTGGCCAGGCAGGTGGACGACTTCCTGCTCGTCAAGATCGGCACCGGCATCGGCTGCGGCATCGTGGTCGACGGAAAGATCTACCGGGGTGTCTCCGGCAGCGCCGGGGACATCGGCCACATCCGCGTCGACGACCAGGGCCCCGTCTGCGCCTGCGGCAACGTCGGCTGTCTGGAGGCCTACTTCGGCGGGACCGCTCTCGCCAGGGAGGCCACGGCCATCGCCGGGCGCTCGGCCTACCTGGGCCGGCGACTCGACCAGACGGGTACCCTCACCGCCGAGGACGTCTCCTCGGCCGCCGAGATGGGCGACGCCGAGGCGGTACGGCTCATCCGCGACGGCGGGCGCAGGGTCGGCACGGTGCTGGCCGGCCTCGTCAGCTTCTTCAACCCCGGCCTCGTGATCATCGCGGGAGGGGTGGCCCAGCTGGGCCACGTCCTCCTGGCGGAGATCAGAAGTGTCGTCTACCGCCGGTCACTGCCCCTGGCGACCGGCAACCTGCCCATCGTGCTCTCGGAGCTCGGACCCGACGCCGGTGTGGTCGGCGCGGCCAGGCTCGGCAGCGACCACGTCCTCTCGGCCCCATGATGAACCAGCGAGGCCCCATGTCAGAAGCCACCCCCCTGCTCCTCATGCGCGGGATCGTCAAGCAGTTCCCCGGAGTGCGCGCCCTGGACGGCGTCGACCTGGAAGTGCTGCCCGGAGAGGTGCACTGCCTGCTCGGCCAGAACGGTGCCGGGAAGTCCACTTTGATCAAGACCTTGGCGGGCGCTCACCAGCCCGACGAGGGGACGATCACGCTGAACGGTGAGGAGGTGCGGCTGTCGAGCCCGATCGCGGCGATCCGGCTCGGGATCTCCACGATCTATCAGGAGCTGGACCTGGTGGACGGGTTGAGCGTGGCCGAGAACGTGTTCTTGGGTCATGAGCCGTCGCGGATGGGGTTCGTGGGCCGTTCCGAGGCGGCGCGGGCGACGCGGGAGTTGCTGGCGCGGCTGGGGCACGCGGAGATCCGCCCGTCGGTGGAGGTGGGCCGGTTGTCGCCGGCGGCCAAGCAGGTGGTGAGCATGGCGCGGGCGCTGTCGCACGACACCCGGTTGATCATCATGGACGAGCCGTCGGCGGCGCTGGCCCATGACGAGGTGGGCAACCTGTTCCGGATCATCCGGGAGCTGACCGCGCAGGGGGTGGCGGTGGTCTACATCTCGCATCGGCTGGAGGAGATCCGCGAGATCGGGGACCGGGTCACGGTGCTCAAGGACGGCCGCACGGTCGCGGTCGGCCTGCCGGCCAAGGAGACGCCGACCTCGCAGGTGGTCTCGTTGATGACCGGCCGCAACGTCGAGTACGTCTTCCCGCCGCGCCGCGCGGAACCCGTCGCGGGCGACGAGGTGCTGCGGGTCGAGAACCTCACCGTCCCCGGGGTCGTCTCCGACGTGTCGTTCTCGGTGCGGGCGGGGGAGATCGTGGGGCTGGCCGGTCTGGTCGGCTCGGGCCGCTCGGAGATCATCGAGGCGGTGTACGGGGCGCGGCGGTTCTCCGGCCAGGTGGTGCTGGAGGGCAAGACGGTGCGCCGGGGCGGTGGCACGACCGGTGCGGTGCGGCTGGGGATGGGGCTGGCGCCCGAGGAGCGCAAGGCGCAGGCGTTGCTGCTGGACCAGAGTGT
Organism: Streptosporangium sp. NPDC002524; assembly: GCF_040295985.1. NCBI lineage: Bacteria > Bacillati > Actinomycetota > Actinomycetes > Streptosporangiales > Streptosporangiaceae > Streptosporangium > Streptosporangium sp. NPDC002524. The sequence goes on along the minus strand of NZ_JBEOWK010000056.1, from coordinate 1,555 downwards.
CTCGCGCAACATCAGCCTGGCGAGTTTGGGCCGGTACTCGCGGCTGGGCTGGATGGACCGGCGCCGTGAGGCGGCCGATGCGCGGGAGATGGTGCAGGCGCTGGACATCCGCCCCTCGGATCCGGAGCGGCCGATCAAGACGTTGTCGGGCGGTAACCAGCAGAAAGCGGTGCTGGCCCGGTGGTTGCTGAACAACCGCAAGCTGCTGTTGCTGGACGAGCCGACCCGCGGGGTGGATGTGGGGGCTCGGGCGGAGTTGTACGCGCTGGTGCGGCGGCTGGCCGACGAGGGGATCGGGGTGTTGCTGGTCTCCAGCGAGGTTCCCGAGGTGCTGGGGCTGGCCGATCGGGTGCTGGTCCTGCGCGAGGGCCGGGTCATTCGTGAGGCCGGCGCGGGTGAGCTGGACGAGCACGCCGTCCTCGACATGATCATGGAGGGGAGTGCCCTGTGACCTCCTCCGGAAAGCGCCCGGTGACTTCCTCCCGAGAGCGCCTCGTGACCCCCTTCGGAAAGCAGCCGGTGACCTCCTCCGGGGAGCGGACCCCCTCCGGCAAGCGCCCGGTGACCTCCTTCGCCACCGGAAGACCGGGGGAGGCCGGGGAGCCCGGGGAGCCCGGGAACCCACGGCACACCGCGAGCGCCGGACGTCCCGGACGCGCGGGAACTAGTGAAAGGAACCGACAGGTCTTCATGGACGTCACCTCCCTCCGTTCCGGAGCCCCGAGCGTCTCGGCGGTGCTCCGGTGAAGCCGCCCGTGGACGAGAGCGACCGCGTCGAGGCGCCCGCTCGCAAGCCCGTCACGGCGAGCCCGCTCTCCCGCCTCGGGGAGACGCGTCATCTCGGCCTGGTGGTCGCGCTGGTGCTGCTCGCCGTGGTGGGTCTGGTCACGGTGCCCGACACCTTCGCCACGACCTCGAACATGGTGAGCATCCTGTCGCTGGCGGCGACCATCGGGGTGATCACCGTCGGCATGACGTTCGTGATCATCGGTGGGGGTATCGACCTGTCGGTGGGTGCGATCATGGCGTTGGCGTCGGTGTGGGCGACCACGCTGGCCACCCAGTCCTACGGGCCGTTCGTGATGATCGTGTGCGCGGTGCTGGTGGGCACGGGTGCGGGTCTGGTCAACGGGTTGCTGATCTCGTACGGGCGGATGGTGCCGTTCATCGCCACGCTGGCGATGCTGGTGGCCGCCCGGGGGCTGGCGCAGCGGATGTCGGACCGGCGTACCCAGCTGGTGCAGCAGGGCAACGAGATGATCGTGGAGCTGTCAACCAGCCGGGTGCTGGGCATCCCGGTGCTGGTCTACATCTTCGCGCTGGTGGTGATCGCCGGGTGGGTGCTGTTGAACCGCACCACGTTCGGCCGTCGCACCTACGCGGTGGGCGGTAACCCGGAGGCGGCGCGGCTGGCGGGCATCGACGTGCGCCGGCACACCGTGATGTTGTACGCGCTCTCAGGGTTGTGCTGTGGCATCGCGGCGGTTTTGATCATGGCCAGGACCACGACGGGTTCCTCCACCCATGGGGATCTGTACGAGCTGGACGCGATCGC
>NZ_JBEOWK010000055.1:0-20419 GCF_040295985.1 Streptosporangium sp. NPDC002524 | reverse complement strand
CCGCCCACCCGCCCGCCCACCGGCCCGCCGGAGACGACCAAGCCCGGCAACCCGCTCACCGGCCCGCCGGAGACGACCAAGCCCGGCGGCCCGCCCGGAGCGGTCCGCTCCGGTAGTTTCTCCTCATCGAGACAATCGAGACATCGGACCACCAGAGCACCGAACCACCAAGAGCACCGGACCACCAGAGCACCGGAGCGCGCCCGCACGCCCGGGATCGAACCGCCGTACGGCCGGGAACGGCACCCGCGCCCCCCGGAGGATTGCCCCGCGAGCGGATGTCGAGACCGGGTCCCCCGCTCCGACTGGCCTGTGAGAGGCACCCGCGACGGGCGCCGCGAGCACGAGGAGCGAGACCGTGAAGTACATGCTGCTGATCTACAGCAACCCCGCCATCTGGGAGACCCTCTCCAAGGAGGAGATCGAGGGCCTGATGGGCGAGGCCGGGGCCGTCATGGAGGAGCTCACCGACTCCGGGGAGTGGGTCGGCGGGCAGGCGCTGGCCGATCCCTCGCAGACCAAGACCGTGAAGGTGCGTGACGGCGCCCTCGCGACCACCGACGGGCCGTTCCTGGAGGCCAAGGAGCACCTGGCCGGATACTGCGTGATCGACTGCGAGACCCCCGAGCGGGCGGTCGAGATCGCCGCGCGCTGGCCGGACGCCCGGCTGTGCGCGATGGAGCTACGGCCGATCATGGACGGGGCCGGCGTCGAGGCGTGACCGCTCCTGCCAAGGCCGAGGACCTGCTGCGCGAGCTCGCGCCGCAGGTCCTCGGCGTGCTCGTCCGGCGCTACGGGCACTTCGACGCGTGCGAGGACGCCGTACAGGAGGCGCTGCTGGCCGCCGCCCTGCAGTGGCCCGGGCAGGGCCCGCCGGACAACCCCCGAGGCTGGCTGATCACGGTCGCGTCCCGCAGGCTCACCGACGAGCTGCGCAGCGAGTACGCGCGCAGCCGCAGGGAGAACATGGTCGCGGCGCGGGCGCCCGCCGACGAGTTCCTGGCGCCCGCCGCCGACGCCGAGACCACCGGCGCGCGGGACGACACCCTGACCCTGCTGTTCCTGTGCTGCCACCCCGCCCTCACCCCCGCCTCGCAGATCGCGCTCACCCTGCGGGCCGTCGGCGGCCTGACCACCGCGCAGATCGCCCACGCGTTCCTCGTCCCCGAGGCGACCATGGCGCAGCGCATCAGCCGGGCCAAGCAGCGGATCAGGAGCACGGCCGTTCCCTTCGCGCTGCCTCCCGAGCCCGAGCGGGCCGAGCGGCTGCGGGTGGTCCTGCACGTGCTCTACCTGATCTTCAACGAGGGCTACACGGCCACCTCGGGCCCGGACCTGCAGCGCCGCGAGCTGACCGGCGAGGCGATCAGGCTCACCCGCGCGGTGCACGGGCTGCTGCCCGGCGACGGCGAGGTGGCCGGGCTGCTCGCCCTCATGGTGCTCACCGACGCCCGGCGCCCGGCGCGCACCGGCCCCGGCGGCACGCTCGTCCCGCTCGCCGAGCAGGACCGTAGCCTGTGGAGCGGGACGTCGATCGCCGAGGGGGTGGCGCTCGTCACCGGCGCGCTGGCGCGGGCCCCGCTCGGCCCGTACCAGCTCCAGGCCGCGATCGCGGCGGTGCACGCCGAGGCGGCGCGCGCGGAGGAGACGGACTGGCCGCAGATCCTCGCGCTGTACCGGCTGCTCGAACGCCTCGCCCCCAACCCGATGGTCACGCTCAACCACGCCGTAGCGCTCGCGATGGTGGAGGGCCCGGGGGCCGGGCTCGACCTGCTCAAGACCCTGGAGGCCGACGACCGGATGGCCGGGCACCACCGCCTGCACGCGGTGCGCGCGCACCTGCTGGAGACGGCCGGTGACCGCGAGGCCGCCCGCGCCGGCTATCGCGAGGCCGCGCGCCGCACCACCAGCCTGCCCGAGCGGCATTACCTGGAGGGCAGGGCCGCCCGGCTGACCCGATCGGAACCCTAGGCGGCCTTTACGAAGTAAGTCCGCGGAGCGGGCGTCAGGCGGACAGGAGCGTCCTGGCGGTCTCCTCGCGCATGCCCCACGGCGAGCCGTAGGCGTTGAGCAGCTCCAGGAAGGGCACCGCGTCGAACGCCTCGGGGCCGAGCACCCCGCTGCCCGACCAGGCGCCGGTGGCCAGCAGCTCCAGGGCGACCACCGGGTGCACGGCCGTCTGCCAGACCACGGCCTGGCAGCCGTACTCCCGCATCGACCACTCGTTGTCGACCACGTGGTAGAGGTAGACCTCGCGCGGCGCGCCGTCCTTGCCCACGCCCTTCACCCAGGTCCCCGCGCAGGTCTTGCCCCGCATCCGGTCGCCGAGCGTGGCCGGGTCGGGGAGGCTGGCCGCGACCATGTCGCGCGGCGAGGCCTCGACGCCGCCCACCTTGATCTTGTCCGCGCTGTCCAGGCCGAGCTTGTGCAGGGTCTTCAGCACCCCGATGAACTCCTCGCCCAGCCCGTACTTGAACGTCACCCGCTTGGCGTCGATGTAGCGGGGCACGAGGAGCACCTCCTCGTGCTCGACGTTGACGCACTCCACGGGCCCGATCCCCTCGGGGAAGTCGAACATCTCGGGCTCACTGAACGGCTCGGTGGTGTGCCAGTCGCCGTTCTCCCAGATCACCGGCGGGTTGAGACACTCCTCGATGGTCGTCCAGATGGAGAACGTCGGCGCGAAGTCGTAGCCGTCGACCACCAGGTTGGAGCCGTCGCGGATGCCGATCTCCTCGATGGTCTCGAACAGATGCTCGGCGGCGTAGCGCGCGAACACGTCGGCCAGCCCCGGCTCCACGCCCATGCCGACCAGCGCGAGCCCGCCCTTCTCCCGCCAGGCCTCCCCGAGGGCGAACTGCTCGTCGCCGAGCTTCACCCCGGTCAGCTCGTACGGCCTGCGCGGGTGGGGCCGCGACAGCGACATCGCCATGTCGAGGTAGCGGGCACCGGCGTTGAGCGCCGCCTCGAACAGGGACATGGTGAAGCGAGGATCCACCGCGTTGAAGAGCACGTCGCAGCGGTGCTCGGCGAGGGCGGCCTCGACAGCGGCCCGGTCGGAGGCGTCCAGCCCGATGGCGCTGAAGCGCGAATCCGCGATCCTGGCCACGACGGCGGCGGCCCGGTCCTGTTGGGAGTCGGCGACCACGATGTGTTCGAAGAAATCTCGGCGCGCGGCGATCGGCACGACGGCGGAACCCACGCCGCCCGCCCCGACAAGAAGGATTCTCATGGCGGTAGCCTACCCACTGACTGGTCAACCAGTCGATAGCCTGACCATGATTTTCCCACCGAATCCATCGTAGAAAGCGATCAAGGCAACGAAAAGCGCGGCCAAACACGGGGCATACGGGCATGCCGGGAGAAGAGCGCACGCGAGGAAGACGACGGGCCCGCGACCCGTCAGACCGGAACCGGCCCCACCGGGACCCGATCCGTCGAGGCCCGATCCGTCGAGGTCCGGACCGTCAGGACCCGTCAGGACCCGGACCGTCGGAACCGGACCCGTCAGGACCTGCTCCATCCGGAGCGGCCCCACGGGATCCGCCCCCTCTGGACCGGACCCACCAGGACCTGACCCGTCAGGCTCGTTCTGCCCCGAAGGGAACCGGTCACTTCACGAGCTGCTTCCAGCGCTCCGCCCATTCGGTGTAATCGGTGCATTCCCCGCCCCGCCCCCCGCAATCGCGCGTCGGACGGGCGGCGAAGCGGATGTCGCGCAGCCACCGGTTGTCGCGCACGCGGTAGATCTCGCACATCCGGCGGGCCTGCCCGCCGCACGCCTCCGGGTTGGCCGGGGCGAGCCCGGTCCAGGCCGCGGCGGGCCGCTGCGCCGCCGCCGAACTCACCCAGTCCAGCCACCGGTAGGCGCAGTTGGGGCTGGCGGGTTTGGCCGCGAGCATCCACGAGTCGACCCACCCGGTCGCCGGCGCCCCCGCCCGCGTCTTCATCGGCCGGCCCGCGCGCTTGAAGAGGTCCAGGTGGTACGGGAGGGCCTGGGCCATCCGCACCGGCCCCGCCGACAGGGCCCTGACCAGCTGGAGGGAGTCGGTCCAGTAGACCCGGTCGGGGCCGTCGCCCTCGGCGAGGAGCTTCGCTGCGGCGTCGAGCTGGGCGGGGGTGAGCTGGAACGGGTCCTCGGCCTCCGGCTCGGAACCCGTCCCGCCGAGGGCGAGCGCGGCGTCGGCGATGCTCAGCGGGCTGTTCCTGATCGCCACCGGAGCCGCTCCGTAGAGCGCGGCCGGACCCTCGGGCCCGCTCCCCTCGTGGACCACCTGGTTGACCGCCCACAGGTAGGGGATCCCGTAGACCTCGCCGTCCTCGCGCAGGCCGGGCAGCTCGCGCAGGCGCTTGGGGATGTGCTTGTAGCCCGGGACGAGCCCCGTGTCCAGCGGCGCCACCTTCCCCTGCGCCACCAGCTGTCCGGCCAGGTCGGGGGCGGGCGAGACGGCGTCGTAGGCGCCCGTGGCGAACCTGGCGGCCATCTCCTCGCTCGTGCGGACCCGGTCGAGCTTGACGACGCAGCCGGTCTCCCGCTCGAAGGGCGTGAGCCAGTTGGCCCGCGAGCTGGTCGCGCCGTACTCGACGTACCCCTGGAAGGTCAGCACCTGGAGCGTGCCCTCGCCTTTGCCGATGGACGTCGACGGCGTCGGTGTGGAGGCCGGCGACGGCGTCGAGGCGGGGGTCGCGCCGGGCGTGGAGGCGGGTGTCCCGGCGGGCGTCACGGGGGTGGCGGAGGGCGAGGGGCCGCGCACCGGGCCGGCCGCGCTCACGGCTCCCGCCTGGGCGCAGGCGGCGAGCGCCAGCCCGCCCGCTCCCAGCAGCGCTCCGAGACGCGCCCGGCGGAGCCTGTCCCTGCCCACGAGGCCCACGAGGTCTCCTCCCGACGTCGCCACCGATCTGCCCGGGAGCCTACCGGCCGTTCGCCCGCCCCGGGACCCGCGAACGCACGGCCCCGCACGCATACCGGAGGAACGCGAACGCACGGCCCCATACGCATACCGGAGGAATCGGAGACGCCGGAGGAGGGCCCGGGAATGCGCGAGGCCCGCGCCCCGGCAGGAGGGGCGCGGGCTCGCGGTCCGGAGGTTACCCGTTGGTCGGGAAGCCGAGGTTGACGCCACCGTGGCTCGGGTCGAGCCATCGGGAGGTGACGACCTTGCCCCGGGTGTAGAAGTGCACGCCCTCGGTCCCGTGGACGTGGGTGTCACCGAAGAGTGAGGCCTTCCAGCCGCCGAAGCTGTAGAAGGCCATCGGCACCGGGATCGGCACGTTGATGCCGATCATGCCGACCTCCACCTCGTTCTGGAAGCGCCGGGCCGCGCCGCCGTCGTTGGTGAAGACCGCGGTGCCGTTGCCGAACTCGCCGCCGTTGATCAGCGCCAGGCCCTCCTCGTACGAGGCGACGCGGACGATCGACAGGACCGGGCCGAAGATCTCCTCCCGGTGTACCCGGGAACCGGCGGGCACGTGGTCGAGGACCGTGGGGCCGAGCCAGAAGCCGGGGGTCTCCTGGGCGGTGCCGCCGCCCAGGACGGAGGTGAGCCGGCCGTCCACGACGAGCTTCGCGCCTTCGGAGACGCCCAGGTCGAGGTAGGAGACCACCTTGTCGCGGTGGACGCCGGTGACGAGGGGGCCCATCTGGGAGGCCGGGTCGTCGCCGGGGCCGACGGTCAGCTCGGACACCCGGGAGACGATCCTGTCGACCAGCTCGTCCCCGACCGGGTCCACGGCGAGCACGACGGAGATCGCCATGCAGCGCTCCCCCGCCGAGCCGAAACCCGCCGACACCGCGGCGTCGGCGACGAGGTCGAGGTCGGCGTCGGGCAGGACCAGCATGTGGTTCTTGGCACCGCCGAGCGCCTGGACCCGCTTGCCGTGGGCGGTGCCGGTCTCGTAGACGTACCTGGCGATGGGCGTGGACCCGACGAACGAGACCGCGCGCACGTCCGGGTGCTCCAGCAGCCGGTCCACCGCGACCTTGTCACCCTGGACGACGCCGAAGACGCCGTCGGGCAGCCCGGCCTCCTTCCAGAGCGCGGCCATCAGCAGCGACGCCGAGGGGTCCTTCTCCGACGGCTTGAGCACGAAGGCGTTGCCCGCGGCGATCGCGATCGGGAACATCCACATCGGCACCATGGCCGGGAAGTTGAACGGGGTGATCCCGGCGACGACGCCCAGCGGCTGCCGGATCGAGTAGGAGTCGACCCGGGTGGAGACGCCCTCGGAGAAACCGCCCTTGAGCAGGTGCGGGATGCCGCAGGCGAACTCCACGACCTCCAGGCCCCTGGCGACCTCGCCCAGCGCGTCGGAGTGGACCTTGCCGTGCTCCTCGGAGATGAGCCGGGCGAGCTCGTCGCGGTTGGCGTACATCAGCTCGCGGAAGCGGAACAGCACCTGCGAGCGCTTGACCAGCGAGGCGTCCCGCCACGCGGGCCAGGCCGCGACGGCGGCGGCCACGGCCGCGTCGACCTCGTCCGCGGACGCGAGGTGGACCCGCCCGGAGACCTCCCCGGTCGCGGGATCGAAGATCTCCGAGGTACGGCCGGAGCCCTCGACGGGGCCGCCGCCGATCCAGTGGGTGACGTTCTTCACGAGGCGACCTCGGTGTTGACGGTTTCGAGCGCGCTGACGATGATCCCGAGTCCCTCGGCGGCCTCGTCGAGGGTGAGGGTGAGCGGCGGGGCCATCCGGAGCACGTTGCCCTTCAGGCCGCCCTTGCCCGCGAGCAGGCCGGACTTCCTGGTCTCCTCCATGAACCGGGAGGCGAGGGCCGGTGCGGGCTCGCCGGTCGCCGGGTCGACCAGCTCGACGGCGAACATCAGGCCCTTGCCGCGGACGTCGCCGACGATCGGCAGGCGCGGCGCGGCCTCGCGCAGCCCGTCGATGATCAGGGCGCCGGTCCTGGCGGCGTTCGCCTGCAGGTCGTGGTCGAGGACGTAGTCCAGGGTGGCGTTGGCGGCGGCCATGGAGACCGGGTTGCCGCCGAAGGTGGCGAGCCCGACGGCGTGCAGGCCGTCCATCAGGTCGCCTCGGGCGACGACGCCTCCCACCGCGAAGCCGTTGCCCAGCCCCTTGGCGAAGGTCATCATGTCGGGCGTGACGCCGTGGTTCTGGATGCCGAAGAAGGCCGAGCCGGTGCGCCCCCAGCCGGTCTGCACCTCGTCGGAGATGAGCAGGATGCCCTCGGCGTCGAGGACCTCCTTGTAGGCGGCGAACAGCCCGTCGGGGGCCATGGTGAAGCCGCCCACCCCCTGGATCGGCTCGGCGATCAGCGCCGCCACGTCACTGGAGACGGCGGTGGAGAGCACGTGGCGCAGGTCGTCGACGCAGGCCGCGATGTAGTCGTCGTCGGACAGGCCACGGAACTGGGTGAGGTGCCGGTCGGCGCCGTGCAGGAAGTGCACGTTCAGCGGCGACAGCGAGTTGTTCTTCCACGCGCGGTTGCTCGTGACGCTGACCGCCCCGAAGGAGCGGCCGTGGTAGCTCTGCCGCATGGCGAGCACCTGGTCGGACCTGCGCGCGTAGGTCGCCAGCAGCAGCGCGGTCTCGTTGGCCTCGGTGCCGGAGTTGGTGAAGAAGACCTTCGCGTCCGGGATGCCGGAGAGCCTGGCGATCTTCTCGGCCAGCTCGACCTGGCCGCGCAGCAGGTAGACCGTGGAGGTGTGCACCACTCCGGTGGCGATCTGCCGCTCGACGGCCTCCCGCACCTCGGGCACGTCGTACCCGATCATGTTGGTCAGGATGCCCGCGAAGAAGTCGAGATAGCTCTTGCCCGACGCGTCGACGACGCGGTTCCCCTTGCCGGAGACGATCTCGATGGGCTCGTCGTAGTAAAGGGCCAGCCAGTTGGGCATTACCGCGCGATGGCGCGCAAGGAGGTCCGACATACATCGAGTATCGCCCCTCAATGCCACCGCCCACACCTGCAACATGTCGGGATATTCACGTCTAACCCAGCACACTGTCAGGTCCCGGCTGGCCCGGATCGCCCTTCGCGAGGCCTTCGCGGGGCTTTCGCGGGGGATTTCGAGGGATTCCGAAGGGGTCTGCGCGGCTCGCACCCCGTGACGCGTCCCATGCGGCTCGCGCCACGCGACGGATGGCGCGAGCCGCACAGGAGGGCCGGACGGAGCACCCCCCAGGTTCCCCGTCCGAGCTTCGGTAGTCATGAGGCCGGGTAAGGTCCAGCATCGCCCAGATTTCCTATCAAAGCAACCTGAAATACATGAATCATGCCCGGTTCTCATGACTTTCCCGCTGACATGGACACCTGGTGGCCGGGGCCGGTTCTTGGGCGGCCCCGGCCGCCTGCGCCGACGGCCGACCCGCCCAGGCGGATCGGCCACCCGCGAACTCGGCCGCCGACGAGCGCGAACGCGCGGGATCGACGGCCCGGAGCACCTCTCAGCTCTCCGCTCTCACCAGGTCCGCATCCGAATCAGCTCTCCGCTTTCACCAGGTCCGCGTCCGAACCGGCCCCGGGCGCGGGCGCCGGGCGCAGCACCAGGAACGCCAGCGTGGCTGCGGCCAGGGTGAAGCCGACCCCCACCCAGGAGCCGAACGACATGGCCGAGACGAACGCCTCGCGCGCGGTCCCGATCACCCCCGCGTCCCCCAGCCGCAGCGCCTCACCGATCGACTCGCGCGCGGCGGCCGGGGCGTCGGCGGGCATCGACGAGGTGTAGACCCCGGCCAGCACGCTGCCGAGCACGGCGATGCTCAGCGCCATGCCGACCTGCTGGACGGTGTCGTTGAGCGCCGACCCGACACCGGCGTGCGCGGGCGGCACCGCTCCCATCAGCGTCGCGTAGGCCGCGGGCCCCGCCAGGCCGCCGCCGATCCCCATGAGCATGAGGCCGGTGATCAGCAGGCCGTACCCGGTCTCGGCTGTCATGAAGGCGAGCACCCCGAAACCGCCTGCCATCACGGCGAGGCCGACGGCGACCAGCACCCGGTTGCTCACCTTCTGCCCCAGCCCGGCGCCGACCCCGTTGAACAGCGCGGCGGCCACGGCGTACGGCAGCAGCGCGAGACCGGCCTGCATGGGACCGTAGGCCAGCACGAACTGCAGGTACTGGGTGAGCATCAGCAGCAGCGCGCCCGTGCCGAACGACATCAGCACGATCGAGAACGACGCCCCGCTGAAGTTCCGGTTGCGGAACAGTTCGAGCGGGAGCATGGGGTGCTCCGACCTGAACTCCCAGACCACGAAGGCCGTCAGCGCGGCCACCGCCACCCCGGCGGCGACCAGCGACTCCGCCGAGGTCCAGCCCGCCTTCGGCGCGGAGATGACCACGTAGACCAGGGCGCTCATGCCGACCGTGGACAGCACCACGCCGGCCGGGTCGAGCCTTCGCGCCGGGCCGCGCGACTCGGGCATCAGCAGCGCCGCCGCGATCACGGCGACGACCGCGACCGGCACGTTGAGCAGGAAGATCGACCCCCACCAGTAGTGTTCGAGCAGGAAGCCGCCCAGCGTCGGACCGGCGATCACGCCGACCATCGCCACCGCGCTCCACGCGGCGATCGCCTTGCGGCGCTCCTCCTCGTCGAAGACGGTGATCAGGATCGACAAGGTGCTCGGCATCAGGATGGAGCCGCCGACGCCCATCAGCGCGCGGGCGCCGATCAGGTGCCAGGGCTCGGTGACCAGCACGGCGATCAGCGAGGCGCCGCCGAACAGCACCAGACCGATGATCAGAAAGCGTTTGCGGCCGTAGCGGTCGGACAGGCTGCCCGAGGTGAGCAGCAGACCGGCGAAGACCAGGACGTAGGCGTCGATGATCCACTGGATGTCCGCCGGACTGGCCCCCAGGTCGACCATGAGGGCGGGGATTGCCAGGTTCAGCACGGTGTTGTCCACCACGAGGACCAGCAGGCTCAGGCAGAGCACCCCGAGGATCCACCAGCGCCTCGGGTCGCGTTCGACTCGTACAGTGTTCGATTCCACTCGCACACTGTACGATAACCTCGAACACTGTGTCATCGGATTTATGCTGGAAGCGTGAAAGAGCACTTCAGCTCCGTCTGGACGCGCGAGCAGCGTGCCGCGAAGAGTCCCACTCTCAGCCGCGCGCAGATCGTGCGCGCGGCGATGGAGCTGCTCGACGCCGAGGGGCTCGACGCCCTGAGCATGCGCCGCCTGGGCACCAAACTCGGCTCCGGGACCACCAGCGTCTACTGGCACGTGGCCCACAAGGACGAGCTGCTCGAACTCGTCCTCGACGAGGTCTACGGCGAGTTCACCGTCCCGGACGTCCGGGAGACCACCTGGCGCAACGCCGCCTCCTCCTTCGCGTACGCCATCCGCCAGGCGCTCTTCAAGCATCCCTGGGTGATCAGTTTCATCGGGACGACCCCCGCCATCGGCCCCAACGCGATGCGGATGATGAGCGGGCTCGTCGCCACCTTCGACCAGGCCGGGTTCCGCGGCCCCGACCAGGACTACGCCGCCTCGACACTCCTGGCCTACGTGTTCGGCGTCACCGCGCCCGAGCTCTCCTGGCGGTCCATGCTGGAGCGGACGGGCCTCGACTCCAACGAGCTGAACGCGTCCATCCAGCCCGTGGTGGAGAAGGCCGCCGCGGACTATCCGGAGCTGGCCGCCCGCTACGCCGAGTTCAGGCACCTGGACGTCGACACCTCCAGGGCGCTCAACTTCGAGTTCGGCCTGACCTGCATCCTCGACGGCCTGGAGGCCCGCCTGAACCGCGCGGCCTCACCTCCGGCGAACCACCTCCCGCCGGGGGTACGGGTCCGCTCCCCCAAGGGAAACGACGAGAACGACGCCCCCGCCCCGCACTGAGCCCCCGGAGCCGCCCGCGGCACAGGTCACCGCGGATGATGAGCTGAGACCCCGGAGCCACCCGGCACGGCCGCCACGGATGACGACGGCCCCGCCTCACACCGGGACCCCGGAGCGACCCGGCACAGCCGCCGCGGATGACGACGGCCTCGTCCCACGCTGAAAGACTCCGGAGCCGCCCCGCACGGGTCACGGTGGATCCGGCAGGCCCGCCCCGTGAGGCCGGCCGGCCTGGCCCCCACCTCCGGAGGTTGCCCGTCACCGGCCGATGGTTGCGACTCCCGCCGACATCCGCCAGCTCCCGCCGGCGCTTACCGACTCCCGCCGACTCCCGCCTGCTTCCGTCGGCTCCCGCCGGGCGAGCCGGAGGGCCCTAGATGTCCAGCCACCGCTGGATGCGGCGGAGCAGTTCCTGGGCGTCGACGGGTTTGGTGACGTAGTCGCTGGCCCCCGCGGACAGGGTCTTCTCCCGGTCGCCCTGCATGGCCTTGGCGGTCACCGCGATGATCGGCAGGTCCGCGAAGTCGGCCATCTTGCGGATGGCGGCGGTCGCGGCGTAGCCGTCCATCTCCGGCATCATGATGTCCATCAGGACCAGGTCGATGTCCTCGTTGCGCGACAGGATCTCGATGCCCTTGCGGCCGTTCTCCGCGTAGAGGACCTGCATGCCGTGCAGCTCCAGGATGTTGGTGAGCGCGAACACGTTGCGGACGTCGTCGTCGATGACCAGGACCTTCCTGTCGACCAGCACGGTGTCCACCTCCTCCACCGGCTGCGGCCGCTCGTCGGGGCTGGGCTGCACCAGCGGCAGCACGTCGCCCGGCTCCGGCGCCGACAGGTGCAGGGTGATGCGCTCGCGCAGCTCGTCGAGGCTGGGCAGGCGCTCCAGCGGCTGGGTGTTGGACCGCCCCTTGAGGAGGTTCTCCTGCGGCCGGGTGAGCGTGCGGGTGTGGTGGGCGAGCACCGGCAGCCCGCGCAGCACCGGGTCGTCGTCCAGCATGCGCAGGAAGTCGGCCGCCGCGTCCTGGCGCATGCCCAGGTCGAGCACGATGCAGTGGTGGTCGTCCGCGCCCAGGATCTCCAGGGCGGAGACCGGGTCGTTGGCGGTCGACACCTGCACGGGACCGTGCGTCTCGGGCAGGTCGGCCACGACGCTCTCGGCCAGCTGCGAGAGCAGCCCGTTGGGGCGTGACTCCACGACGAGCAGCCGCCGCCCGTCCGCCCCCGGGAACCTCTCCACGGGTACGGCCACCGGCGGGGGAAGCGCCGGCAGGACCGAGGCGGAGACCGGGTTCCTCCCGGTGCCCGCGCGGGCGGCACCCGGGGTGAGCTCGGCGATCGGCAGGTAGAGGCTGAAGGTGCTGCCCGAGCCCAGGGCGCTGACCGCCCGGATCTCGCCGTTGAAGAGCGCGGCGATCTCGCGGCTGATGGACAGCCCCAGCCCGGTGCCGCCGTACTTGCGGCTGGTCGTGCCGTCGGCCTGCTGGAAGGCGTCGAAGATCTGGGAGAGGTTCTCCTCGGCGATGCCGATGCCGGTGTCGACGACCTGGAAGGCGAGCGCCTCCTGCCCGTACGCCCCCGGCAGGTTCATCGTGCCCATCCGCTCGATGCGGAGCTCGACCGACCCCTTCTCGGTGAACTTCACCGCGTTGGAGAGCAGGTTCCGCAGCACCTGCCTGAGCCGCTGCTCGTCCATGAGCAGCTCCTCGGGCACGTCGGGGGCGACCACGACGTCGAACCGCAGCCCCTTCTCCGTGGTCAGCGGGCGGAAGGTCGCCTCGACGTAGTCCAGGAGCTGGCGCAGCGGCAGCGGCTCCAGGCTGATGTTCATCTTGCCCGCCTCGATCTTCGACAGGTCGAGGATGTCGTTGATCAGCTGGAGCAGGTCGGTGCCCGCTGAGTGGATGACGTTGGCGTACTCCACCTGCTTGGCGGTGAGGTTGCGGGCCGGGTTCTGGGCCAGCAGCTGGGCCAGGATGAGCAGCGAGTTGAGCGGGGTACGCAGCTCGTGGCTCATGTTGGCGAGGAACTCGCTCTTGTACTTGGAGGCGAGCGCGAGCTGCTTGGCCCGGTCCTCCAGCTCCTGCCGCGCCTGCTCGATCTCCCGGTTCTTCGTCTCGATGTCGTGGTTCTGCCGGACCAGCAGCTCCGCCTTCTCCTCCAGCTCGGCGTTGGAGCGCTGCAGCTCCTCCTGCCCGACCTGGAGCTCGGTCGCGAGGCGCTGCGACTCGGTGAGCAGCGAGTCGGTACGGGCGTTGGCGACGATCGTGTTGACGTTGACGCCGATGGTCTCCACCAGCTGCTCCAGGAAGGCCCGGTGCACCTGGGTGAAGCGGTTGAGGCTGGCCAGCTCGATCACCCCGAGCACCTGGTCCTCGACGATGATCGGCAGCACGATGAGGTTCACCGGCCCGGCCGCTCCCAGGCTCGACGAGACGGTGATGTATCCGGCGGCGATGTCCTCGACCAGGATGGACCGCTTGGCGACGGCGGCCTGTCCCACCAGGGAGTCGCCGAAGAAGTGGCGGCGCGTGGTCTCCCGGTGGCCGTAGCAGCCGACCACCCGCAGCTCCGAGCCGTCCGGCTTCTCCTCCGCGAGCAGGAACGTGCCGTGCTGGGCGGAGACCAGCGGGGCGAGCTCGTTCATCACCAGCTCGGCCACGACGGCGAGGTCGCGGTGGCCCTGCATCAGCCCGGAGATGCGGGCCAGGTTCGACTTGAGCCAGTCCTGCTCCTGGTTGGCCAGGGTGGTCTCGCGCAGCGACTTCACCATGGAGTTGATGTTGTCCTTGAGCTCGGCCACCTCGCCCGAGGCGTCGACGGTGATCGAGCGGGTGAGGTCACCCGAGGTCACCGCGCTGGTCACCTCGGCGATGGCCCGCACCTGGCGGGTGAGGTTCCCGGCCAGCTCGTTCACGTTCTCCGTCAGCCGCTTCCAGGTGCCGGACACGCCCTCGACCTCGGCCTGCCCGCCCAGCCGCCCCTCGCTGCCGACCTCGCGGGCCACCCGGGTGACCTCCGCGGCGAACGACGACAGCTGATCCACCATCGTGTTGATCGTGGTCTTCAGCTCCAGGATCTCGCCCCGCGCGTCGACGTCGATCTTCTTGGTCAGGTCGCCCTGCGCGACCGCCGTGGTGACCTGCGCGATGTTGCGCACCTGGTTGGTCAGGTTGTTGGCCATCGAGTTGACGTTGTCGGTGAGGTCCTTCCAGGTGCCGGCCACGTTGGGCACGCGCGCCTGGCCGCCCAGCTCACCCTCGGTGCCCACCTCGCGGGCCACGCGCGTCACCTCGTCGGCGAACGCGCTCAGCGTGTCGACCATCGTGTTGATGGTCTGGGCGAGCGCGGCGACCTCGCCCTTCGCCTCGACGGTGATCTTCTGCGACAGGTCGCCCCTCGCGACCGCCGTGGTGACCTGCGCGATGCTCCGCACCTGACTGGTCAGGTTGTTGGCCATCGAGTTGACGTTGTCGGTGAGGTCCTTCCAGGTGCCGGAGACCCCTCGCACGGTGGCCTGGCCGCCGAGGTTGCCCTCGGTGCCCACCTCGCGGGCCACCCGGGTCACCTCGTCGGCGAAGGCCGAGAGCTGGTCGACCATCGTGTTGATGGTCTCCTTCAGCTCCATGATCTCGCCGCGGGCGTCGACCCGGATCTTCTGCGACAGGTCGCCCTTGGCGACCGCCGTGGTGACCTGCGCGATGCTCCGCACCTGGGCGGTGAGGTTGTCGGCCATCACGTTCACCGACTCGGTGAGCGCCTTCCAGGTGCCGGAGACGCCCTTGACGTCGGCCTGCCCGCCCAGCCTGCCGTCGGTGCCCACCTCACGGGCCACCCGGGTCACCTCGTCGGCGAACGACGACAGCTGGTCCACCATCGTGTTCAGCGTGTTCTTCAGCTCCAGGATCTCGCCCCGCGCCGAGACCGTGATCTTCTGCGACAGGTCGCCCCGGGCGACGGCGGTGGCCACCTGCGAGATGTTGCGCACCTGGTCGGTGAGGTTGCCCGCCATGTAGTTGACGGAGTCGGTGAGGTCGCGCCAGGTGCCCGAGACGCCCTTGACGTCGGCCTGGCCGCCCAGCCTGCCGTCGGTGCCCACCTCACGGGCCACCCGCGTCACCTCGTCGGCGAACGACGACAGCTGGTCCACCATCGTGTTGATGGTGTTCTTCAGCTCCAGGATCTCGCCCCGGGCGTCCACGGTGATCTTCTGCGACAGGTCGCCCTTGGCGACGGCCGTGGTGACCTGCGCGATGCTCCGCACCTGGTCGGTGAGGTTGCCCGCCATGAAGTTGACCGAGTCGGTGAGGTCGCGCCAGGTCCCGGCGACCCCGGTCACCTCCGCCTGCCCGCCCAGCCTGCCGTCGGTGCCCACCTCACGGGCCACCCGGGTCACCTCGTCGGCGAACGACGACAGCTGGTCCACCATCGTGTTCAGCGTGTTCTTCAGCTCCAGGATCTCACCGCGCACGTCCACGGTGATCTTCTGCGACAGGTCGCCGGTGGCGACCGCGGTCGCGACCTGCGCGATGTCGCGCACCTGGTCGGTGAGGTTGCCCGCCATGGCGTTCACCGAGTCGGTGAGGTCCTTCCAGGTGCCGGAGACCCCCGGCACCTCGGCCTGCCCGCCCAGCTGTCCCTCGGTGCCCACCTCGCGGGCCACCCGGGTCACCTCGGAGGTGAACAGCGACAGCTGGTCCACCATCCCGTTGAAGACGGTCGCGATCTCCTGCAGCAGCCCGTCGCCGTCCTCGGGCAGATGCGTGCCGAAGTCGCCGTCGCGCACGGCGGTCAGGCCCGCCAGGAGCTGCCGGAGATCGAGCTCCTCCACGCCCGAGGAACCCTTCGTGGCCCTGCCCCGCACCGTGCCGGCGGTCTCAACCATGTCCACCATCGCGCCCCTCGGCCGTAAAAGGTGAGGTAATCCTAGGCTGGCGAAAAGCGGGCGGGAAACGGGGGAACGCGGGGATCTGGGCGAGAGGCCAGGCCGGAAACGGGCCGGAGCAAACAGGCTGTAAAGCACACCCCGCTCGCGCTTACATGATGATCGGATATTCTCGACGGGTGCTCCCTACTGTCGCCGACGTCCTCGCCCTGGACACCGTCCGCCGGGGCAACCCACGGGTCGTGGCGGGAGCCGACCGGCTCGACAGCCGGGTGCGCTGGGTGCACGTGGGCGAGGTCACCGACATCGCCCACCTGTTGCGCGGCGGCGAGCTCGTGCTCACCACCGGCATAGCGCTGCCCGACGACCCCGGCAAGCTGGCCGACTACATCGCCGAGCTGGTCGGCGTGGGCGCGTCCGGCCTCATCGTGGAGCTGGGCCGCAAGTTCATCGGCGAACTGCCCGGCGCCGTGGTCCGCGCCGCCGAGGACCAGGGCCTCCCCCTGGTCACCCTGGCCAGGGAGACACCGTTCGTGCAGATCACCGAGTCGGTGCACGCCCGGATCATCGACAGCCAGCTGGAGGAGCTCCGCGCCTCCGAACAGCTGCACGAGGTCTTCACCGAGCTGTCGGTCGAGGGCGCCTCCCCCGCCGAGATCCTCGGCCAGGTCACCCGGCTGTCCGGCCACCCCGCGCTGCTGGAGAACCTCGCGCACCAGGTGCTGGCCTGCGAGACCGGCGGACGCGACACCGGCTCGCTGCTGGCGGGCTGGGAGACCCGCTCCCGCGCGGTCGCCCCCGACCTGCGCACCGCCTACGACGCGGCCTCCGGCTGGCTGGTCACCATGGTCGGCGCGCGGGGCCAGGACTGGGGCCGGCTGATCCTGCTCTGCGACACGGAGCCCGGCCCGCGCGACATCGTGCTCGCCGAGCGCGCCGCGACCACCCTCGCCCTGGGCCGACTGCTGGAGCGCCACCAGGAGTCCCTGGAACGCCAGGCGCACGGCACGATCATCACCGGCATCCTGACCCACGCGTACGCCGACCCCGAGGAGGCCGCGGCCCGCGCCCGCGCGGTCGGCGTGCCGCTCACCGGCCGCAAGCTCGTCAGCGTGGTGCTCCGCCTGGCCGAGTCGGCGGAGAACCCGCCGGACGGCCAGGAACAGCTCGCCCGGCTCGGCGAGCTGGCCGACGCGGCCTCCGCCGCCTGCCGCGAGGCCCGCCTCCCCGCCCTGATCGGCGCCCTGGACCAGAACCGGGTCGGCGTCCTGCTCCCCCTGCCGCCGCGCGTCCTGCCCGAGGCCGCGCTGACCACGCTCGCCGACCACCTGCGCGTGACCTTCACGACCCCCTTCGTCCTCGCCGCCGGCTCCGTGGTCGAGTCGGTCCGCGACGTGCGGAGGAGTTTCCTGGAGGCCGAGCAGGTCGCCGACGTCGCCGTCAGGCACCCCGACGGCCGCGCCTTCTACCGGCTGCCCGACCTCCGCCTGAGAGGCCTGCTCCATCTCCTGCGCGACGACGCCCGGCTGCAGACCTTCGCCGAACGCGAGCTCGGCCCGCTCCTCGCCCACGACGCCCAGCGCGGCGGCGATCTCACCCGGATCCTGCGGGTCTACCTCGACGCGGGCCGCAACAAGGCCGTCGCCGCCCAGCGGGCCCACCTGTCCCGGCCCGCCTTCTACGACCGCCTCCGCAGGCTGGAGCGCGTCCTCGACACCGACCTGGACGATGTCGAATCCTGTCTCTCCCTCCACGTCGCCCTCCTGGCGCTGGAGTCCTTCCGAAGAGACAGCCCCCGTTCCTGAAAGGCCCCCATGACCGAGATCTTCGTCCCCGAGACCGCCGATCTGGCCCGGATGGTCACCGCCGCCGGGGCGTTCTCCGTCCCCACCGACGACGTACGGCTGTCACCCGACGAGCTGGAGCCCCACCAGATCCTGGCCGGCTCCCCGCGCGTCTCGTCGATCGAGCTGTGGTCCTCCCCGGACGGCAGGCAGAGCCGGGGCATCTGGGAGATCACGCCGGGCACGGTGATCGATGTGGAACGTGACGAGATGTTCGTGGTCCTGTCCGGCCGCGCCACGCTGGAGGTCGACGGCGGCGCCACCCTGGAGCTCGTCCCCGGCTCGGTCTGCCTGCTCGCCGAGGGCGCCAGGACCGTCTGGATCGTCCACGAGACCCTGCGCAAGGTCTACCACTGCGTCGGCTGACCGGCCCGGGGACCTGGACGGTGTCCGCTCAGGTGCCCGGTCAGTTGCTTGTTCAGGTGCTTGTTCAGGTTCCTGGTCAACCGTGTCTGTCGGATGCGGTGTCCGTGCGGACGTGGTCGGCGGGATGGTCGCAGATGTGGAGGTCCCAGCGGCGCGGACGCGTCAGGATCGCCCCGAGGACGACGCCGAGGAACACGCTTGCGATGATCACGATGAGAACGCTCAGCCCCATGACGGCTGCCTCTCGTAAAGATGTGCCGCTTGATCTGAGGAAATGCGGCCTACCGCACCGTAGCGCCGCTTTCCCGTCCCCCGTGGCGAAACATCCGGGGACTAATCCTTATTGACCAGGCCCGCCGGCCCATTGACCAGGCATATCGCCACGGCCGGGGCCGTCACGGCATGCGAATTCTCCTCCGCCCGGTTCTCTTCCACCCCGTGTTCTCACGTGAGTAATGACACTTTCTTGGGATGTTTCGCGTGTTTCGCTCCCTTACCCCCGTGGATCTCGGCACGATGGTGCACGAAGTCGGAGACCACCGGGGAGAGATGCACATGTCGCGACGCCTTGTCGCCGGATTGACAGCCCTGACACTCACTACCGTGGCGATTCCCGCCGAGGCGGAGCAGGCGAGTTCGGGGTTTCCCTCCTCCGTGTTCCCTCTCGGCGTGAGTATGGCCCCGGCGAAGAACCAGCAGAATGTGGCCCCGGGAATCACCCTTTTTAGTGTGAAACACGGCAAATCTACCCAAGGATGGACAGTCTCCGCTCTTATGCCCAATGGGCACGATGCCGGTTCGCTTGTCACCGCTCAGACGGTGGCCGAGGCGGTGGAGGCCGCGGGGTTCACCCCCGAGATCCTGAGGATCGTGCAACCCGCCGCCTCGGACGCTCCCGCCGTGGAGCGTTACATGGTCCGGACCGGCTTCTGGTCGTTCGGCCAGCGGGCGAAGGCCGACAAGGTCGTGAAGGAGCTCAAGGAGTTCGACATCCGGGCCAAGACCGACTACCTCGGTGACGACGGCACGGAGACCACCGGCCCCTGGGACATGCGCGTGCTGATGGTCAACCCGAAGGTGTTCAGGGGGTCCTTCAAGACGAGCGTCGGCAAGAGCGTGGCCAAGCGCGAGAGCACCAGCTCGATGTCGAAGCTGACCGGCGCCATCGCCGGGGTCAACGGCGGCTTCTTCAACATCCACACGGCCAAGGCGCTCCAGGGCGACCCGGTCGGCGTGTCCGTCGTGGGCGGCAGGCTGCTCAGCGAGGCCGTGCCCGGCCGTAGCGGCCTCGTCATCACCCAGGGCCGCAAGGCGCGGATCACCGAGCTGAAGACGGCGGTCACCGCGATCTCCTCCGACGGGGCGAAGATCGAGGTCAACGGCATCAACCGGGCCGCCGGCGCTGAGGAGCTCGTCCTCTACACCGAGGAGTTCGGCGGCAAGACGGCCGCCGACGGCGGCATCGAGGTCGTCGTCGACGCCGTGCAGAACAAGGTCATCAAGGTCCGCCAGGCCGGCGGCATCGTCGCCCGGGGCACCTACCTGCTCCACGGCACCGGCCTTCTCGCCGTCTGGCTCCAGGAACATGCGCAAAGCACCTGGATGAAGGTGGACAACAAGGTCATCGACCTGCGTACGCAGCAGGCCATCCCGCTCACCCCTGAGACGTACGTCATGGGCGGCGGGGTCGGGCTGGTCAGGAACGGGCGGGTACGCATCACCGCGGCGGCCGACGGACACGCCTCGATCAACATGATGCTCCGGCGCCACCCGCGCACGATGGTCGGTATCGACAGGTCGGGCGGGCTGATCCTGGCCACCGTCGACGGGCGCAACCCGGGAGTCACCGTGGGCGCCTCGATGGTGGAGGCGGCCCAGCTCATGCGGTGGCTGGGAGCCAAGCAGGCCATCAACTTCGACGGCGGCGGCTCCAGCGTGATGGTCGTAGGCCACAAGGCCGTGAACCGGCCCTCGGACGGAGCGGAGCGGACCGTGGGCGACGGTCTCTTCATCACGCCCTGACGTTTCTGCCGACTCGTCGACTTCATCGACGCTCCATCACGCGCACTGACGAGCACCGACCGAACGGAGAAGCCCCGGCCCTTCTGGGCCGGGGCTTCTCTGCTGTCCGGGACTCTCGTCACTGCTGTCTACGACGGCTGCTGCCTTGCGGATTACGGAGTACGTCTTCCCGGGCCCGATATGAGTTCGGGAAGACCTGTGGGCCTCGGGAAGGACCCACGAGAGGCCGGTAAGCAGATTCTGGCGGACCAGAGCGGGCCATGAGCAGGTCCGAGCGGATCGTGAACGGCATGAGCGGATCTCAGGCCTGAGCTGGTCGTGAGCGGGTCGTGTGAGCGAAAGGACACCCATGAGCACAGCACGAAAAAAGAACCCCGGAAAACACGAAGGCCCCCACCATTGGTGGGGGCCTTCATGAATGATTGTCCGGCGGTGACCTACTCTCCCACACCGTCCCCGGTGCAGTACCATCGGCGCTGAAGAGCTTAACTTCCG
>NZ_JBEOWK010000054.1:0-21070 GCF_040295985.1 Streptosporangium sp. NPDC002524 | reverse complement strand
CGACCGGCCCCGCGGGAGCACCCGGCGCCACCGGACCGGCGGGACCGGCGGGCGCGACGGGTGCGCAGGGACTGGTCGGTCCGGCGGGACCCGCCGGCGCCACGGGCCGGGCCGGGCAGACCGGCCAGACGGGCGCCACCGGACAGACGGGCGCCACCGGCCCGACCGGGGCGGCGGGACCGACCGGCCTGACGGGCGCGGCCGGACCCGCGGGACCGACGGGACCCACCGGCCCCGGCGGCTCCGCGGGACCGGCGGGACCGGCGGGACCCACGGGACCGGCGGGCCTCATCGGACCGGCGGGACCCACGGGACCGGCGGGACCCATCGGACCGGCGGGCCCCATCGGACCGGCGGGGGCGACCGGCGCGGCAGGCCCGGCCGGGCCGATCGGGCCCATAGGCCCGACAGGACAGACGGGACAGACGGGCGCCACCGGACAGACCGGACCGGTAGGACCCGCTGGAATCGCGGGCGCGGCCGGACCGGCGGGACCGATCGGGCCCGTGGGACCGGCGGGAGCGGCGGGACCCGCGGGCACCATCGGCCCGGTGGGCGCGGCGGGACCGGCGGGACCGACCGGCCAGACGGGGGCCACCGGCCCCGTGGGCCCGGTCGGGCCGGCGGGACCGGCCGGACCCACGGGACCGGCTGGAGCCGGCAACGCCCTCGCGAGCTCGCGTGACGGCTCCACCGAGTTCACCGCGTACGTCTCCACCGCGGGGGCGACCCTGGTCCGGGATCCTCGGACCACTCCCATCTGGCACAACGTCTCCGCGCTGGCCGGATACCCCACCGGCGCGAACGAGGTCTCACTCGAGGAGGACCTGACCAACCTCTTCGTCACGGTGGCGAACCCGGCGGGCACGATCGCACGGGCGACCTGCGTCGTGTATCCGGCTCCGGGAGTGCTGCTGAACCCGCCGTGGCCGGGCAACTGCGGCGCCTTCGTCAACCTGACCCCGCCCAACTGAGGCACGGCGGGACCTTCGAGAACAGGCACGTGCCGTGCCCGGAGATCACCCGGGCACGGCACGCCCCTCCGACCCGCGTCACACCGAAACCCACCGACCCCATCGAAACCCACCGACCCCACCGGACTCACCAGACCTACCGGACCTACTGGCCCCACCGCACCCACCGGACCTGCCGAGACCTCCGCTGCCCGGCGCTCGCGTACGGCGAAACTCGCCGGGGTCCCCACTCCCGCCGTCCACGGCACTCCCTCCCGCCCGTGGCACAGCGGAACCCGCCGAGACCTTCGCTCTCCGCCGCTCGCGGCCCCGGCCGTGCCGTGGCGGAACTCGGCGAGGCCCCCGCTCCCCGTCGGCCCGGCCTCGTCCGGGTGGTCACGACGTCACCGTTCCCACCTCCCCGGTCGCCGCCCGCCGCCCGGCCTCCCCGTGCGGCCCCGTCCTGACCGGCCGACCGGCCCGTCGGCCAACCGATCAGCCAGCCCGTAAATACGCGGCATACCAGATCAAAAAAGATAATTGTCGCCAACAAACAAAGGAGTGTTGATTATTTACATTTGTCGCAATTCTCCTTTACGGTGCCGAATCAGCCGGTGCCCGGACGGGACCGGAAACCCGATTCCCAAGGAGACTCCGTGCAGAACGCCCGGCCGCGCTCGCACCGCCGGTCAGCCGCGATCCTGTCCGCCGTTCTCGCCGTCCTGCTCCTCGCGCCCGCCCAGGCCGCGAGTTCCCGGTCGGCGGGCCCCCTGGCGGACGCCTTCGCTCGCGCCTCGGCCGCGTACGACGTGCCGCGCGACCTGCTCGTGGCGCTCGCGTACGCCGAGACGCATCTCGACGGGCACGACGGCGAGCCGAGCGCGAGCGGCGGGTACGGGGTCATGCACCTGGTCAGCAACCCCGCCACGCGCGTCCTGGAACGCGCCGCCCAGCTGACCGGCGCACCGGCGGCGACCCTGAAGCAGGACGACGCGGCCAACGTCCTCGGCGGCGCCGCGGTGCTGCGCTCGCACGCCGACGCGCTCGGCCTCGACGCCACCACCAGGAAGGACGCCGGGCGGTGGTACCCGGCCGTGGCCAAGTACGGCAACGCCTCCAGCTCCGAGACGGCCAGGCTGTACGCCGACACCGTCTACGACCTCCTCGGCAGGGGCGTCCGGGCCACCGCCCCTGGCGGCGAGGTCGTCACGGTCACGGCCGTGGAACTGCAGGCCGACCGCGGCGTCTACGAGGGCGTGCGGGAACTCGCCGCCAAGGCCCCGAGCCCCGACTACCCGGCCGCGAGCTGGGTGGCCGCCCACTCCGGCAACCGGACCACCGCGAGCAGGCCGGGAAGCAACAAGATCGACCGGATCGTCGTCCACGTCACCCAGGGGGCGTACGCGGGCACGCTCTCCTGGTTCCAAAACCCCGCCGCGAAGGTGTCCGCGCACTACGTCGTCCGCTCCTCCGACGGCGACGTCACCCAGATGGTGCGCGACAAGGACGTCGCCTGGCACGCGGGCAACTGGTCGTACAACACCAGGTCGATCGGGATCGAGCACGAGGGGTTCGTCAACAACGCCTCCTGGTTCACCGACGCGATGTACCGCGCCTCGGCGGCCCTCACCCGCGCCCTCTGCGACAAGTACGGCATCCCCAAGAACCGTTCGCACATCATCGGGCACAACCAGGTTCCCGGCGCCACGCACACCGACCCGGGCTCGCACTGGGACTGGGCCAAGTACATGCGGTACGTCACCGGGAGCACCGCCCCCTGGTCGGCGACCGTCGACAACTCCACCTCGGGCGCGTTCACCGCGAGCGCGAACTGGACCGCCTCCACCGCCGTGGCCGGGCGCCACGGCCCCAACCACCGCCAGGCGAGGCCGGTGACCGCGAGCGACGTCGCCTGGTACCGGTTCGCCGTCCCCGCCGCGGCCACCTACCAGGTCGAGGTCTGGTACCCGGCCGCCCCCGGCCACAACGGCTCCGCCCCGTACATCGTCGCCACCTCCGCGGGGAGCAGGACGGTGTACGTCGACCAGCGGGCCGGTGGCGGCGCCTGGCGAAGCATCGGGACGTTCGCCCTGAAGGCCGGGACGTACAACGCCGTCGGCGTGAGCCGATGGACCTCCGGCACGGGACCGATCGTCGCCGACGCCGTACGCCTCACCCGGCTCTGAGCCCCCCGGACACCCGGACCGGCCGGGCGGCCCGCCCCACCCCACCGGAGGCGGGCCGCCGGGCCCGGGGATCACCCCTTGACGGCTCCCACGAGCCCGTTGACGAAGTAGCGCTGCAGGAGGAGGAAGAGCGCGATGACCGGGATGACGATGATCAGAGACGCGGCCATCACCTCGTTGTAGTGCGGCACGTTGCCCGACAGCAGGGTCTCCAGGCCGAGCGGCAGGGTGTAGAGGGAGGGGTCGTTGAGGGACACCCGCGTGAGGACGTACTCGTTCCAGGTCGGCACCGCGGTCAGCACCGCGACCGTGATGAGGGTGGGCCGGGCGAGCGGCAGGTAGACCGACCAAAAGATCCGGAACTCCCGCGCCCCGTCCGCCCGGGCGGCCTCGCGCAGCTCCCGGGGGATCCCGCTGAAACCGTTGGTGAGCAGCAGCACCGTCAGCGGGGCGGTGCCGTTGACGAACGGCAGGACCAGCCCCAGGTGCGAGCCCAGGATGCCGAGGTTCTTCTCCAGGATCACCACCGGGAGCAGCACCGTGATGCCCGGCACGAACAGCAGCGAGACGAAGAACCAGAACAGCGCCTTCCTGCCGGGGAAGTCCAGCACCGCGAAGGCGTACGAGGCGAGGCTGTAGACCACCAGCACCCCGGCGACGGTCAGCCCGGTGACCTGGAGGCTGTTGAGGAAGTAGTCGAAGAAGTGCAGGCGGCTCCACGTGGTCAGCAGGGTGTCCAGGGTGGGGGCGTCCGGGATGAGGTTGCCGCTCCGGAGGATCTCCTCCCTGGTCTTGAAGGCGCCGGACAGCATCCACAGGAACGGATACAGGCTGATGAGCGCGTACGCCACCAGGGCCGTGCGGGCGACGGTCTTCACGATGCGTGACCCGATCATCGGATCCTCCTGAGCAGGCGCGCGTTGACCAGGGTGAGCAGCAGGGCCCCGGCGAAGAGCATCCAGCCCAGCGCGCTCGCCATCCCCAGGGTCTGGGCGAGTTCCTTCATGAACGAGAGCCGGTAGACCTGCAGGCCGAGCACGTCGGTGTGCCCGCCGGGCCCGCCGTTCGTCATGATCAGGAAGATCTGGAAGCCGTGCAGCGCGTCCCGCACGCCGAGCAGCACGATGGCCGCGGTGAGAGGTGTCAGCAGCGGCCAGACGATGCGCCGCAGCACCTGGCGCGGTGAGGCCCCGTCGATGTGGGCGGCCTCGATCACGTTGGGGTCGATGGCCTGCAGCCCGCTCAGGTAGAGCAGGGTGGCGACGGGAACGCTCGACCAGACCAGGACCACGATCAGCGTGGGGAGCGCGGTGTCCGGGTTGCCGAGGAAGCCCTGCGGCTGCGACAGGCTGCCCAGGCCGACCGACCCCAGGAGCACGTTGATCGCCCCGTCGGGCTCCAGCACGTAGCGCCAGGCGTAGTAGACCGCGATGCCGGTGGTGACGTAGGGCAGGAAGTACACCGAGCGGAGCAGCCCGCGCAGCCGCCTGACGGAGTTCAGCGCGACCGCGAGCGGCAGCGAGATGGCCACCGTGAGCGCCGGGACGGCCACCATGACCTGGAGGGTGTTCCAGGCCGCCCGGCGCAGCTCGGGGGCGAGCACCGGGTCGGCGTACAGCAGGTCCAGGTAGTTCTGGAAGCCGACCCATATCCACTCGGGGGTGAGCCCGTTCCACTTCGCGAGGCTCAGCGCCAGGCCGGTGCCGATGGTGTAGACCCCCATCAGCAGGAACAGCGCCACCGCGGGCAGCACGAAGGCCCACCCGGTCAGCCACCGCCCCCAGCGGCTCCGGCCACGACCGCGCCCGCGGCCGGGCGGCTCCGCGGGGAGCCGCCCGGCACGATCCTCGGTGGTGAGGGTGCTCACTTGGTGGACTTCCACATGGAGCCCATGATCTTGTCCAGCTCCGGCCCGGCCTGCTGCGGGGTGACCTCCTTGAGCGGCGTCATCCTGACCATCAGGTCCCCTGGCTTGACCTGGTCGTAGTCGGAGGGGAAGAAGGTGGTGTCACCGGCGTCGTAGGTGGCCTCCGGGGCACCGGTGAAGTACTTCTGCAGCGACGCGAGGTCGGGCCCGAGCAGCGCCTCGGCCTCCGTGCCCAGGTCGGTCGCCGGCAGGTCGAGCGAGGTCTTCGCGACGACGCCCGCGCCCTTGGGCGAGGTCACGAAGTCCAGCCACTTGACCGCCGCCTCCCGGTTCTTGCTGGTGGAGGTGACGCCGAGGGAGGTGAGCGCCAGGGGCGCCATCACGATCTCCTTGCTGAGCCCCTCGGCGGACGGCGGGATCGGGAAGGCGAGCACCTTGTCGGGGGTCATCCCGTTCTGCGCGAGGAACGCCAGGGTGAAGGTGCCGCCGACGTTGAAGGCGGACTTGCCCTGCGCGAAGGCGATGTCCGCCTCGTCGATGCCGAGCGACGTCGTGCCGGGCATCCAGTACGGGGTGAGCTGACTGTACAGCTCCAGCGTCTTGATCCCGTCGGGCGAGGCGAAGCCCTGCGCGGCGCCCTTGGCGAACAGCGCCTGGAACCTCTCCTTGCCCAGGTAGGAGTGGGCCAGCGGCTGGTAGGCCCAGTTGTAGCCGGTCTGGCTGACCTTCAGGCCCAGGGAGAGACCGCCCTGCTTGGGGTCCTTGTCCGTGGTCGTCTTGAGCGCGGCGAGGAAGTCCTCCCACGTCTTCGGCGGCGTGTCCGGGTCGAGCCCGGCGGCCTTCAGCTTCTCCTTGTTGGCGTAGACGATGCCGAACGCGCCGGCCGTGAACGGCACGCTGAACAGGGTGCCCGCCTTGACCTGCTTGTACGGCGAGTCGTTGGCCGCGAGGTCGATCCGCTGCTGGGTCATCAGCCCGGCGTCGCGGGTGGTCGGCAGCAGCCGCTGCTTCCAGGTGTCGGAGACGTCGGCGGCCAGGTCGACCAGCAGCCCGGAGGAGCCCATCTCGAGGTCCTCGCCGCCCGCGTGCATCTCCAGCACGTCCGGCAGGTCACCGGTCTGCGCGGAGCTCTGCACCTTGCTGACGAACACGTCGTCGGGGGTGACCGCCTCGATGGTGACGGAGATGCCCGTCTCGGTCTTGAACTGCTCGGCGGCCTTGGTCAGGGCGTCGGCGTGGGTTCGCTTGAACGTCCACATCTTCAGCGTCTGGCCGGACGCCTGCCCGCCGCCCTGGTCACCGCTCTGGCCACCGCCCTGCCCGCCGCCCGCGCAGGCGGCCGCGGTGAGTCCCACCGCGAGCGCCAGACCGGCGGCGAGGGCCCGCTTGCCTGCTCTCATGTCGCTTCCTTCCCCACTGCCGCGATGCGTGCGAAGCGTACGGTGCCCGCTGTGCCCGTTGCATCCGTTGTGTCCACTGCGTGCGCTGTGTCCGCTGCGGATGCCGCGTGCGCGCCGCGGTCGGCGCGCGACGGTCCGGTGCTCCCGCGCCTGGCGGGCTCCGGCACCCGGCGGGCGCGGTCAGGTGATCGGTATGGGCCGGTTGACATCGGCATCGTCACTTCCTCAGGGGGGTCGCGGAGGATGAGTCCGGGCTCTCGCCCGTGCCCCGGCGGGAATCCGGATCACGGGGCGACGT
Organism: Streptosporangium sp. NPDC002524; assembly: GCF_040295985.1. NCBI lineage: Bacteria > Bacillati > Actinomycetota > Actinomycetes > Streptosporangiales > Streptosporangiaceae > Streptosporangium > Streptosporangium sp. NPDC002524. The sequence continues at coordinate 14,366 of NZ_JBEOWK010000054.1, read as the reverse complement.
CCACGCAAATCGTTAAGATTGGTTCCGAAACTTACACGCAACACAGCGCGTGTCAAGGGTCACGCCGGAGTGAGGAGGGACGGCCGCACGCGCGGTGGAGTGCTCAGGCCGACCGGCGGCGGACCAGCCGGGCCGGGATGACCGTCTCGGCGGAGAGCTCCGCCGTCCCGCCCCGCAGCCGTTCCAGCAGGCGGCGGGCACATGCCTGGCCGATCTCCCTGGCCGGGTTGGCCATGGTGGTCAGCCCCGGCGAGACAAGGCTCGCCGCCTCGATGTCGTCGAACCCCATGACGGCCAGGTCCGCGGGAACGCGCAGCCCCCGCTCCTCGGCCGTGTCGAGCGCGCCGATGGCCATGATGTCGTTGGCGCACAGCACGGCGTCCGGGGGTTCGGGCAGGTCGAGCAGGCGGCCGGTGCCCGAGGACCCGCCCGCCCGGCTGAAGTGCGTGTGCGCCACGAGCCGGGGGTCGGCGTCCGCGCCGGCGGCCAGCAGCGCGGAGCGGTAACCCGCGACGCGCTCGGCCGCGGGCCCCTCCGCGTGCGGGCCGCAGACGAAGCCGATCCTGCGGTAGCCGCGTTCGAGCAGGTAGCGGGTGGCCTCGGCGGCCCCGCCCTCGTCGTCGCTGTGCACGACGTCGACACCGGCCTGGACCAGGCGGCCCCCGAGCCGTACGACGGGGATGCCCGCCCCGATGACGGGCAGCAGGTCCTCGGCGTGCGTGTGGAAGACCGCGAAGGCGAGGCCGTCCACCTGGCGGGCGATCATCTGGTCGATGGCGGCGCGCTCCAGCTCCCGGTCGCCGTCGGTGTTGCTGATGATCTCGTCGTAGCCCGCCGGCCCCAGCACGTCCTGGAGCCCGCGCGCCAGCGCCGGGTAGAAGGGGTTGGTGATGTCCGGGATGATCAGCCCGATCGTCTGGCTCCTGCTCGTGCGCAGCCCCCGGGCGAGGACGTTGGGCCGGTATCCCAGCTGGTCGATCGCGGCCTGCACGCGCCGCCGCGTCTCCTCGGCCACCGGGCGGCGCCCGTTCAGCGCGTGCGACACCGTGGTCGCGCTCACCCCCGCGAGCCGCGCCACCCTGGTGATGCTGGGACGGTCACCGCGAACCGGCCCGCGGACGCCCCCGGCCGGAGCGCGCCCCCCGGCCCCTCGTTCTCCGTGCGCCTCTCGCGGTTCCCGTACGGGCTCGCCCGCCGGAGGCCGCGCCGCCCCGGCGGACGGGAACCTCCGCGTGCCACCACCCGCGAGGTCCGGCGGGTCCTGGTCGGGCAGGTCAGAGCCCTCCGGGCCCCCGTCAAGCGGGTCACGGCCGAGCGGGCCGCGGCCGGGAGGGTCGTGGGAGAGGAGGTCGAGGGCCGCGTCCAGCTCGCGGCGCCCGAGGGCCGCGGCGTCCTCGAAGGCGGCACCGGCGGCGATCCTGAGCAGGGTGGACTCCCAGACCTCGCGCACGGCCGCCAGGATGAGCGCGGCCACGACCCCGGCCCCGAGCCCTCCCCCCGCGCCGGAGGCCCCCGCACCGGGGATCACCGTGCCGGGATCCCCCGCGCCGGACTCGATCGCCTCGCGCAGCGCGCGCTCCTGCCCCGCGAACATCTCCCGGGAGTACGACCGCAGCGCCGGGCTGTCCCGGTAGATCCGCGCGTGGACGGCGACCGCCCCGGCGTCGGCCACGTCAGCCACGTCGGCCACGTCGTCGGCGTCGTCCGGATCCGGTGCGGCACCGGCCGCCGAGGGCCTGGCCATGACGCGGCGGATCGCGTCGACGGGCCGCTCCCCCGCCAGGCGCTCCCGCACGGCCCGCTCGGGAGCGGGCCAGCCGAGCGGATCCGCCTCGAAGAAGATCTGCTCCTTGACCGGGAAGTGGTTGAAGACCGTCTTGGTCGAGACGTCGGCCACCGCCGCGATCTCGGCCACCGTCACGGTCTCGAAGCCGCGTTCGGCGAACAGGCGGCGTGCCGTGCCCGCGATGGCACGCCGCGTCTCCCCTTTCCTCCGCTCACGCCGCGTGGGGGGTCGCTCCTCGGAGGGTGCCGGGACCATGGGCAGATCTTACATCGACACACTCCTTACACCCACTATAAGTTTCTCAGGGCGGCTCGATACCGCCGTCGGGCCTGCGCACGCGGGCCGACCACCGCTCGTGGAGGTGTTCCAGCGGCGGATACTTCGCCGCCAGCGCCTCGTCCAGGTCGACGCCCCAGCCGGGCGCGTCGTTCGGGTAGAGGTATCCGTTGACGGGGCCGATCGTGCCGGGGAAGACCTCGTGGACGGCCTCGGGATAGAGGTGCCCCTCCTGGATCTGGAAGGCGGGGGTGGTCACGTCGAGCGCCACGTTGGCGGCGGCGCCCACCGGCGAGACGTCCGCGGGCGAGTGCCAGGCGGTGCCCACGCCGGTCAGCTCGCAGAGCGCGACCAGCTTGCGCGCGGGGGTGAGCCCGCCCACCGAAGAGACGTGCAGCCGCAGCAGGTCGACGCCGCCCTCGCGGACGATCCTGGCCGCGTCGGCGACGGAGCTGAGCTGCTCGCCCGCCGCGATGGGCATCGGGGCGGCCTCGCGCACCTCGGGCAGGCGGTCGTAGAACTCCGGCGCTATCGGATCCTCCAGGAAGAAGAGCCGGTACGGTTCGAGCGCCCGCGCGAGGGCGATCGCCTGCTTGGGGGTGAGCCGCGAGTGCACGTCGTGCATCAGGCCCGGCTCCTCCCCCAGTTCGGCGCGGGCCCGCTCGAACAGCTTCGGGGTGTCGCGCAGGTAGCGCTGCACGTCCCACCCGTCGGGGTACGGGGAGCCGGGGTAGCCGCCCGGAGAGCCGGGCGAGCCGTAGTGGCCGAGCCCCGGCGCGCCCGTCTGGAGCCGTACGTGACGGTATCCGGACGCCAGGATCGCCTGGGCCTCCTCGATCGTCTCCTCCACGGTCGCCGCGCCCGCGTGCAAATAGGTGTCGGCCGCGGCGCGCACCCGGCCGCCGAGGAGCTCGTACACGGGCATGCCCGCGCGCTTGCCCGCGATGTCCCAGAGCGCCTGGTCCACCCCCGACAGGGCGCTGTTCAGGACCGGGCCGCCCCTCCAGTAGGAGGAGAAGTGCACCATCCTGGTGATGTCCTCGATGTCTGCGGGGTGGCGGCCGATCAGGAGGGGGCCGACGTGGTGTTCCACCGCGGCGGCCACGGCGTGGAAGCGCTGGGTGAAGGTCGCGCAGCCCAGGCCGTACAGGCCGGGGTCGCTGGTGTCGACCCGGACCACCACGAGGGGCACGCCCTCGGGGGCGGTGACGATCGGCCGCACCCCCGTGACGCGGAGGGCGTCCCTGGCGGGCCAGGGGGCCTGGGTCTCGGGCAGGGGAAGGGATGTCATGCGGCCTCCGCGTTGTCCGGTGCGGGAAGAGGGGTCACGCGGTCTCCGCCGCGTCCGGCGCCGGGAAGGGGTGCCGGACGGTGAGGCCGAGCAGGCGGCGGGCCTCTCCCAGGTCGATCGGGACGGCCCTGCCCGGCAGCGGCGCCCGCCGCTCGACCCCGGGGTGGAAGCGGTCGAGCAGCTCCTCGGTGGGCTGCGGGGCCAGCGTGTCCTCGGCCGTCACGAAGATCGCGCGGTAGCCCTCGATCGGCCGGGTGAGCGCCTGCCAGGTGGCGAGGGCGGCGTCCCTGCCGTCGAGGTAGGTCCACAGCTCGGCGGCGCCGGAGCCGGGATCCTCCGCGTACTCCTGCGCGCGCTTGTCGAGCTTGTCCCCCGGCCCTCCGAGCAGGGGGAAGCGCAGCGCGACGACCGTCATGCCGTAGCGGCGCGCCATCATCGCGCCGGTCGCCTCGTCGGCCTGCTTCGACAGCCCGTACGGGTCCTCGACCTGCAGGGGCAGCGACTCGTCGATCGGCAGGTAGGCCGGGTGCAGGGGGCGCGAGGCCCAGGGGAGGCCGAGCACGGAGTAGCTGCTCGCGATGGCGGCCCGGCGCACCCCCGCCTGGCCCGCCTCCTCCAGGACCACGAAGGTCGCCCGGGTGTTGCCGCAGAAGACCTCCTCCGGCGTGCCGAGGACCGGGGCCGGGATCGCGGCGAAGTGCGCGACGGCGTCCACGCCGTCGAGCGCGTCGCGCACCGTCGCCGGGTCTCCCACGTCCCCGACGACCACCCGGCCCGCCACCGGCCCGCCCGGATCCCGGAGGTCGAGGGCGGTGGCGGCCACGCCCCGGTGCGCGAGCAGGTCGAGCATCAGCCGCCCCAGCCTGCCCGCGGCCCCGGTCACCAGGACCCGCCGGGGAACCTCACTCATGCGTCACCACCTGCGGCGGGAAGGTCTCATTCGTGTCGCAAATCGATTTGTACATATGCGATCAGCTTGCTCCCCCGCCATTCCCGTGTCAATAGCGTTACGTCCCGGGCGCGTCCGAGGCGCCCCCGGGGCGGCGTCGTCCACCTCCGATGTCCGTCCGTACGCGACTCGTCGAACACGGCACCCATCCGGTACGGCGACCGGGTCACCGGCCCGCCCGCCGTCAATCGCCATCACTGGCCATCACTCCCCGTCGCCCGCTGTCGCCCGCTGTCGCCCACCGTCGCACGACAGGCCGGAACGGCCCGCCGGATCGACCGGCGGGCCGCGCGAGCCGTGCACGGCGTACGGGTTGTGCATGCCGTACGGGCCGTGCACGGCGTGCGGGCCGTGCACGTCGTGCGGACCTGTGGGCCGTCCCGAGAGACTGGGGCTAACCCGCGGCGCGTTCCGCGAGGGGGCGGCGGCGCCGCGCGGGGTCGGTCAGCGAGGGCGGGCGCCAGGCGCCGTCGGGGTGGTACACGTTGGTCCCGGGCGGCACGATCTCGTCGATCCGGTCGAGGGTCGCGTCGTCGAGGGTGAGCGAGGCGCCCTTCAGCAGCCCCTCCAGCTGGTCCATGGTCCGCGGCCCGGTGATCACCGAGGTGACGGCGGGGTGCGCCGCGGCGAAGGCCACGGCGAGCTCGGGGAGCGAGCAGCCGATGTCCGTCGCGAGCTCGACGAGCTTCTCGACGACGTCGAGCTTGGCGGCGTTCTCGGGGATCGACGGGTCGAAACGCGCGGGCATGAGCGAGGCGCGGCCGGTGGAGAGGTCGACGGGCTGCCCCTTCCGGTACCTGCCGGTGAGGAACCCCGAGGCGAGCGGGCTCCAGGTCAGCACGCCCATCCCGTAACGCTGACAGACCGGGAGCACCCCGGCCTCGATCCCCCTGGCGAGCAGTGAGTAGGGCGGCTGCTCGGTCCTGAAGCGCTGGAGCCCGCGTCGCTCGGCGACGTTGTGCGCCTCGACGATCTCCTCGGCCGGGAAGGTCGAGCAGCCGAAGGCGCGAATCTTCCCCTGGCGTACGAGGTCGCTCAGCACGGAGAGCGTCTCCTCGATGTCGGTCGAGTGGTCGGGACGGTGGATCTGGTAGAGGTCGATCCAGTCGGTCCCCAGGCGCCGGAGGCTCTCCTCGACCTCCTTGAGGATCCAGCGCCGCGAGTTGCCGCTCCGGTTGGGGCCCTTCCCCATCCGGAAGTGCACCTTGGTGGCGAGCACGACGTCGTCACGGCGCCCCTTGAGCGCCTTTCCCACGATCTCCTCGGACTCGCCCGCGGAGTACATGTCCGCGGTGTCGACGAAGTTGACGCCCCGGTCGAGGGCGGCGTGGATGATGCGGACGCAGTCGTCGTGGTCGGGGTTGCCGACGGCACCGAACATCATGGCTCCGAGGCAGTGGACGCTCACCTCGATGCCGGTGCCGCCGAGGACGCGATAACGCATGGGTCGTGCTCCCTTGATGGTCGTTCCGGACGTGATGTCGCGACGCCCCGCATCGTAGGATCTAGAGTCGACTCTAGGTCAAGTCCGTATTCTGGACGCCATGGACACGGGCACGGGCACAACGGATCTGAGCATCGGGCAGGTCGCCGAGCGCACGGGGTTGAGCGTTCACGCGCTGCGCTTCTACGAGCGCGAGGGCATCCTGGCCAATCCCGTACGGCGCGACCCGGGCGGGCGCCGCGTCTACGGCGAGGACGACGTGGAGTGGCTCACCCTCTGCATCATCCTCCGCGCCTCCGGCATGCCCCTGCCCGCGATCCGCCAGTACACGGAGATGGTGCGCCGGGGAGACGGCAACGAGGAGGAGCGGCTCGCCCTCCTGCGCCTGCACCGGGAGCGGGTGACCGACCAGATCGGCCGGCTCACCCGCTGCCTGGACCTGATCAACCACAAGGTCGGGGTGTACGAGGACATCATCGACCGGGGAGCCGCCGGCCACGAGTGCGTCGCACCGCCGGCACCGGAGAACAGGCCGGCGCGCGAGGAGCGGCTCCGGGGGAACGGCCCCAACGGGACGGGTTCTCCGGAACAGGTCTAGAGGACTCCGGAGGACAAGGGCCCCACCGACTGCCGCACCCGCCCGCACCCGCTCACACCGAGCCCACCCCTCCATCCACCTCGTCCACCTCGTCTCGAACGTGCCACCGGACGACCGGCAACCGGGGTCGCACGGGACTCGGGCGCGCCCGGAGGGAGGCGCCATAAGGGCGGCCGATGAGAGCTTTAAACGTTAGGAAACTTTCCTAAAGATATTGACGGATCGCTGTCGAGGTCGGTTGGATGGGCGGTCATCAAGGCCCCTGCCGAGACCTCTCGCCACCCCCTTGGCCTGTCAGGCCAGCGAGGAGCTCCACATGCTCAGACGCATCCGTACGACGGCAGCCGCGATCCTGGGCGCCACGGCGCTCGCCGTCACCGCCCTCTCCGCACCCGCGGCCGGTGCCGCGCCGCCGCCGAACCTCCCGGCCGCGCGGGCGCAGGCCGCCCCGGCGACCTTCACCCACCCGGGAGTCCTGGTCAGCAGGCCCCAGCTCGACTTCATCCGGTCGAAGGTCAACTCCGGCGCCCAGCCGTGGAAGGGCGCCTTCGACCAGATGATGGGGCACTCCCTGGCGTCGCTGTCGCGAACCCCCAAGCCGCGCGCGATCGTGGAGTGCGGCTCCTACTCCAACCCCAACAACGGCTGCACCGACGAGCGCCAGGACGCGCTCGCCGCGTACACCATGGCGCTGGCCTGGTACATCACGCAGGACAGCAGGTACGCCCAGAAGGCCATCCAGATCATGGACGCCTGGTCCGCGGTGATCAGGGACCACACCAACAGCAACGCCCCGCTGCAGACCGGATGGGCCGGGTCCTCGTGGCCCAGGACCGCCGAGATCATCCGCTACACCTACACCGGCTGGTCCGCCGCCTCCGTCAGCCGTTTCTCCACCATGCTGCGCACCGTCTACCTGCCGAAGATCATCAACGGCTCCAACAGCAACGGCAACTGGGAGCTGAGCATGATGGAGGCCGCGCTCGGCATCTCCGTCTTCCTCGAGGACCGGGCGAGCTACGACAGGGCCGTGGCCAAGTTCCGCGGGCGGGTGCCGGCCTTCATCTACGTCTCGTCCGACGGCGCGCTCCCCAAGGCGCCCCCGGGCAGCGGCATCGACACCCGCGCCGAGATCATCAACTACTGGCAGGGCCAGTCCACCTTCATGGACGGCCTCACCCAGGAGACCTGCCGCGACTTCACCCACACCGGGTACGGGCTGTCGGCCATCTCGCACTTCGCCGAGACCACCCGGATCCAGGGGCAGGACCTCTACCCGGAGATCGGCGAGCGGCTGCGCCACGCGCTGGGCATGCAGGCGAAGTACCAGCTCGGCGCCGCCGTGCCGTCCTCGCTCTGCGGGGGCACCCTCCACCTCGGGCTGGGCCCGATCACCGAGGTCGGCTTCAACGCCCTGAACACCCGGATGGGCATCGCGATGACGAACACCCAGCGTCTCACCGAGCAGCAGCGCCCGGCCGGGACGAACGTCCTCTTCGTCGCCTGGGAGACCCTGACCCACGCCGCCAACCCCAGCTGACACCGATCCCCCGAGGGGCCGCTCCGGGCGAGGTCGACCGGAGCAGCCCCTCCCGCGCGAGCGCTCACGTCAGACGTACACCCCCGGCCCGGCCCGGTTCTTCGTACGCCGTGCGAGGAATCCGTTCGGTCCGGTTGTTCGTACGCCGCACGCGGAATCGTCCGGTCAGTTCGTGCGCCGCACGCGGAACCGTCCGGCCCGGTCAGTTCGTACGACGCACGCGGATGCCGTGGGCGTCGGCCCGCTGGACACCGCCCGCGTCCACGTTGGAAATCCGGATCAGGCCCTCGACCGTGCCCTTCTTGCCGTTGCCGGTGAGTTTGACGACGAGCATTCCCGGGTCGCTCCCGTGGGAGGAGTGCGGGTCCCCCGAGAGCGGGTTCGGCCCCCGGGTCGAGGCGAAGGCCCACTTGTGGTCCGGGGAGACGGCGAAGAGGTCGACCGTCGGGTCCGCGCTGAACGGCGAGACGAGGTCGACGGTGCCGACGTGGGCGCCGCTCGCCCCGTCGAAGACCTCTGCGACGTTGCCGTCACGGTCACCGGCCCACACGTGACGCTCCCCGGCGGACACGAGGACGCCGTGGGCGTCGCGCTCGGGCGAGTCGTCGTTGAAGAGCGCCTGGACCGCCGGGGTGTTGGGCGGGTTGGCGGGCGAGTAGCCGCTCATCGGCAGCCTGAAGACGCTGAACTGGTCGAGGTTGGCCGGCGTGCCCCCGCCTCCGTTGCCGAAGACGGTGCCCTTCGCCTCGATGTACCCGCACCCGTTCGCCGGGATCCTGCTCGTGTCGTACTCCCCCACGATCGACATCGGCGTCGTGTGCCAGTCGACCACGAGCATCCCGCCGCCCCGCAGGCTGACGAAGACCGGGCCGTTGTCCGAGGCGATGAACGGGCAGATCGGCGCGTTGTCCGGCCGGAGCGCGGGCGACTGGCACGGCAGGCCGTTCGGAGTGGTGCAACCGGCCAGGTCGATCGTCGCGGCGGGCTGCTGGACGAAGGTGTTCGAGGCGTAGTCGGTGCTGATGCGCTCCAGCTTCTTGCCGTTCTGGTTGGAGATGATCAGATACCTGTCGTCCTCGGTGGGCCAGAGGGCGTGCGCCTGCCGCACCCCTCCCGCTCCGGTCTCGGTGACGAGGCAGGTGAGCGGCTGCCGGGTGCGGGCGTCGAAGACGACCACGTGGCCGCTGGCGACGAAGGCGATCGCGGCGTGGGTGTCGGCCTTGTTGAAAACGATCATGTGCGGGCGTACGGGCACGCTGCCGGTCCTCGCCAGACAGAGGGACGAGGTCGCGCCGCCCAGGTCCATGACGTGGACGGGCTGCGCCGACGACGGCTGTTTGGTGACGTCACGTCCGGAGTACACGTTGACGGTGCCTCCGTGGGCGAGCCCGTTGGTGTTGGACTGGTCGACCAGCCACACCTCGTACGACTTCTCGGCCACCGCCTGGAACGGCGTTCCCGCGCCCAGAACGAACAGCACCAGCACCGCGACGATCGCGGCCCGCCACTTCCCCATACGCCCTCCAGAACCACTCCGGCCGGAGCATCTCCCCGCGTCCCCGTGGAGCCACCCGATTTTCTACCTTTAGCCCCACATTCCCATAAGTCCAAGAATTGTATGATTTTTAAAGAAAGCGGGTCAAGAGTCCAAACTCCGCAGGATGGCGAGTTTTCGAGAAGCGGCTAAACCTCTATAAGAGGAAGAAGAAAATATAAAACCATTTCGATATACGAAGCTGTGAACGGCCCCGGCGATGGTAACCACCGCCACCGCCCGTACGACATGGCGCGACGGAGAGCGGTCGGTGGCTCGGTGGCTCGGCGCCTCGAGACGCGGCGCGGCACGTCGGAGATCATGGACTCTCCCGTGCTCGAACGTCCCCAACGCCCCGAACGCCCTGAAAGCCCTGAGCGCTCCCGGGCGCCGTGGTCGCTATATTGGCGCCCATGAACGCGCTGGTCCGACGCCCGCTGGGCCAGACGGCCCTGTCCGTGACACCGCTCGGCCTGGGGCTGGCGGCCCTCGGCCGCCCCGCCTACATCACGCTCGGCCGCGCCGACGACCTCGGCGCCGACCGGGACGTCGCCGCGATGCGGTCGCGCACCTGGGCCGTGCTCGACGCGGCGTGGGCGGCGGGCGTGCGCTACCTCGACACGGCGCGCTCGTACGGGCGGGCGGAGGAGTTCCTCGCCGGGTGGCTGCGCGAGCGCGGGATCGCCCCGGGGGCCGTCACGGTCGGCTCGAAATGGGGATACGCATACGTCGGTGACTGGCGGCTGGACGCCGAACAGCACGAGGTGAAGGAGCTCACCGCCGACCGGTTCCGCACCCAGCTGGAACAGACCCGCGCGCTGCTCGGCGAGCACCTCTCGCTCTACCAGATCCACTCGGCAACGGCCGAGAGCGGCGTGCTCGACGACGAGGACGTGCTCGACGGGCTGCGCGCGCTGCGGGCCGAGGGCGTCGCGATCGGGCTGTCGACGAGCGGGCCGCGCCAGGCGGACACCATCGGGCGGGCGGTCGAGACCGGGCTGTTCGACACGGTGCAGTCGACGTGGAACCTGCTGGAACGCTCGGCCGGTGAGGCGCTCGGGCGGGCGTACGAGGCGGGGATGGGTGTGATCGTCAAGGAGGGGGTGGCGAACGGCCGGTTGACCGTCCGGGCCGCCCCCGCCGCGCTCGCGTCCGCCGCGCGCGAGCGGGACACCACGCCGGACGCGCTCGCCCTCGCGGCCGTACTGGCCAGGCCGTGGGCGGGAGTGGTGCTGAGCGGCGCGGTCTCGGCCGGGCAGCTGCGCGACAACCTCGCCGCGGCCGGGACGGGGTGGGACGCGGAGCTGGAGCGACGGCTTGCCGGGCTGGCGGAGGAACCGGAGGACTACTGGGCGAGGCGCGGCACACTGCCCTGGAGCTGATCGTCCCCGGACCTGGACCCGGACCCGGTCTCGGACGCGGTATCGCGCCGGGCTCGCGACACTTCCAGATCCGGGATCCAGCCGTGCCCGGGATCTTCCCTCCCCGAAGGGCGCGTGGCTCAGGGAGGTGCGCGCAGCGGGGTACGGCCGAGGTTGCCGATCAGCTCGGGAAGGGAGTCGAAGACGTGGTCGGCCCCGGCCTCGCGAAGCTCCTCGGGCGAGAAGCCTCCGGTGCGGATCCCGATGCCGGGTATGCCCGCCCTGCGGGCGGCGAGGAAGTCCCAGGTGGAGTCTCCCACCGCGACACCCGACGCGCCCTCGACCTTGGCGAGTGCCACCTGGAGCAGGTCGGGCTCGGGCTTGGTCGCCTCGACGTCCTCCGACGTGGTCCACGCGCGGCAGCGCGACCGGCCGTCGACGAGGTCGATGAAGTGCTCGACGTGCTGGGGCTTGCCCGACGACGCCAGCACGACGGTGAACCCGCGCCCGCCGAGCTCGTCCAGGAGTTCCGTGGCCCCCTCGAAGGGCCGTATGTCGTCGAGGAACACGTCGAACTCCTCCACCCACGCGTCGCGCAGCGCGTCGCCGTGCCGCCGCTCGACGTCCTCACCGGCGAGGGCGGCCACCAGCTGGTCCCCGCCCATGCCGATGTGCCGGTGGATGCGCCACACCGGCAGCCACACGTCGTAGCGCCCGAACGCCCTGAACCAGGCGAGCGCGTGCTGGTAGTTGGTGTCGACCAGGGTGCCGTCGATGTCGACGATGGCGGTGTCGGCCATGAGGGGGATGTGCCCCCGCCCGTACGGCGCCATTCGGACCGGTGTTCCCGGGATTGGGAAAGAACCCTCCTGGCGCGCTGTGCGAAAACCCCGTCGCGTTCGAGAAGAGGCTCGCGGTCGGCGTCGGCGTTGACACCGTGACCGTCCGCCCCGTTGGTTCACTCAACTAACCACCGAAAGTAGGAAATATCCTGAAAGAACGTGATAGCAGCACTTATGTCCGTCATCGATTTCCCGGCACTTCCAGCGGACCTTCCGTGATCCATGTGACGAGCCGGAACGACGCGCGTCCCGCGCACGAAACGATCTGATCAGGTCACATCCTCGATACGCCGGGATCCCGCTTCTTGACGGCCCGCTCGTCACGCAAGAAAAATGACTATCCGGGGAACGGTGAACACGATCTTTTCATAGTCGATGTTGCGCGAACGCAGTCAGGCGGCCGAGCCCATGCCCTTTTTCGTGGTGATTCTCATTCTGCTGGCCGTCATCGTCGTCGTCGTATGGCGAAGACTCGCGGTTCAGCGAACAAAAGACCTGGCCTCACGGACCGAGCTCAGCGAGATCGCCCGCCAGGAGTTGCTGCCCACCGTCAAAGTCGTGGCCCTGGGCGCTTCCGGCGCGGGTAAGACCGCTTTGCTGGCGAGCATGTTCCACCGGTTGCAGGCGCCCGCGTACACCGACTATTACCTGAAGGTCCCGCACGACCAGATGACCGTGCTCAACAGCGCCTACCGGCGGGTCAGCGACCCGGCGGGAAGCTGGCCCGACAGCACGAAGACCGGGGAGACGCGCGAGTTCACCTTCACGTGCATGACCCATGTGAACGGCGAGCATCACGAGGTGGCGCAGATCAACTACCTCGAGTACGCCGGTGAGCTCCTGACCGAGGAGCAGGAGGGGGGAGCCTCCGCGCAGAGGGCCCTGGTCGAGTATGTCGACTCGGCCGCCGCGGTGCTGATCCTCCTGGACGGCTTCCGCATCAAGCAACTCCTGGAGAATTCCTCCGACGGGGCTCTCCATCTGGAGAGCGCCCTGACCGCCTACGTCAATCTGATAATCGCGAAGACGTATCCGGTCCATTTCGTCATCACCAAATGGGATCTGCTCAGCGAATCGGAGGAGCACGACGACCGGCGACTGCGCGTCGTCCGCGACCTGCTCCTTTCCTATCCGGCCTTCGCGGCGCTGGTGCGGGCGAAGAGCGGGCAGCGGGTCGTGCGGCTGATTCCGGTCAGCGCCGTCGGCCGGGGATTCGCGAGGGTCGACGAGAACGGCCACGTGGTCAAGAATCTCGATTCCAGGGTCCGGCCCGCCTACGTCGAGCTGCCGCTTTCCGTGGTGATACCCGATGTCTTCTACCAGCTGTCCCATTCGCTGGAGCGGACCGCGAAGGAGAAAATGTTCGCGGAGGTCGAGGACCGGATCAAGCTCGATTCGCGCGATTTCCTCGCGCACATGGGCCGGCGGTTGAGCCAGCCGACGGCGCGGGCACTGCGAACGGCCTTCTCCGTCGTTCCCGGCGTCACCGGCGGCGACCAGCTTCTGGACCTGTGGGTGCAGTGGTCCAGCCGCCCGCTGGACGAGCGCCGCGACAACCTGCTGGACCAGTTGAGCGCGGCCAACAAGGAGGCCGCGCTGATCTACGGTTCCCGGCAGCGGGTCCTGGACGAGTTCCAGAGGCAGGTCAGCATGTTGGAGACGAAGTTCCCGGCCTCCAGACTGTGAAGGAGAACGCGGCGGTGAGCGGCGGCGAAGACGACCGGACCTCCGGCTGGCTCTTCCTGTACGCCCGTGGAAGGAAACGCGGTTACCGGATCCTGCTGGCCCCGGACTTCCTCGTCGAGCGGGAGGAGCACGGCTGGCTGGGCGAGCAGGTCGGGCGGACGACGAACCCCCCTGCCGGATTCGGCGAGCTCACGACGCCGGGCGGCGTGCCGCTCCTGGCGCTCGTACGCCACGAGAACCCGGCACCGGCGGATCTCGGCTTGCCGGACGACCCATCGGGCCGGGGGAAGACCCTCGACGAGTTCGGCCGCGCGCTGAGCTTCTCGTACGGGCTGATCTGCCGCCCTGACCGCGTACCGGCGGTGACGGAAGCCGACCTGCGGCACGCCCGCGCCCTGGTGCTGGAGGTCTACCGGGATTTCCTGGACGGCGAGGACGCTTTCCGCACCCGCCCGTCCACCGCTCTCGGCCTCCGCACGACCACCCCCGAAACCGCGCCCCGCACCGCCCCCGCCCCCCTGTCCGAGACCGGAACTGGAACCGAAAGCGGGAGCGGAAGCGGAAGCGGGACCAGGAGCGAGACCGAGGCCGGGACCAGGCCCAACGGATCCGCGACCGGGACCGAGGCCGGAACCGGAGCCGGGGCCCGCAGAGCCGAGGCCGGGACCGGGACCGAGGCCGGGACCGGGGCCGAGGCCGGGACCGGGGCTCGCGGATCCACGACCGGGACCGAAGCCGGGGCTCACGGATCCGCGGCCGGAGTGCCCGGCGCGCCTCGTCCCTCACGCCGTGGTCTGATCGCCGCGATCGCCGTGATCGTTCTCACGATCGCCGCCGGGACCCTGCTGTGGTCACTCGGGCGACCGGCCGAGCCGCGGGTGCCCACCGCCTGCGCGGAGGCACGGGTGACGGCGACTCCCGACACCCCGTGCCCCACCCCGAGCATCACCGACCCACCCCGGCGCTAGACGAGTAAGTCCTAAAGCGAAGAGTAGGTGCGGCCAGGTGTAGCGGCTGATGAGCCCGCCCGTGAGGCGCGTCGGTGGTGGGGCGGGCGTT
>NZ_JBEOWK010000053.1:0-23197 GCF_040295985.1 Streptosporangium sp. NPDC002524 | reverse complement strand
GGCTCGGCCGGCACCGCCCAGGCCAAGAAGGACGCCCTGGAGAAGGTCGGCGTCCGCGTCGGCCGCACCCCGAGCGAGACCGCCCGCCTGATGCGGTCGGCGCTCGCCGCGCTGGGCACGCCGGACGGGCCGCCCGCGAAGGTCTCCCTGGGCGCGGGGGAGGCGCCGTGAAGTTCGACGTCAACCTCTCCATCCTCTTCACCGAGCTGCCGCTGCTGGAGCGTCCCGCGGCGGCGGCGAAGGCGGGCTTCGACGCGGTCGAGCTCTGGTGGCCCTTCGCCGCCCCCTGCCCGGCCGACCGCGAGATCGACGCCCTGCGGCGGGCGGTCGAGGAGGCCGGGGTGCGCCTGGTCGGCCTCAACTTCGACGCCGGGGACATGGCGGCGGGGGAGCGGGGCCTGCTGTCGCGGCCCGACGGCTCGGCCAGGTTCCAGGCCAACGTCGAGGTCGCGGCGGGCCTGGCCGGAGCGCTCGGCTGCCGGGTGCTCAACGCCCTCTACGGCAACGCGGTTGCGGGGCTGCCCCCGGAGGCCCAGCGCGAGCTGGCGCTGTCCAACCTCTCCCTCGCGGCGAAGGCGGCGGCCGGGGTCGGCGCCACGGTCGTGGTCGAGGCGCTCAACTCCCACGAGAACCCCGGCTACCCGATCACCTCCTCGGCCGCTGCCTTCGAGGTGATCGACCAGGTGGGCGCGGGCAACGTGGCCTTCCTCGCCGACCTCTACCACCTGCACCGGATGGGCGAGGACGTGCTCGCCCTCATCGACACGAGCGTCCACCGGTTCGGCCACGTCCAGATCGCCGACGACCCGGGCCGCGGGCAGCCGGGCTCCGGCGCGATGCCGTACGACCGGATCTTCGAGCGCCTGGAGACCTCGGGATACCGGGGCCACGTCGGGCTCGAGTACCGCCCCACCGGCCCCAGCGCCGAGAGCTTCGGCTGGAGGAACGCGTGACCTCCAGCCCGGGCCGCCCAGGACCCACAGAGCACACAGGACCCACAGAGCACACAGGACCCACAGGACCCACAGGACCCACAGGGCACACAGGGCACACAGAGCACACAGGACGAACAGGGCACACAGGGCACACAGAGCACACAGGACGAACAGGGCAGACCACCGGACCGCGCGCGGTGACCGGCCGCGCCCCCGCTCCCCGGGCCGAGGCCCGGGGTCTCCACCTTGGAGGTATTCGATGAACGCTGAGCGAGGGAGGAGCGGTGAGCCGCTCATGAACATCGGATTCATCGGCCTGGGGATCATGGGCAGCCCGATGGCGGCCAACCTGGTCAGGGCCGGGCACACCGTCGTCGGCTACGACACGAGCGCCGAGCGGATGGACGCCCTCGCCGTGGCCGGCGGCAAGTCCGCGGGCAGCGTCGCGGAGGCCGTCGCGCAGGCGGAGGTCGTGATCACCATGCTGCCCGACTCGCCCCAGGTGGAGGAGGTGGCCTTCGGCGAAGACGGGCTGCTCCAGCAGGGCAGGCAGGGCCTGATCCACATCGACATGAGCACCGTGCGGCCCGAGACCTCCCGCAGGGTCGCGCAGGCCGCGGCCGTCAAGGGCATCAGGGCGCTGGACGCCCCGGTGAGCGGCGGGGAGCGCGGCGCGGTCGACGGCACCCTCTCGATCATGGTCGGCGGCGCCTCCGCCGACTTCGCCGCCGTACGCCCGGTCCTCGCGGTCGTCGGCACGACGATCGTGCACGTGGGCCCCGCCGGGGCGGGACAGACCGTGAAGGCCGCCAACCAGCTCGTCGTCGGGGGCATCTACGGCCTGGTCGCCGAGGCGATCGTGCTGCTCGAAGCCTCCGGGGTCGACCCCGGCGGCGGGCTCGACGTGCTGGCCGGCGGGCTGGCGGGCTCCCGCATCCTCGACCTCAAACGGCACTCCATGGTCAGGCGCGAGTTCGCGCCGGGCTTCCGGATCGACCTGCACCACAAGGACATGGGCATCGCCGTCGCCGCGGCGCGGGAGGCGGGCGTCTCGCTCCCGCTCACCGGGCTGGTCGCCCAGCTCGTCGCCGCGGCCCGTGCCCAGGGGCACGGCTCCCTCGACCACTCCGCCCTGCTCAAGGTGATCGAAAGGATCAACCAGTGAAGCGGATCCCCTGCATGGAGGCCGTGGTGGCCGTCCTGGAGTCCGAAGGCGTCGACACCGTCTTCGGCATCCCGGGCGCGGCGATCCTCCCCCTCTACGCGGCGCTCCAGCACAGCGGCATACGCAACGTCACCGTCCGACACGAGGAGGGCGGCACGCACGCCGCCGACGGCTGGGCCCGGGTCACGGGCAACGTCGGCGTCTGCGTCGGCACCTCGGGACCGGCCGGCACCAACATGATCACCGGCCTCTACACCGCCCTCGCCGACTCCATCCCCATGATCTGCATCACCGGGCAGGCGGCGCGCGACAAGCTCCACCAGGAGGCGTTCCAGGCGGTCGACATCGTGGAGATCGCCAAGCCCGTCACCAAGTGGGCGGTCCAGCTGAAGGAGCCGGCCCAGGCCCCGTGGGTGTTCAGGGAGGCCTTCAGGATCGCCAGGTCCGGGCGGCCGGGGCCCGTCCTGATCGACCTGCCGATCGACGTGCAGCGCGGCACCTGCCTGTACGACGCGGAGATCGACATCCCGCTCCCCGTCGAGGTCCCGCGGCCCAGCCCCCCGGCGATCCGGGCGGCGATCGACATGCTCATGGCCGCCCGGCGGCCCCTCATCCTGGCCGGCGGCGGGGTGGTCATCGCCGACGCCGCCGCCGAGCTGCGCGCGCTCGCCGAGCACCTGCAGGTTCCCGTCCAGGTGACGCTGATGGGCAAGGGGGCCTTTCCGGAGGACCACCCCCTGTTCGCCGGCATGGCGGGCATCCAGACCCAGACGCGCTGGGGCAACGCGGCGCTGCTGGAGAGCGACCTGGTGCTCGCGGTGGGCGCCAGGTTCGGCGACCGGCACACCGGTGACCTCGACACCTATCGCCGGGGCCGCAAGTTCGTTCACGTCGACATCGAGCCCACCCAGATCGGCAAGGTCTTCGAGCCCGACCTGGGCGTGGTCGGCCACGCCCGGCCCACGCTGGCGGCGCTGGCCGAGGAGGCGGGCGCCCGCACCGAGGCCCGCGGCCCCGGAAAGTGGCCCGCGCGGGTCACCGAGCTGCGCGGCACGCTGCTGCGGCGCGACGACTTCGACGACGTGCCGATCAAGCCGCCGAGGGTCTTCCGGGAGCTGAACGACTTCTACGGGCCCGACACGACGTTCGTCACCGCGATCGGCCTCTACCAGATCTGGTCGGGGCAGTTCCAGAAGACCTACCTCCCGCGCCGCTACCTCGTCTGCGGGCAGGCCGGGCCGCTGGGCTGGGAGGTGCCCGCCGCGATGGGCGTCAAGTGCGCCTACCCGGAGCGGCAGGTGGTGGCCGTCGCGGGCGACTACTCCTTCCAGTTCTTGATGGAGGAGATCGCCGTCGCCGCCCAGTACCACATCCCGTTCGTCATCGTGATGATCAACAACGAGTACCTCGGGCTGATCCGCCAGGCCGAGATCCCCTACGACATGAACTACGCCGTCGACCTCCACTACGGCGAGG
The DNA here is from genome assembly GCF_040295985.1 of Streptosporangium sp. NPDC002524. NCBI lineage: Bacteria > Bacillati > Actinomycetota > Actinomycetes > Streptosporangiales > Streptosporangiaceae > Streptosporangium > Streptosporangium sp. NPDC002524. Next base: position 19,621 of record NZ_JBEOWK010000053.1, on the reverse strand, counting down.
GCGGTGTCGACCACGTGAAGCTCATGGAGGCGTTCGGCTGCCCTGCCCGGCGCGTCGAGCTGCCCGGCGAGATCGGCGACGCGCTGGCCTGGGCGAGCGCGGAGTCCGACCGCCAGCAGCTGCCGGTGCTGGTGGAGGTCATGGTCGAGAGGGAGGCCAACGCGGCCATGGGCGCCTCGCTCGACGCGATCAAGGAGTTCGAGCCGCTGCCCGAGCAGGAGCTCGCCCTGGCCATCGACTGGTCCGACTGAGGGAGCAGCTCATGTCACTCATACTCAAGCCGGGGTCGGCCTGGTCCGACGCCTACGACCGGTGCGTGTCGGCGGCGCCCCAGGCCTTCCACGACGACCGGGTGCTCAACCACTGGGGCGGCTTCTGGCAGCGCGACGGCCGCCCGGAGCCGGCCGCCTCACCGGTGGACGGCACCGCCATCGCCGGTCCGCCCCGCCTCGACAGGGCCACCGCCCTGCGCGCGGTACGGGCCGGTCTCGACGAGCACCGCCTCTGGCGGCACGTGCCGCTCGCCGAGCGCAAGGCCCGTGTCACGGCGGCGCTGGAGGCGATGACCGCCCACCGCGACCTGCTCACCCTGCTGCTGGTCTGGGAGATCGGCAAGCCCTGGAAGCTCGCCGCGGCCGACGTCGACCGGTGCGTCGAGGGGGTGCGCTGGTACGTCGGCGAGATCGACCGGATGGTCGCCGGGCGCGTCCCGCTGGCCGGTCCGGTCAGCAACATCGCCAGCTGGAACTACCCGATGAGCGTGCTGATGCACGCCATGCTCGTGCAGGCCCTCGCGGGCAACGCGGTCATCGCCAAGGCGCCCACCGACGGCGGGCTCGCCTGCCTCACCCTCGCCACCGCGCTCGCCGCCCAGGAGGGGCTGCCGTTCACCCTCGTCAGCGGGGGAGGCGCCGAGCTCTCCCCGGCGCTCGTACGCGGCAAGGAGCTGGGCTGCGTCTCCTTCGTCGGCGGGCGCGACGCGGGCGGGCAGGTGGCCACCTCCCTCGCCGACCTCGGCCACCGGCACGTCCTGGAACAGGAGGGGCTCAACTGCTGGGGGGTGTGGGAGTACGGCGACTGGGAGCTGCTCACCGGGCAGATCCGCAAGAGCTTCGACTACGCCAAGCAGCGCTGCACCGCGTATCCGCGCTTCGTGGTGCAGCGCTCGCTGTTCCACGAGTTCCTCACCGCCTACCTGCCCGCGGTCCGGTCGGTGCGCTTCGGCCACCCGCTGGCCGTGGCGGGGCCCGACGACCCGCCGCCCGACCTCGACTTCGGCCCGCTGATCACCGGCGCCAAGGTCAAGGAGCTCGCCGACCAGGTGGACGAGGCGGTGGCCAAGGGCGGGATCCCCCTCTACCGGGGCTCCCTCGACGACGGGCTGTTCCTGCCCGGCCAGGACACCTCGGGTTACCTGGCGCCCGTCGCCATCCTCGGCCCGCCCCGCTCGTCCCCGCTCTTCCACGCCGAGCCCTTCGGGCCGGTCGACACCGTCGTGCTCGTCGACACCGAGGCCGAGCTGCTGGCCGCGATGAACGCCAGCAACGGCGCGCTGGTCGCCACGATCTCCTGCGACGACGAGGAGACCGTCAGGCGGCTGGCCCCGGAGGTGCGGGCGTTCAAGGTGGGGATCAACGCGCCCCGCTCGCGCGGGGACCGGGAGGAGCTGTTCGGCGGGCTCGGCGCCTCCTGGCGGGGGGCCTTCGTCGGCGGCGAGCTGCTCGTCAGGGCCGTCACCCAGGGGCCGGAGACCGAGCGCCTGCCGGGCAACTTCCCCGGCTACACCCTCCTGCCCACGTCCCGCTGAGGGCCGGAGGAGGGGGCGTCGGGGATGCCGGAGGAGGTGTCAGAAGGCGCCGAAGCGGTCGGCGGCGAGCAGGATCAGGAAGGTGAGCAGCGCGACGCGCAGGAGACGCCCCCCGGACCCCAGGGACGGCCACGACATGTAGGCGAGCCAGCCGACGAACCCGATCACCGGAAGCACGGCGACACCGCCCCAGAAGGACGGCACCGCGAATCCGGCCAGCAGGAGGACCACCAGCAGCACCGGGGCGATCCATCGGGGGAGCTGGAACAGGAAGACGAGCGGGGCCGCGCTGCGCAGCTCGATCCTGCGCCGCAGCCCGGTCGCCCCCGGCGTGAAGAACTGCTCACCCGGGGGCAGCGGGCGCTTGCCCTGCCTGGGACGGGGCTGTGCCAGCGGGTGTGCGGGGCGTTCCTGACGCTTGTCGGCCACGGGTCGAGCCTAACGCCACCGTGCCCGCCACGACATGCCCGGATCCCGGGACCGCCCGCCGCCCGCCGCCCGGGAGCGGCGCGGGGGCGCAGGGGCGTGCAGGGTGCGTGTGGGAGCGGCGCGGGGTCGTACGGGGGCGCAGGGTCGTGCGAGGTCGCTCGGGGTGTGCGGCGTGGCCCCGGGTGGCGGCGTCCGGGGTACGGCGTGGCGGGGGCCGGGGCGGGCTCTGGCATGCTGGGCGGATGCTTGCTCTCATCCGCTACTCGGTGCCGCCGGGCCAGGCCGAGGAGTTCACGCTCCGGGCCCACGAGATCGTCGACACCCTGGCCGGGCAGCCGGGCTACGTGCGGGGCCGGGTGTCGAGGTCGGTGGACGAGCCGGAGCTGTGGGCGCTGGTCAGCGAGTGGGAGGGCGCGGGGTTCTACCGCCGGGCACTGGGCGCGGCGCGGATGGCGATGTATCCGCTGATGACACTTATGATCAACGAGCCGAGCGCGTTCGAGGACGTCGAGCGCCCCTGAGGCCCGCCCGATGTCCCCGGGCTGTCCCCGGGCTGTCCCCGGGCTGTCCCCGGGCTGTCCCCGGGCTGTCCCCGGGCTGTCCCCGGCCCCGCCCCGGGAAGCTTTGCCGGGGGGCAGGGGGGCGGCCTGGTTTATCCGCACGTCCCGCGGCTCCGTCTCCCCTAAGCTGGAGACTCAATCCAATTCCTCGCCGACCTCCAGCCGGATGGAGTTTCTCCCTTATGGCACGCCGTACGGACATCATGGACACCATCGTCAGCCTCGCCAAGCGGCGCGGTCTTGTGTATCCCTCCAGCGAGATCTACGGCGGCCTGCGCGCGTCGTGGGACTACGGTCCGCTGGGCGTGGAGCTCAAGAACAACGTGAAGCGGCAGTGGTGGAAGACCGTGGTGCAGGGGCGTGACGACGTGGTCGGCCTCGACTCCTCGGTGATCCTGGCCCGCGAGGTGTGGCAGGCCAGCGGCCACGTGGAGACCTTCACGGACCCGCTGACCGAGTGCCAGTCGTGCCACAAGCGCTACCGGGCCGACCACCTCGAAGAGGCGTACGCCGAGAAACACGGGAAGCAGCCCGTCAACGGCCTGGCCGACATCACCTGCCCCAACTGCGGCACCAAGGGCGCCTTCACCTCGCCGAAGCAGTTCAGCGGCCTGCTGAAGACCTACCTCGGCGCGGTCGAGGACGAGTCGGGCCTCGCCTACCTGCGTCCCGAGACCGCCCAGGGCATCTTCATCAACTACCTCAACGTGCAGCAGTCGGCGCGCAGGAAGGTCCCGTTCGGCATCGGCCAGATCGGTAAGTCGTTCCGCAACGAGATCACCCCGGGCAACTTCATCTTCCGCACCCGCGAGTTCGAGCAGATGGAGATGGAGTTCTTCGTCAAGCCGGGCAGCGACGAGGAGTGGCACCAGTACTGGATCGACGAGCGCTTCCGCTGGTACACCGACCTGGGCATCAACCAGGACAACCTGCGCATCTACGAGCACCCGAAGGACAAGCTCTCCCACTACTCGAAGCGGACCGTCGACATCGAGTACCGCTTCAACTTCACCGGCACCGAGTGGGGTGAGCTGGAGGGCATCGCCAACCGCACCGACTTCGACCTGACCGCGCACGGCAAGGCCTCCGGCACCGACCTGAGCTTCTTCGAGCAGGACACCGGCGAGCGTTATGTCCCGTACGTCATCGAGCCGGCCGCCGGTGTCGACCGGGCGACACTCACCTTCCTGATCGACGCCTACACCGAGGACGAGGCGCCCAACGCCAAGGGCGTCATGGAGAAGCGCACGGTCATGCGCCTCGACCACCGGCTCGCGCCGGTCAAGGTCGCGGTGCTCCCGCTGTCGCGCAACGCCGACCTGTCGCCCAAGGCCAAGGACCTGGCGGCCCAGCTCCGCCGCCGGTGGAACGTGGAGTTCGACGACGCGGGGGCGATCGGCCGCCGCTACCGCCGCCAGGACGAGATCGGCACGCCGTTCTGCATCACCGTCGACTTCGACACGCTCGACGACCAGGCGGTGACCATCCGCGAGCGCGACTCGATGGCCCAGAAGCGCGTGGCCCTCGACCAGGTCGACGCCTACCTCCGCCAGCACCTCAACGACTGAGGCCCGTCCCGCCCCACCCGACCGATCACGGCCGGCGCCCCCGCACCCGGGGGTCGCCGGCCGTCGCTTTTTCCCGGCGGTCTCCCCGCGGTCTCCTACGAGGTGGGACGGGGCGAAAGACGAGATAAAAAGCAGGCTTACAGCGGTTTTCGGGAGCGTTTGATGACATCAGGGTGATCGTTCGTTCGACGAAGGGAAGAACGATGGCGCGCGTATCACCTTGGAAGACCGTTCCGGGGGTCGTGGCTCTCGGCGGGGTCGTCTTCCTGCTCACGGGAAGTGCCGCCCACGCCGATCCGCGACCGGCAGACGACGCGATCGAGCTGCGGCTGCTCGTCGACGACTGCCCGGCCCCGGCCTCCGCGACCGCCCCATGAAGGAGTACACCGAGCACGCCGACCAGGTGAGGGAGATCCCGTACGGCACGGAAGGCGGGGCGGAGAGGGGAGAGGGGGGAGAGAGGGCGCCGGAGAGCGCCGTGCTCGGGCGGGCGCTGTTCGAGGTCAAGCGGGTGATCGTCGGCCAGGACCGCATGGTCGAGCGCCTGCTCGTCGCGGTCCTCGCCCGGGGGCACTGCCTCCTGGAGGGGGTCCCCGGCATCGCCAAGACGCTGGCGGCCGAGACGCTCGCGGGCGTCGTGGGCGGCTCGTTCGCCCGGATCCAGTTCACTCCCGACCTGGTGCCCGCCGACATCGTCGGCACCCGCATCTACCGGCCGTCCACGGAGAGCTTCGACATCGAGCTGGGCCCGGTGATGGCCAACTTCGTGCTCGCCGACGAGATCAACAGGGCTCCGGCGAAGGTCCAGTCGGCGCTGCTGGAGGTGATGGCCGAGCGCCAGGTGAGCATCGGCGGGCGCACCCACCCGGTGCCCGCCCCGTTCCTGGTGCTGGCGACCCAGAACCCGATCGAGTCCGAGGGCGTCTACCACCTGCCCGAGGCCCAGCGGGACCGTTTCCTGATGAAGATCGACGTGGGCTACCCGAGCGAGTCGGAGGAGCTCGCGATCCTCTACCGGATGAGCACCGGCCGGCCGGTCTCCCGGGGGGTGCTCGACCCCCGGCGGCTGCTGGGACTCCAGGCGGCCGTGGACGACGTCTTCGTCCACCACGCCGTCGCCGAGTACGCGGTCCGGCTGGTGTACGCGACCCGGGAGCCCGCGCGGTTCGGGCTGGCGGACGTCGCGCCGCTGCTCGCCTTCGGCGCGAGCCCGAGGGCGACGCTCGGCCTGGTCGCCGCGGCCCGCGCGCTGGCGCTGCTGCGCGGGCGCGACTACGTGCTCCCCGAGGACGTCGCGGACCTGGCCGGTGACGTGATCGCGCACCGGCTGGTGCCGTCGTTCGACGCGCTGGCCGACGACGTCTCCCCCCGGCACATCGTGGACCGGGTGCTCGCGGCGATCCCGATGCCCAGGATCGCCCCCGGGCAGGGAGAGGCGGCCTGATGCGGCACCTGCTGTCCGAGCGGGTGCTCCGGCGGCTGGAGCTGACGGTCGTCAGGCGCCTCGACGGGCTGCTCCAGGGCGACCATCGGGGGCTCACCCCGGGACCCGGCGGCGAGCTGGCAGAGGCGAGGCCGTACGCGCCGGGTGACGACGTGCGCCGGATGGACTGGAACGTCACCGCCCGTACGACGGAGCCGCACGTCCGGGACATGATCGCCGACCGGGAGCTGGAGACCTGGGTGCTGCTCGACGCCAGCGCCAGCATGGACTTCGGCACCGCGCTGATGGAGAAGAGGGAGCTCGCGCTCGCCGCCGTCGCGGCGGTCGGGTTCCTCACCGAACGGACGGGCAACCGCGTGGGGGCGCACATCCTGCACGGCGGCGAGGTCCGGCGGTTCCCGGCCAGGAGCGGGCGCCCGCATCTCATGGCGCTGCTCGGCGCGGTGTTCTCCCTGCCGCGTACCGAACCGGGGGTCCCGGCGCCGCGCGTCGGCCCGGCCGCCGACGACCTGCGCCGCGTCGTGCGCCGCCGCGGGCTCGTGGTCGTCGTCTCGGACTTCCTCGATCCCCCGGAGACCTGGGAGAGGCCGTTGCGCCATCTCGCGCTCCGCCACCAGCTCCTCGCGGTGGAGGTCGTCGACCCCAGGGAGCTGACCCTGCCCGACGTGGGCGTGCTCACCCTCGTCGATCCGGAGACCGGCCGTCGCAGGGAGGTCTCCACGGCCGGTGCCCGCCTCCGCGAGCGCTACGCCGAGGCCGCCGCGGGTCAGCGGGCGGCCATCGCGACGGCCCTGCGCCGGTGCGGGGCCGCGCACCTGCGCCTGGACACCGACCGCGACTGGGTCCGCGACCTGGTCCGTCACGTCGTGCTGCAGCGCCGCCTGGCGCGGGCCCGTGGCGCGACAGGTGCGACGGTCGGGCCGGGCGGGACGGGCGCGAGTGGAACGAGAGGAGGTGTGGCATGACGTTCCTGTCCCCGATCTGGTTGTGGCTGCTGGTGCCCGCCCTGATGATCGCGGTTCTCTACGTCGTCATGTACCTGCGGCGCAGCCGGTACGCCCTGCGGTTCACCAACCTGGACCTGCTGGACAAGCTCGCTCCCAGGGGGCCCGGGTGGCGCAGGCACGTGCCCGCCGCGGCGTTCATGGGGATGCTGGTGCTCCTCGTCGTCGGGTTCGCGCGGCCGACGGCCGAGATGCGGGTCCCGAGGGAGCGGGCGACGATCGTCGTGGCGTTCGACGTATCCGCGTCGATGCAGGCCACGGACGTGGCGCCGAACCGGTTCGCGGCGGCGCGGGAGGCCGCGCGGCGGTTCGTCGGGGAGCTGCCCGCCCGGTTCAACCTGGGCCTGGTCACGTTCTCGTCGTCGGCCTCGGTGAGCGTGCCGCCCACCGCCGACAGGGCGGCGGTGCTGTCCGCGATCGACCGGCTCACCACGGACTCCGGTACGGCCATCGGCGAGGCGGTGTTCTCGTCGCTGGACGCGATCGACACCCTGGAGGGCGGCGGGGGCGGGGAGAGGCCGCCCGCCCACATCGTGCTGATGTCCGACGGGTCGAGCACCATGGGACGGACGCCGGAGGTGGCGGCGCGGGAGGCGGCCTCCCGGCGCGTACCGGTCTCGACCATCGCGTACGGCACCTCCGGCGGCACGATCCAGATGGGCGGCCGGGAGACCCAGGTGCCGGTGGACGGCCCGGCGCTGCGCGAGCTGGCGGAGAGCACCGGCGGGGGTTTCTACGAGGCGGCCTCCGGCGGTGAGTTGCAGGCGGTCTACGACGACATCGGCAGCTCGGTGGGCTACCGGACCGAGCGGCAGGAGGTCTGGCCGTGGTTCGTCGGGGTGGCCCTGCTCGGCGCGGTCGTGGCGGCCGGGACCTCCCTGTTCTGGTTCTCGAGGATCCTGTGAGGAGTCGGCCATGGTGACGTCACACGATCGGCCCCCCGGGCTCGGACGGCCCCGGGGGCCGGGTTTCACACCGGGGGACCCGCCTCCGGCCGTGCCGTGGCCGGAGACCGGCCCGTCATCGGGCCCGGTGGCCACCGCGCGCAAGGCGGGGGCCGGGCGCGTCCTGGTCGCCGCGGCGCTCGTCGCCATGGTCACCGGTGGCGCGTCGGGTGTCGCGGCGGCCCGGCTGGCGGGAGAGGAGCGGGCCGCTCCGGTGGCGCTGCCCCGATCCACCGCGGGCCCGGCCGGACCGCCAGGGGTTACCGGCGGCCTCAGCGGTACGGCGGCCAGGGTGCTGCCGAGCGTCGTGTCGGTCGAGTCGGGCCGGGGCTCGGGGTCCGGCTTCGTGATCGACGGCGCCGGGCACCTGCTCACCAACGCGCACGTCCTGGCCGGTGGCGCGAGCGTCACCGTCGTGCTCGGCGACGGGCGTCGGCTGCCCGCCACCGTCGTGGGCACCGACGAGGCGTACGACCTCGCGGTGCTCAGGGTGGACGACGCCCGCGGGCTGGTCCCCGCCGAGCTGGGGAGGTCGGCGGACCTCGCGGTGGGGGACCAGGTCCTCGCCATCGGCTCCCCGCTGGGACTCGCGGGCACGGTCACCGGCGGCATCGTCAGCGCCCTCGACCGCCAGGTGAGGCTGGGCGGGCGCGGGCAGACCGCGTTGCAGACCGACGCCTCCATCAATCCCGGCAACTCCGGGGGGCCGCTGGTCAACGCCCGGGGCGAGGTGATCGGGGTCAACACCGCGATCGCGACGCTCTCGCGGCGCGGGGCCGGGTCGATCGGCATCGGTTTCGCGATCCCGATCGACAGGGCGGCGCCCGTCGCCGAACGCATCATCCGCGAGTGAACGGGGGCGGCCGGGCCGTTCGTGCGTGAACGAGTGAACGGCACCGGACGGACCGTCCAAGGGCGCACGGGCCGTCCGGGGGCGGACGGAGGTGCACGGAAGCGGCCGGGCGTCCGGGAGTGAAGGCGAGTGAACGGGAGCGGAAGGGCGCGGAAGGGCGCGGAGGGGCGCGGAAGGGAGCGAAGGGAAATGGACGGAAGCGGAGGGAAGGGAATGCGAGGGAACGGAAGAGCGGTATGGCGGTGGCATCCGCGTTTCCGGCCGCGCACGACCTAGGTTCGTACCATGCGACTGCTCGTTGTCGAAGATGAGGAAGACCTGGTCGACGCCCTGCGCGTGGGACTCGTCCGGGCCGGATACGCGGTCGACGTCGCCTACGACGTGGCCCAGGCGAGGGAGAAGCTCCAGGTCAACTCCTACGACCTGGTCCTTCTCGACCTCAACCTGCCCGGAGGGGACGGCTTCGAGGTGTGCCGGGCACTGCGCGGGACCGACCAGGGCCAGGCCGTGCGGATCATCATGGTGACCGCGCGGGACCGGCTGGACGACCGGGTCAGGGGGCTGGACGAGGGCGCCGACGACTATCTCGTCAAACCGTTCGCCTTCCCCGAGCTCCTGGCCCGCGTCCGCGCGCTGCTGCGCAGGGAGCCGGGCGGCGGCACCGCGATCCTGCAGGTGGGGTCGTTGCGGCTGGACACCTCCCGGGTGGAGGCCCACTCGACCGGGCGCGAGCTGGGGCTGACCCCCAAGGAGTTCGGTGTCCTGCACTACCTGATGACCCGTCCCGGGCACGTCGTCTCCGCCGAGGAACTCCTGGAGCACGTCTGGGACGAGCACACCGACCCGTTCACCAACACCGTGCGGGTGACGGTGGGAAACCTGCGGCGCAAGCTCGGCGCCGACGCCGTGATCGAGACCGTGGTCAGCAAGGGCTACCGGTTGCGGGAGGACACGTGAGGCTCTCCTTCGTGCAGACGATCCGCTTCCGGCTGACCGTCCTCTACTCCGGCCTGCTGTTCCTGCTCTCCGCGCTCGTCCTCGGCCTGCTGTACGTCGCCGTGGCCAAGAGTGCCGAGGAGCGGCCCTACACCGTCCAGCAGGCCAAGCTCTACAGCGTCGACACCGAGCGCTACATCGGCAAGGCACCCGTCGTCGAGCTCGCCGAGGTCGAGAACGCGGTCAACCTGCTCACCCTGCGTACCCTGCGCGACTACTCGCTCCTCACCCTGGGCGGGCTCTTCCTGGCGAGCTTCGGCATCGGCTGGGTCCTCTCCGGCCGGGTGCTGCGGCCGGTGCGCTCGATCACCAGGGCCGCCGCCGAGATCCAGGGCACCGACCTGTCGCGGCGGATCCTGCTCACCGGCCCGAAGGACGAGCTGCGCGACCTCGCCGACACCGTCGACACCATGCTCGGCCGCCTGGAGGGCGCCTTCCTGGCGCAGCGGCAGCTGATCGACGACGCCTCCCACGAGCTGCGCAGCCCGCTGGCCATCATCCGGGCCAACGTGGACGCGGTCCTCGCCTCGCCCGACAGCACCGAGGAGGAGCGGATGCGCGCGGTGGCCATCGTGGACCGGGCCACCACCCGGATGACCCGCCTGGTCGAGGACCTGCTCGCGACCGCGCGCCGGTCCGCGCCCGCGCTGGCCGACACCGAGGTGGACGTGGGGGCGCTGGCCGCCGAGGCGGCCGAGGAGTTCACCGCGCTCGCGGCCGGACGCGGGCTGTCGATCCGCCGGTCGCTGCCCGCCGGGCTGCGCGGGGTGGGCGACCACGACGCCCTGCGCCGGGCCGTGGGCAACCTGCTCTCCAACGCGGTACGGCTCGCGCCCGGCGGGAGCGAGGTCGTCGTGGCGGCGGGCCGTACCGGGGGCTGGATCTGGGTGGCGGTGCGCGACGCCGGGCCCGGGGTGCCCGAGGACGACCACGCGCGGGTGTTCGACCGGTTCTGGCGCGGCCAGGTCAACGGCCAGACCAGCGCGCAGGCCAGCGGCCAGACCAGTGGCCAGACCAGTGGCCAGACCGGCGGCCAGGCCAGTGGTCACACCAGCGGCCAGACCAGCGGGCAGACCGGCCGGCGCGATCGGCACAGCGGGCTGGGCCTGGCGATCGTCCGGCAGATCGTGGAGTCGCACGGCGGGCACGTGCGCCTGTTCTCCCGGCTGGGCGAGGGAAGCGTGTTCGTGCTGTGGCTGCCGTCCGGCGAGGGCCCGGCGGAGGGGGAGGTTCCCGACCTGAATCCTCTCGCCGAGGCCGGTCTGGCGGGCCGCTGAACCGGCCGTGAACGGGTTTGAATGCGCGGGAAATTGGTTTATACCAATTGGTGTAAACCAATTTTCAGAGTGATCGATATCCTCGCGCATTTGGGCTGGATTTGAATTGGATTAGACCGGTTTGCCCGCTTTGAGCTGCGATGATGCTGTTCCGTGTGGTGAGTGCCGTTTCGTCGCCGTGTTCGTCGGTAGAGTCCGGAGAGAGGCGGAACCAGACGCCGATTGAAGTCGCAGAAGGAGCAACCGTGCCGAAGTACGTTTACGACTTCACCGAGGGCAACAAAGATCTCAGGGACCTGCTCGGTGGCAAGGGGGCGAACCTCGCCGAGATGACCAACCTCGGGCTGCCGGTGCCCCCCGGCTTCACCATCACCACCGAGGCGTGCCGCAGCTTCCTCGCGGACGGGGTCCCGCCCGAGGGGATGCAGGAGGAGGTCTCCGGGCACCTGTCCGCCCTGGAGACCACGATGGGCCGCCGGCTGGGCCAGGCCGACGACCCGCTCCTGGTGAGCGTGCGCTCCGGGGCGGCGTTCTCCATGCCCGGCATGATGGAGACCGTCCTCAACATCGGGCTCAACGACGACTCGGTGCACGGGCTCGCCAAGCAGGCGGGCGGCAACGAGCGCTTCGCCTGGGACTCCTACCGGCGCCTCATCCAGATGTTCGGCAAGACCGTCCAGGACATCGACGGCGAGCTCTTCGACGACGCGCTGGAGGAGCTCAAGGACGGCCGCGACGACCTGGAGCTGGAGGCGGCCGACTTCAAGCGGCTGGTCGCGACGTACAAGGAGATCGTGCGCGACAGGACGGGCGAGGACTTCCCCGCCGACCCGTACGAGCAGATGCGCATGGCGGTGGAGGCCGTGTTCGCGTCGTGGAACGCCCCGCGCGCGGTCCTGTACCGCCGCCAGGAGCGCATCCCGGCCGACCTGGGCACGGCGGTCAGCGTCTGCTCGATGGTCTTCGGCAACTGCGGCATGGACTCCGGCACCGGCGTGGCCTTCACCCGCGACCCCGGCAGCGGCCAGCAGGGCGTGTACGGCGACTACCTGCAGAACGCCCAGGGCGAGGACGTGGTCGCGGGCATCCGCAACACCATGCGGCTGCAGGAGCTGGAGGGCATCGACAAGCCCGTCTACGACGAGCTCATGCGGACCATGAAGACGCTGGAGGACCACTACCGCGACCTGTGCGACATCGAGTTCACGGTCGAGCGCGGCAAGCTCTGGATGCTCCAGACCCGGGTGGGCAAGCGGACCCCGGGCGCCGCGTTCCGCATCGCCGTGCAGCTCGTCGACCAGGGCGTGATCGACCTCGACGAGGCCGTGACCCGGGTGACCGGCGACCAGCTCGCCCAGCTCATGTTCCCCCGGTTCGCCGAGGACGCCGGGAGCAAGGTGATCGCCAGGGGGATGAACGCCTCGCCGGGCGCGGCCGTCGGCAGGGCCGTCTTCTCCACGCCCAGGGCCGTCGAGCTCGCCGAGAGCGGTGAGGCCGTCATCCTGGTCCGCCGCGAGACCAACCCCGACGACCTGGCCGGGATGATCGCCGCCCAGGGCGTGCTGACGAGCCGCGGGGGCAAGACCTCGCACGCCGCCGTGGTCGCCAGGGGCATGGGCAAGACCTGTGTCTGCGGCGCCGAGGAGCTGGAGGTCTCCGCCGCCGACCGCGCGTTCACCACGGCCTCCGGCCTCGTGGTCTCCGAGGGGGACGTCATCTCCATCGACGGCACCAGCGGAGCCGTCTACCTCGGCGAGGTGCCCGTGGTCCCCTCCCCGGTCGTGGAGTACTTCGAGGGCTCGGGCGACCGGGACGACGAGCTCGTCCGCGCCGTGCACCGGATCATGTCCCACGCCGACGAGGTACGCCGGATGGACGTGCGCGCCAACGCCGACACCGGCGAGGACTCCGCCAGGGCGCGCAGGTTCGGCGCCCAGGGCATCGGGCTCTGCCGCACCGAGCACATGTTCCTCGGCGACCGCCGGGGCCTGGTCGAGGACCTGGTGCTCGCCACCTCCGCCGAGGAGCGCGACCGGGCGCTGGCCGCGCTGGAGCCGCTGCAGCGGGCCGACTTCACGAAGATCTTCCAGGCGATGGAGGGCATGCCCGTCACGATCCGCCTCATCGACCCGCCGCTGCACGAGTTCCTGCCCGACTTCACCGAGCTGTCGGTGAAGGTCGCCCTCGCCGGTGACGCGGTGGAGGAGAAGGACCGCAGGCTCCTGGTCGCGCTCAAGCGGCTCCACGAGGAGAACCCGATGCTGGGCCTGCGCGGCGTGCGGCTCGGCCTGGTCATCCCCGGCGTGTTCGCCATGCAGGTCCGGGCGATCGCGGCGGCGGCCAAGGCGGTGCCGGGCAGCCGCCCGGAGATCATGATCCCGCTGGTGGCCGCCGTCCAGGAGCTGGAGCACGTCAAGGACGAGGCGCGGCGGATCCTGGAGGAGACCGGCGTCGACGCGCTGATCGGCACGATGATCGAGGTGCCTCGCGCGGCGCTCACCGCCGGGCAGATCGCCGAGGCCGCCCAGTTCTTCTCCTTCGGCACCAACGACCTGACCCAGATGACCTGGGGCTTCTCCCGGGACGACGTCGAAGCCGCCTTCTTCACCAAGTACCTGGAGCTGGGCGTCTTCGGTGTCTCCCCGTTCGAGACCCTGGACCGCGACGGCGTCGGCCGGCTCGTGGAGATCGCCGTCGAGCGGGGCCGCGCGACCCGTCCCGACCTGAAGCTGGGCATCTGCGGCGAGCACGGCGGCGACCCGGACTCGATCCACTTCTGCCACCAGGCCGGTCTCGACTACGTGTCCTGCTCGCCGTTCCGCATCCCGGTCGCCCGGCTGGAGGCCGCCCGCGCCACCCTGGTGTGCGGCGACTCCGACACCCGCTGACCCCGCCGCCCGCCCGGCGAGGAACGCCGAGCTCCGTTCCTCACCCGATTACGCCGCGCGTACGGGTGAGGAACGGCGGCGCGTACCCGATAACCAGGTGTTTTCTCGCCGTTCGGCATGGCAGGGCCCTTTCGCGGATAAAATCAGGGCACTTATGCACGGCTATGACGAACACGATCAGGCCAGGTGGGTGCCGGAACCGCCCGGCAACCCCGGCCGAGGCCCGTTCGAGCGCGATCGGGCACGGGTGCTGCACAGCGCCGGGCTCCGCCGCCTCGCCGCCAAGACCCAGGTCGTCGGCCCGGGGGAGACCTTCGGCAGCGGCCAGCACATCCCCCGCACCCGCCTCACCCACTCCCTGGAGTGCGCGCAGATCGGCCGCGAGATGGGAGAGACCCTCGGCCGCAACCCCGACCTGATGGAGACCGCCTGCCTGGCCCACGACCTCGGCCACCCGCCGTTCGGCCACAACGGGGAGACGGCGCTCAACGAGGTCGCCGCCGCGTGCGGGGGCTTCGAGGGCAACGCGCAGAGCCTGCGCCTGCTGACCCGGCTGGAGGCCAAGGTCGTCACCGAGGACGGCCGCAGCGCCGGGCTCAACCTCACCCGCGGCTCCCTGGACGCCGCCCTCAAATACCCGTGGACCCGCGAGAGGGGCGCCAAGTACTGCGCCTACGACGACGACCTGCCGGTCTTCGGGTGGATCAGGGAGGGCGCGCCGGAGGGACAGGTCAGCTTCGAGGCCCAGATCATGGACTGGGCCGACGACGTCGCCTACTCCGTGCACGACCTGGAGGACGCCCTGCACTCCGGCGGCGTGGTGCTGGAGGCGATGCGCGATCCGGCCGAGCGCCGCGAGGTCTGCGCGACCACCCGCGAGTGGTACGTTCCCGACGCCGAGCCCGGCGAGCTGGAGGACCTCTTCGGACGCCTGATCACCCAGCCGCTCTGGCCCCGCCACTTCGACCGCTCGCTCGCCGACCTCGCCGCGATCAAGGGGCTCACCAGCTCGCTCATCGGCCACTTCTGCAAGTCGGCGGAGGTCGCCACCCGCGAGGCGTACGGACCGGCGGCCGGTCGCTACAGCGCCGACCTGATCGTGCCCAGGGCCACCCGGCTGGAGTGCGCGCTGCTCAAGGGGGTCACGGCCCACTACGTGATGGCGAGCGACGCGCACAACGCCAACCAGGCCAGGCAGCGCGAGCTGATCCACGACCTGGCCCACCACATCATGCTGGGCGCCCCCGGCACCCTGGAGCCCGCGTTCAGGCTCGCCTTCACCAGGGCCGGTGGCGACGCCGGGCGGCTCCGCGTGGTCGTCGACCAGATCGCGTCGCTCACCGACACCTCCGCGGTCGCCTGGCACCGCACCCTGACGAGCCGCTGACGGGCCGCCCCCGGGGGCTCTCAGGGCTGCCGGGGCTGTCGGAGCCGTCGTGTCACGTTCCCGCGGCCGGGGTGCTGGTGCCGAGCGGGATCTGCACCGGCTCCTCCGGCTCCGGCTTCCGGGTCGGCTTCTTCGTCGGCTGCGGTTTCGACGCGCACAGGGTGAAGCACCGGGGGGCGGCGCCGGTCCGGCTCAGCACGGCCCGCATCTCCTCCCGGGGGGAGAGCGTGGGGTTCCCCTTCAGCCAGGCGTCCAGGTACTCCCAGGGCTTGACCATGCCCCGGCGCACCCACCACATCGAGGGGGAGGTCTTCCAGGAGATCGCGAAGTAGAGGTTGCTCGCGGTCGAGCGGGCGTTGCCCGAGTTGCCGACCTGGCCCAGGACCTGACCGGCGCCGACGCGCAGCCCCGGCCGGATCCCCAGGGCGACCTTGTCCAGGTGGCCGCCGAGGTAGCGCACGCCGTCGTCACCGATGACCGTGACGAACCGGCCCTCGCGGTCGGCGCCGCGGTCGGTGGAGGGCTTCCACCGGTTCTTGGTGTTGACCTCGTCGACCACGCCGTCCACCGGCGAGACGAACGAGCAGCCCTTGCCCGCCCAGATCGTGGTCTTGGGCAGCACCAGGAGCCTGCTCTCGTAGGTGACCGAGCAGCCCTTCACCGGGAAGACGTAGGTGTGCTTGGAGACCTTCGGCGGCGGGACCCGCACCGGGGGATCGGCCTTGGGACGGTCCACCGCCGTCCGGGGGACGGGGGTCGGGGTCGCCTCGGGAATGGTCGCGGTGACCGACGAGGCCGGGGACCCGGCCGCGGACTCCGCCCCGGGGGTCGGGACCGCCGTGCCGATGCCCGCCACCCCGCCGGGTGACGCGCAGGCTCCGGTGACGAGTACGGCACCGGTCACAGCGGCCAATCGTGCTATATGCCCCGATCGCATGATCTCCACCCGCGTACATTATCGAGAATCCGCCTTTACCTTTGTAACCGACGCCCTGGTTGGTCACGACCACTTCGGGAAAGTCATCGTTCCTCCTGTCCCTCCCGTCCCGGCAGTGGTGTCCCGGCCTGCCGGAAGATCGGCACGGGGACGGGCGCACTCGCCGCCCCTACCTGTCGGAGGGCCGGACTAGACTCGCGGCGTGGCAGGCCGGATCAGTGACGAGGACATCGCGCTCGTACGAGAGCGTTCACCGATCGCCGACATCGTGGGCGAGCACATCCAGCTCCGCAACGCGGGCGGCGGCAACCTGAAAGGGCTCTGCCCCTTCCATGAGGAGAAGAGCCCGTCCTTCAACGTGACCCCCACCCGGGGATACTGGTACTGCTTCGGCTGCGCCGAGGGCGGTGACGTCATCACCTTCGTCCGGCGCCTGGAGCACCTGTCGTTCGGCGAGGCGGTCGAGCGGCTGGCCAACCGGGCGGGCGTCCAGCTCCGCTACGAGCAGGGCGGCTACGTCCCCGGGCGCGAGCAGGGCGAGCGCATCCGCCTGATCGAGGCCCACAGGGCGGCGGCGGAGTTCTACGTCTCGAAGCTGTCCGCCCCCGACGCCGCGATCGGGCGCAGATTCCTGTCGGAGCGCGGGTTCGAGCGGGTCGACGCCGAGCGCTTCGGCGTCGGATACGCCCCGGCCGAGTGGGAGGCCCTCTCGCGGCACCTGATGGGCCGCGGCTTCACCAGCGCGGAGCTCATCAAGGGCGGGCTGGCCAAGGAGGGGCGGCGCGGCCCGATCGACCGCTTCAGGGGACGGCTGGTCTGGCCCATCCGCGACATAACCGGCGACGTCATCGGGTTCGGCGCCCGGAAGCTGAACGACGCCGAAGACGGCCCGAAATACCTGAACACCCCCGAGAGCCCCCTCTACAAGAAGAGCGAGGTCCTCTACGGCGTCGACCTGGCCAAGCGCGAGATCTCCAAGCGCTCCCAGGCCGTCATCGTCGAGGGCTACACCGACGTGATGGCCTGCCACCTGTCGGGCGTGCCGACGGCGGTCGCCACCTGCGGCACCGCGTTCGGCGAGGAGCACATCAAGGTGCTCAGGCGGCTGCTGCTCGACCAGTCGGGGTCGCACGGCGAGGTGGTCTTCACCTTCGACGGCGACGCGGCGGGCCAGAAGGCGGCCCTGCGCGCCTTCGCCGACGAGCAGAAGTTCGTCACCCAGACCTTCGTCGCCGTGCAGGCCGACGGCCTCGACCCGTGCGACCTGCGCGTCAGGCAGGGCGAGGCGGCCGTGCGCGACCTGATCGCCGGGCGCGAGCCGCTGTTCGCGTTCGCCATCCGCAGCGTGATCTCCCGCTACGACGTGAGCACCAACGAGGGGCGGCTCTCCGCCCTCGACGCCGCCGCCCCGATCGTGGCCGGCATCAAGGACAGGTCCCTGCGCCAGCTGTACGCCGTCGACCTCGACCGGTGGCTGGGCTTCAACAACGAGCGCTTCGTCCTCGACCGGATCACCGAGGTCTCCGCGGCGGCCCAGCCGCGCGCCCAGCGGCCCGCGGGGCCGCGCAAGGTCGCCGACCTCACCGACCCCGGCGTGCGGACCGAGGCGGAGGTGCTGCGGCTGGCCGTGCAGCGTCCCGCGCTGCTCGGTCCGGGCTTCGAGGCGCTGGGGGAGGAGGCGTTCACGCTCCCCGAGCACGCGGCCCTCTACCGGCTGATCGTCGGCTCCGGCGGCACCGCCACGGCGGGGCAGGGCGGGCGCGAGTGGGTCGACCTGCTGCTCGGCGGCGCCGAGGACGCCCTGCGCGGGGTCGTCACCCGGTTCGCCGTGGAGGAGCTGCGGGCCGACCTGGCGAACGAGGAGCGCTACGCCTCGGCGATGCTGGCGGCCCTGGAGCTCGTCTCGGTGGCGCGGGCCATCGAGCGGCTCAAGTCGAGGATGCAGCGGACGAACCCGGTCGACGAGCAGCAGGAGTACAACCGGCTGTTCGGCGAGCTGGTCGCGCTGGAACAGCAACGGCGGGTGCTCAAGGATCGCGCCGCCGGGAGCTGACGGCGTAAATGGCATTAATATCCGGGGGGCGATTCCACCAAACCCGAATAAGG
Source organism: Streptosporangium sp. NPDC002524 (assembly GCF_040295985.1). NCBI lineage: Bacteria > Bacillati > Actinomycetota > Actinomycetes > Streptosporangiales > Streptosporangiaceae > Streptosporangium > Streptosporangium sp. NPDC002524. The sequence continues at coordinate 1,421 of NZ_JBEOWK010000053.1, read as the reverse complement.
TCTCGATCCGATAATGATCGAGGCCTTACCTCCGGTGACAAAAATAGGTCTGCCATTTAGGGGACCCAATACAGCAGACTGTCTCCCGTGGGTGCATCGGTGCTGCCAAGTGGGCCGCCATCGGTAGACCAGGTGGCCGACCTCGTCACGAAGGGAAGAGAGCGCGGAAGCGTCACGGTCGACGACGTCGCCGCAGCTCTCGACAAGTCCGAGCTGCCGTCCGACGCGCTCGAACGCGTCGTCCGCATGCTCGCCGAGAACGGAGTGGAGGTCCTCGAGCCCCAGGGCGACGAGGAGCCCGCCCGGGCCGATGAGGAGGATGTCGGAAAAAGGGCCCCGACCAGCGATCTCGTTCGCATCTACCTGCGGGAGATCGGTCGCGTGCCCCTGCTCACGGCCGAGGAGGAGGTGGAGCTCGCCAAGTCCATCGAGGCGGGCCTGTTCGCCGAGGACAAGCTGACCAGCGTCGTATCGCGCATGGTGTTCCCGGAGTTCAAGGAGCTCGCCTGGCAGGGCACGCGGGCCAAGCAGCGGCTGATCGAGGCCAATCTGCGGCTCGTCGTGTCAATCGCCAAAAGATATGTGGGACGCGGGATGCTGTTCCTGGATCTCATCCAGGAGGGCAACCTCGGGCTCATCCGGGCGGTCGAGAAATTCGACTACACCAAGGGCTACAAGTTCTCCACATATGCCACCTGGTGGATTCGCCAGGCGATCACCAGGGCCATCGCGGACCAGGCGCGCACCATTCGGATTCCGGTGCACATGGTCGAGACGATCAACAAGCTGGTCCGGGTCCAGCGCCAGCTCCACCAGGATCTCGGCCGCGAGCCCGCGCCCGAGGAGATCGCGATGGAGATGGACCTGCCGATCGACCGGGTGATCGAGATCCAGCGGATCGCCCAGGAGCCGGTCTCCCTCCAGTCGCCGATCGGCGAGGAGGACTCCGACCTCGGAGACTTCATCGAGGACGCCGACGCGGTGGTGCCGATGGAGGCGGCGGCCTTCATCATGCTGCAGGACCAGCTCGACGACATCCTCGCGACCCTCTCCGATCGCGAGCAGCGCATCATCCAGCTGCGCTTCGGGCTCGCGGACGGGCATCCCCGGACCCTGGAGGAGGTCGGCAGGGAGTTCGGCGTGACGCGCGAGCGCATCCGGCAGATCGAGTCGAAGACCCTCGCCAAGCTCAGGCACCCGACGAGGGCGCAGATGCTTCGCGACTACCTCGACTGATTCGCGACCACCTCGACCGCCTCGACCGCCTCGACCGATTCGATCGCCTCGGCCGGGGAGCCACACGGCGCGGGCCCCGGGAACCTCCGTTCCCGGGGGGCCCGGCCGTGCGGGGGCGCCCCCGGGGGGGGGGGCGCCGGGCGGGGGGGGCGGGGGGCGGGGGGGGGCGGCCGGCGGGGGTGAGC
>NZ_JBEOWK010000052.1:0-23890 GCF_040295985.1 Streptosporangium sp. NPDC002524 | reverse complement strand
GATGGTTGACGGGGGGGACGGCGCGGCCTCGGGGCTGGCGCGTGTGTCCCGCGGCGCGCCGGGAACGGTCGCCGCCGCCGCCCGCTGGGGCGAGGGCGGCGGGGTGCTCGTGTCGCTGGCGATCGTCTACGCGGACGTCTACGCGGGCGCGCCGGTCCCGCGGGGGAAGCAGGGCGAGCAGGGGAAGGGGAGCTGATGTCCGAGACGAGAACGGTCCGGCCGGGGGAGTCGATCCAGCGGGCGCTGGACGAGAGCGGCCCCGGAGCGCGGATCCTGCTGGACGAGGGGACGTACGCCCAGAGCGTGTGGATCAGGCATCCCGGCGTGACGCTGACCGGCGCCGGTGCCGGGCGCACGGTGCTGGTGCCGGGCGGCGGCGGCCCGCTCGACGTCCCCCGGCTGCACGACGCCGCCGACGACGTGGTCAGCGGCCTCACCGTGCACGGGGAGGCCGTGGGCGACGTGCGCGTGGAGGCGCTGACGGTGCGGGGCTTCTCCGGCGCCGGCGTCTACGCCCACTCGGCCGCCGGCGTGACCGTGCGGGAGGTCGAGGCGCGCGGCAACGCCGTCTGGGGGATCTACCTGCGCGAGTCCACCGGCTGCCGGGTGGTGGACTGCCGCGCCTCGGGCAGCCAGTACGGCGGCGTCGCCCTGAGCTTCTGCCCGCGCTCCGACGCGGAGATCACCGGCAACGAGTGCACCGCCAACGCCTTCGGTGTCTTCGTGGACAACTCCTCGCGGGCCAGGGTGGTGGGCAACACCTGCCACGGCAACGCGATCGGCGTCCTGATGCTCAACCAGGTGTACGAGGGCGAGCCCGAGGGCGGCGTACGGGACTGCCTGGTGGCCGGGAACGACCTGTACGGCAACGTGCTGGCCGCCGGCGCCGAGCCCGACGGGCTGGGCGCGGCCGGCCCGCCGATCTCGGGCGTCGGCCTCGCCCTGATCGGCACCGAGCGGGTGGCCGTCGTGAACAACCACATCCACGACAACCACCCCGGAGGCGAGTCGGTCATGGGCGCGGGGTTCGTGATGGGCTCCTCCAAGGACTTCGGCGGCGGCGACGTCCTCGACTGCCACGTGCTGTGGAACCGGGTCGCCGGCAACACCCCGCTGGACTACCAGCTCGGCGCCGACCCCGCCCGCCAGGTGTTCGCGGCCAACACCGCCGCCAAGGGCGACCCGCCGGAAGTGCCGGGGTGGCGGCGATGACGGCCGCCCTGTCCTGCCGGGGCCTCGGCAAGCGGTACGGCGACCTGGTCGCCGTGCACGACGTCGGCTTCTCCATCGCCCCCGGCCAGGCGTACGGCCTGCTCGGCCCCAACGGCGCGGGGAAGACCACCACGATCTCCATGCTGGTGGGGCTGGTACGGCCGGACGCGGGCACCGTGACGGTCGGCGGCGTCGACCTGGCGGGCGAGCCGCTGCGCGCCAAGTCCAGGATCGGCTACGTGCCGCAGGAGATCGCCCTCTACCCCGATCTGACCGGCAGGGAGAACCTGCGCTTCTTCGGCCGGATCTTCGGCCTGCGCCGCCGGTCACTCGCCGCGCGCATCGACGAGGTGCTCGACCTGATCGGCCTCTCCGACCGGGCCGACGGCAAGCTCGGCACCTACTCGGGGGGCATGAGGCGGCGCATCAACATCGGGGCCGCCCTGCTGCACCACCCCGAGGTGCTCATCCTCGACGAGCCCACCGTGGGCGTGGACCCGCAGAGCCGCCACGCCATCCTCGACGGCCTGGAACGCCTGGTCGCCGACGGCATGTCCCTGCTGTACACCTCCCACTACATGGAGGAGGTCGAGCGGGTCTGCGACCGGGTGGCGATCATCGACCGGGGCCGCATCGTCGCCGACGGCACCCGCCGCGAGCTGGTCGCCCTGGTCGGCGGCGCCGACACCGTCGAGCTCGTGCTCGACGGCGACGTCGAGACCGCCTTCGCCAAGCTTCGCGCCGTGGAGGGCGTGACCGAGGCCGCCAGGACCGGGACCGCGTCCGTACGCCTGATGGCGGACGGCGGCAGGTACCTGCTGCCTTCGCTCATCACCGCCGTGGAGGGACACGCCGTCGTGACAGCCGCCCAGGTCATCGAGCCCAACCTCGAGGCGACCTTCCTGCACCTCACCGGCACCACCCTGCGGGACTGACCATGTGGCGAGCCATGCTCACGGTGAGCGCACTCGAACTGCGCACCCGGCTGCGCGACGGCACCGCGATCGTCATCGCGCTCATCGTGCCGGTGACCCTGGCCACCCTGTTCGGCCTGGCCCTGGGCGGCGACGACCCGCCGCTGCGCGCCACGATCGGCTTCGTGGACCTGGACGGCGGCGAGTTCCCCGCCAGCGTACGGCGCGAGGTGACGGCCGACGAGGAGCTGAAGGGCAGTGTGACGCTGCGCGACCTGCCGGGCGACCGGGAGGCGCGGCGGGCGCTCGACGCCGAGGAGATCGGCGCGGCCATCGTCTTCCCCGCCGGGTTCACCCGCAGCGTCGGCGCGGGGGAGGGCGGCGACGTCACCGTCCTGACCTCGCCCCGGTCGCCGCTGGCGGGCGTAGTCGCGAGCGCCGTCGTGGACCGGATCTCGGCGGTCGTGGACGCCAGGACGCTGGCGGTGCGCGCGGCCCTGCTCGCCGGGACGCCCGGGGACCGCGTCAAGGAGCTGGTGGAGCGCAACGGCGCCGCCGGGCCCGCGCTCACCCTCACCGGCGACCCGCTGGCCGGCGGCAAGGTGGACCTCGCGGTCTACTACGGCTCCGGCATGGCGGCGCTGTTCGCCTTCTTCGTCGTCGGCGCGTCGTTCCGGAGCCTGCTCACCGAGCGCAAGCTCGGCACCCTCGACCGGATGCGGGCCGGGCCGCTGTCCGCCTGGGTCCCGGTCGCGGGCAAGGCCGTGGTCGGGTTCGCGCTGGCCATGGTCAGCGTGTGCGCCACCTGGCTCTCCGGCACGCTCATCTTCGGCTCCAGCTGGGGCGACCCGCTCGCGGTGCTCGCCGTGCTGACCGCCCACGTGCTGGCCGCCGCCGCGATCACCATGCTGGTGGCCGCCCGGGTCAGGACCGACGCCCAGGCCGACGGGGTGACCATGGTCGTCTCGTTCGTGATGGCGTTCCTCGGCGGCAGCCTCGTACCGCTGCACAGCCTTCCCGGCCCGCTGCAGACGGTGGCGCTGCTGACGCCGAACGGCTGGACCGCCACGGCGCTGGCGGAGCTGGCCGGGTCCGGCACGGGCGTGGCCGCCGTCGCGGGCCCGATCGGCGTCCTGCTGGCGATCACGCTCGTCGCGGGCGGCCTGGCCGTCCTCGGCCTCAGGAAGGGGATGCTGCTGTGACCCGCCGCCCGAGGCCGGTGACCGAGCCGGTGACCGAGCCGCCGGCAGAGCCGGTGGCCGTCGCGACCCTCCACCCGAAGCCGATGACGGAGACGGAGACGGAGCCGCTGACAGAGCCGGTGGCCGCTGAGCCCTCCCGCCCGAGGCCGGTGTCGGCCGAGACCCTCCGGCCGAGGCCGGTGGCCGCGCTGGTGGCGGCCAACCTGCGCAGGCACACCCGCGACCGCGTCGGCCTGTTCTTCATGGTCGTGATGCCGTTCGTGTCCATCCTGTTCGTCGGCATGGCGCTCGGCGGCGGCACCGCGGGCTCCTCCCGGCTCCCCGTCGGCGTCGTCGCCCCCGGCTCCGACGCCCTCACCGCCTCCCTCCTCGCCGAGCTGCGCAAACACCCCGACCTGGAGGTGCTGCCGATGGACGCGGCCGCGGACGTACGCTCCGGCGTGCGGGCCGGCTCGCTCGCCGCCGGGCTGGTCATCGCGCCCGGCGCGAGCCGCCTGGACCTCGTCGTGACCCAGACCAACGGCAGCGGCCTGGCCGCCCGCGGCGCCATCGACGGCGCGGTCGCCAAGGTCGCCGCCGTCCTGGAGGCCACCCGGGCCGCCGAGGCCGCGGGCGCCACTCCTGCGCAGGCCGCCGAGTACGTACGCCGGGCGCAGGCCGAGTCGGGCCGCGTCGGCGTGACCGGCTCGGCCGCGGGCGGCGGCGCCGACCCGCGCGGCTTCGCGTACACGGCCCCGGCGAACCTGCTGCTGTTCACCTTCATCAACTCGATGGCCGTGGCGGCCGCCCTGGTGGAGAGCCGCAGGCTGGGCATGCTGCAGCGCGCGCTCACCGCGCCCGTGCGGCGCCGGTCGGTGCTGCTCGGCGAGGCGCTGAGCCGCCTGCTCGTCGCGCTCGCGCAGGCCGCGCTCATCATGGTGGTCAGCACGCTGGTGTTCGGCGTGTCGTGGGGCGACCCGCTCGGCGTGACCGCCGTCGTGGTCGTGTTCTCGCTCGTCGCGACCGGGGCCGCGCTCCTCGTCGGCACCCTGCTGCGCTCGCCCGACCAGGCCCCGGCGATCGGCCCGCCCCTCGGCGTGGTCCTCGGGATGCTCGGCGGCTGCCTGTGGCCGCGCGAGTCCTCCGGAGAGGTGATCAACGCCATCGGCCACCTCTTCCCGCACGCCTGGGGGATGGACGCGCTGCTGACGCTCGCCGAGCCCGGCACCGGCCTGACCTCGGTGCTGCCCCAGCTCGGCGTGCTCGCCCTGATGGCCGCCCTGCTCCTGGCCGTCTCCCTGGTCCTGTTCAGCCGTCGTACCCCGGCCCGCGCGTGAGCGCCGGGCAGGAAGGAGGGAACGCGATGAAGGGCATCCTGCTCGCCGGAGGACGGGGCACCCGCCTGCTGCCCGCCACGCTGGCGGTCTCCAAGCAGCTCCTGCCGGTCAACGACAAGCCGCTGGTGTACTTCCCGCTGTCGGTGCTCATGCTGGCCGGCATCAGGGACATCCTGATCGTCACCACGCCCCGGGACCTGCCGCAGCTGCGGCTCCTGCTCGGCGACGGCTCCCACCTCGGGCTCCGCCTCGACTACGCGGAGCAGCCCGAGCCCAACGGCATCGCCGAGGCCCTCGTGATCGGGGCCGACCACATCGGCGGCGACCCGGTCGCGCTCATCCTCGGCGACAACGTCTTCCACGGCCACTCCTTCCAGGACCTGCTCCGCCAGGAGTGCCGGCAGGTGGACGGCTGCGTGCTGTTCGGCTACCCGGTCGGCGACCCCCACCGGTACGGCATCGCCGAGACCGACGCGGACGGCCGGCTGCTGTCCATCGTGGAGAAGCCGCTCGCCCCCCGTTCCAACCGCGCGATCGTCGGCCTCTACCTGTACGACGGCGACGCGGTCGACATCGCCAAGAACCTCACCCCGTCGGCCCGCGGCGAGCTGGAGATCACCGACGTCAACCGCGCCTACCTGGAGCGGGGCAGGGCGAAGGTGGTCGACCTCGGCCGCGGGTTCGCGTGGCTGGACGCCGGGACCCCGGAGTCGCTGCTGCAGGCGAGCCAGTACGTCCAGCTCATGGAGGAGCGCCAGGGCGTGCGGATCGCCTGCCTTGAGGAGATCGCCCTGCGCATGGGCTACATCGACGCCGAGACGTGCCACCGGCTCGGCGCCGAACTCGGTACGTCCGCCTACGGCCGGTACGTCGTCTCGGTGGCCGAGCGGTTCGAGAACAGGTGAGTAAGGAGTGACCATATGTCCATGACGACGCTGTTCACCGGCAGATCGCCGTCCGGTGACGAGTACGTGACCGACGTGTACTACTACGCCGCCCGCAAGGGAATGATTGGAGCGGTCGAAGTGGCCGCCGCCGACCTGGGGATCGACGTCCACCTGGTGAGCGAGGCGGTGCGGCACCTGGTGGAGAGCCGGCTGCTGCGCGCCGACGACGGCGCGGGCGGGCGGTTCGTGCCCGTCGACCCCGACCTCGCGGTCGCCTCGCTGGTGTGCTCCGTCGAGCGGGAGATCTACCGGCGGCGCGAGCTCATCGACCAGATCCGCGAGCGGGTCGGCGTCTTCGGCGCCCAGGCCGGCGACGGCTCCGCGCCCAGCACCGTGGAGTACCTGGTGGGGACCATGGAGGTGCGCGGCTTCCTGAAGACGGCCGGCGACGCCTGCCGCGACGAGCTGCTCGTCCTGCAGGGCGGGGTGGGCGAGGCCGGCGACCTGTCGCAGATGTTCCTGGTGCTGGTCGCCAGGGGCGTGACCGTGCGGGTCATCTGCCAGCACCGCAACCGGGCCGACGTGGCCACCCGGCTGGCGATGAAGCGGCTCACCGACGCCGGGGTGGAGGTCTACACCGTCAGCCACGTGCCGCGCTCGGCGATCGTCTTCGACCGGTCGCTCGTCGCCCTGTTCGGCGACGGCGACGGCGAGGAGGGCGGCGACATCACCCTCGCCCGGGTGCGCAACCAGGGGATCGCCCGGTTCTTCCTCGACATGTTCAACCACCTGTGGGAGACCGCGACGCCGCTGGAGGGCGTCGAGTTCGGCTACGCGACCGTCGCCGACGACCTCCAGCAGTCCATCGCCGCGCTCATGGCCAAGGGCTACACCGACGAGGTGGTGGCCAGGAAGCTCGGCATGTCGGTGCGCAGCTGCCGGCGGCACATCGCCACCCTCATGCGCGACCTTGACGCCACCAGCCGCTTCCAGGCGGGAGTGGAAGCGGCCAGGAAGTTCCTCAAGACGGGGTGAAAGGGGCGTGGCCGCCCGTCGCGACGGCCACGCCGGCGAGGTCGCGGGCCCGTTCGACGATCAGGTCCAGGCCGAGCACCAGGTCCTCGAACGGCATCTGGGCGTCCAGGCAGATCCGCACCGAGCTGTTGGCCTCCTCCGCGCTCAGCCCGATGGCGGTCAGCACGTGCGAGGGCTCCTGCGAGCCGGAGTTGCACGCCGACCCGGTGGCCAGCGCCACCGCCGACAGGCTGGAGACCAGGCTCTCCCCGCGTACGCCGGGCATGACCACGTTGAGCACGTGCGGCACGCCGTCGAGGGGATCGCCGTTGACGCGCACGCCCGGCAGCCCCGCCCGCAGCATGTCCAGCGCGGTGGCGCGCAGCTCGCCGGCCCTGCGCCGCTCGGCGTCCATCCGGATCTGCGCCAGCTCGCACGCCTTGCCCAGCCCGACCACCAGGTGGGTCGGGATCGTCCCGCTGCGCAGCTCGTACTGCCCGCCGCCGAAGATGACCGGCCGCAGCCGGTGGCGGATCTCCGGCCTGACGTACAGCGCGCCGACCCCCTTGGGGCCGCGGATCTTGTGCCCGGACAGCGACAGCGTGTCGACCTTGGCCTCCCGCACGCGCAGCGGGATCCGCCCGGCCGCCTGGGCGGCGTCCACGTGCAGCATCGCCCCCACCTCGTGGCAGAGCTCGGCCATCGCCGGAACCGGCTGCACGGTGCCGATCTCGCTGTTGACCCAGGCGGCGGTCGCCACCCTGGAGTCCATGTCGAGCAGGCCGGTCAGGTGCTCCAGGTCGACCGCGCCGTCCGGCCCGACCCGCATCGACCGCACGTCCACGCCGCGGGCGGCCAGCGCCCGGCCGATCGCGAGCGAGGACTTGTGGTCGGTCGGGCAGAACACCCCGCTCACCGGCGCCCGGTCGTCGTGGCCGAACATGCCGAGCAGCGCCAGGTTGTTGCTCTCCGTCGCGCCGGAGGTGAACATCACGTCGGCCGGGTCGACGCCCAGGAAAACGGCCACCGAGGCGGCCGCCACGTCCACGGCCCGCCTGGCCCGCTTGCCGAGCACGTGCGGGGACGACGGGTTGCCGTACTCCTCCCTGAGGAACGGCAGCATCGCCTCGAACACCTCGTCGTCCACCCGCGTCGTCGCGCAGCCGTCCAGGTAGATGATCTTCTTCATGGCGTCAGCTCCGGAACGTGCTGACGGTGACGAGCTTGCCGTAGATCTCCTCCGCCGACATCTCGCCGCTGCCGCCGGGATCGGCGATCACCACCCGCATGTCCGGCAGGTCGTACAGGCTCAGCGCGATGTCCACGCCGGTCTGCACGGGCATCATGCACTCGCCAGGGGCGAAGATCAGGATCGCCCGGTAGCCGGCCCGGTAGACCTCGGCGATCATCTCGGTGATCTCGCCGGCGCAGCCGGTGATGCCGCAGCTGATCAGCGTGCGGTAGTTGCCGTCGGCGTCGAGGAAGGCCACCTCGCTGTCACCGCTCGCGCCCTCGAGGTAGCGCTTCTCCAGGCGGCCCTGCTTGACCAGCCGGTCGGCGGCCTTCTGGAAGCGGTACTTCAGCCAGGTCTCGGGGAAGGCCAGCGGGTGCTTCCTGCTCGGCAGCACGTCCGCGGCCGACAGCCCGGTCTCGTGGAGGATCCTCTCGTACGCGGCGGGCAGCGCGGTGAAGCCCTCGAAGAACTCCGCGCGCAGCTCGCGGGCGGGACGGCCCGCCGTCGGCACGTACTGCCAGTCGTTGACGAGCAGGAGCAGCCGGGACTCCACCCCGGCCGCGGCGTAGTCGCGCAGCAGGCCGGCCGACAGCTCCCAGGTGTAGCCGGGGAAGACGCCGACGCGGCCGGCGATGCGGCGGCGCATGGTCTCGTCCGCCTGCTCCTCGATGACGCCGGGGACGAGCCGTCCCGACGTCCCGTCCTCGAACAGCATGAAGTGGCCGCCCATGACGACCAGGTTGCCCAGGTCCTCGGCGGGCAGTTCCCGGGCTATGGCGTCGCGGAGCTCCCGCTCGGAGGCGACCAGCTGGCGCGATGTGGATACCTGGCCGGTGGATGTCTTGTTCATGATGGCGTCACTCCGAGTTCACGGGGTTCTGGGCAGAGGCGTTCCGCGGGTTCGGGGCCAGCCGGGAGGCCAGCGCGCCCAGCGGTGCCGGACCGGCGAGCTGGTTGAGGGTGATGCCCTCCCAGCCGCGCAGGGCGAGCTCGGCCAGCACCTGCGGGATGCGCAGGGCCTGGCCGCCGGCGAGGGTGTAACTGTTCGAGAGGTCCAGGTCGAGGTCGCCGAACCCGTGCGCTCGCCGCACGGCGTCGGCCAGCGCCAGGGTGGCGGGGCCGGTCTCGCCGGCCCAGGCCTCGATCGGGGCCGCGACGGGCACGCCGCGGGGCGGTTCGAACCCGGCGAGCCGGGCCGCCTCGCTCAGCGGCAGGTCGGCCGAGGGGTCGTCGTGCGCGAGCACCAGCGTCTCCATGCCGCGCAGGAAGCGCTCCACGGCGACGTCGTCCATGATCGGCGAGGCGGCGTGGAGGGCGACGGCGACGGCGTCGCGCCACTCGTCCACGCGCAGGTAGGTGTCGGAGTCGTGCAGGGCCCAGGACTCGGGGACCGGGTTCCAGGTGAAGGCGGTGCGCCGGCCGCCGTAGTCCTTGGTGCGCTGCTTGATGAAGTTGATCTCCGAGCCCAGCCGGACGGCCGCGCCGCGCCGGGAGCCCTCCCGCGACACCATCTCGACGACCTTGTCGTAGGGCACGTACGCGTGCTGCCCGGCCCGCTCGTAGGCGGCCGACACCCGGCGCAGCAGCTCGCCGAACGACGGGTCGCCCGCGCAGCCGACCCGTACCAGCATCGGGGAGAACATGCACGTCAGCACGTCCGGGTGGGGGTGCGACTCACGGTTGCTGACGAACGCCAGGTGCGCGACGTCGTCCTGGCCGGTGTACGCCGCCATCATCGCGGTGTAGGCGGCCACGTGCACCAGCGACGGCCACACGCCGTACCGGGCGGCCACCCGCCGCGAGGCCCCCAGCAGCGCCGGTGAGATCAGCGTCGCGTGCCGGGCGGGCGGATCCGGCGGCGCTGACGGCGCTGACAGCCCCGACAGTCCCGATGGCGCTGACGGCGCTGACAGTCCCGACGGTGCTGAGGGCGCTGACGGCGCCGATGGTCGCGACGGTGCGCCGCGCCTTGCCGCGAACGGGTCGGCGGGCAGCCGGGCCACCTCGCCCTGCCAGTACGCCATGGCCCGCGACGCCACGATGGCGGCGTCGGCCGACGCCTCGTACCGGGTCAGCTCGGAGGGCTGGCAGCGCACCGGGAGCACGGTCGCCGGGCGGCGGGTGGCGGCGGCGACGCCCTGCGTGCGCAGCTCCCGCTTGATCTCGCCGAGCGTCCACACGTCCACGGCCAGGTGGTTGAACACCAGCACGCAGTGTTTCGGCACGTCCCCCGACGTGATCAGGCAGGCCCGGACCGGCCACTCTGCGGCGAGGTCGAACGGCCTGCCGCTGAGCTCCTCGACCACCTCGGCGGGCGCGGCGGTGCCGTCCCGCTCGACGGTGGCCACCGTGACCGGCAGCGGCGCGGCCGGGCGCACCCGCTGCGCGGGCTCCGGGCCGAGGTCGAAGGTGGTGCGCAGGATCTCGTGCCGGCGCGTGAGGCGGGTGAGCATCGTCCGGCAGGCGGCGACCGTGAGCCCCGGGGGCAGGTCGAAGCGCAGGACCACATGTGTCTCGCGCTGGTGGCCGGGCGGCAGCTGGTGGAGCCGCAGCCACATGTAGCGCTGCCCCCAGCACAGGTTCGCGGATTCCACGGTTCCACCTCTAGCGGTCGTCGCATAATCCCTAATACGTTCGAGGATCAGCTTTTCCGGCGGCTGTCACAACCACCGGCCAATGACAGGTTCCGACCCGGGATAAGCTGCCACGTGCGCCTTCCCCGGTCGCCTTGACCGGTGCCCAGCAATTCGGCAGCCTCAATATCGGAGACTATTCACCGTTGGATTGGGGGTAACGCGATGCTGGAAATACCAGATCAGTTCCAGAGCATTCTGCGCGTGCATTTGCCGTACGCGGAGACGGGCGGCCTCACCGCCCGCGACGAGCTGTCCGCGCTCGGGCTCGACTCGATGGGCGTCGTGCGCCTGCTCGTCGACATCGAGAACGGCTACGCGGTCGAGCTGCCCGACGATCTGCTGGACGAGGCCACGTTCGCGACCGTCGGCTCGCTGTGGGGGGCGCTGTCCACGCTGATGACGACCGGCCCGAACCGTCCCCGGCCGTTCTGACGTCCCGGGGCCGTCCTGACGCGGGCCATCCGCTCCGGCGTGGGCCACCCGCCCGGCTCCCGGCCCTCCGGCCCGGCCCCGGCGGCTCCGGGGCGGGTCGCCCGCCCGGGTCCCGGCCGTTCTGGATCCTGGCCGTTCTGACACGGGCCACCCGCCCGGCTGCCGGGCCTCCGGCCCCGCCCCTGGTCCCCGGCCGTTCCGACCTCCTGACGTGGGTCACCCGTTTCGCCATGGGCCACTCGCCCCGCTCCCGATCGTTCCGGCGCGCGTCACCCGCCCGGGGGCCCGATCGTTCCGACGAGGGTCACCCGCCCGGTCCCCGATCGTTCCGGCGCGGGCCACCCGTCCGGGTCCCGCGACTCCCGGACGCTCCCGGCCGGGTCACCCGCCCAGGAGGCCCGCCAGGGCGCGCCGGTCCACCTTGCCGTTGGCGTTGAGCGGCAGCTCCGCCAGCGGCGTGACCGTGCGGGGCACCATGTACCCGGGCAACACCTGGGTGACGCCCTTGACCAGGGCCACCGCGTTCAGGTCCGTGCCGGTGCAGGCGGCGGTCAGCTCCATCTCGCCGTCGGGGCCCGGCACCGCCAGCACCACCGCCTCCCGCACCCCCGGCTGCCCGCGCAGGGCGTACTCGACCTCGCCCAGCTCCACCCGGTGGCCCGAGATCTTCACCTGCTGGTCCAGCCGGCCGAGGTGCACCAGCAGCCCGTCGCGCCACGCGACCCGGTCCCCGGTGCGGTACCACAGCTCGGGCGCGGCCGTGCCGTCCGTCACGGAGGGGGCGGGGACGGCGGCGTCGCCGTCGAAGGCGGCGAACCGGCCCGCGTTCACCTCCGGGTCGGTGTAGCCGGGGAAGCGCTGCACCCCGCGCAGGCACAGCTCGCCCTCCCGCGCGGGCCGCCCGTCCCCGTCGAGCACCAGGTGCTCCACACCGGGGTACGGCAGGCCGATCGGCACCGTGCCGTTGGCCGTCTCGGGCCAGTCGGAACGGTCGGCCGGCAGGCGGTACCCGGTGCAGCTGAGCGTCAGCTCCGTCGGGCCGTACAGGTTCTCCAGGACGCTGCCGGGCGCGGCCGTCCGCCAGGCGTCGGCCTGCCGCAGGGTGAGGGGCTCCCCGCAGAACAGGCTCCAGCGCAGCGACGGCATCGCCGAGGGCGTCAACCGGCGCAGCCGCATCGCCACCGACACCACCGACGGCACCGAGAACCAGTGGGTCAGCCGTTCCCTGGCGGCGAACGCGACCGGCTTGAGCAGGTCGTAGCGGCCGGGCACGACGAGCGTCGCGCCGCTGCCCCAGGTGGCGAACAGGTCGAACACCGACAGGTCGAACGTCAGGTCGAAGGTCTGGGAGACGCGGTCACCGGGGCCGAGCTCGTAGCGGGGGATCACGTGCCGCAGGTAGGCGTCCACGCTGCGGTGGCGCACCGGCACCCCCTTGGGGACGCCGGTGGACCCCGACGTGAACAGCACGTAGGCCAGGTCGTCGGCGCCCGCCTCCCGGGGGGCGGCGCCGGTCCGTGAGACGGTTCGCAGGGCGTCCGGGTCCACCCGCAGGACGCGCGGGCCGGGACCCGAGGGACCTGCGAGGTCCGGCGGCTCGTGGGAGGCGTCGGACAGCACGAGGTCGAGGCGCGCGGACGCGGCCACCAGGCGGTTGCGCGCGGCCGGCGCGGCCGGGTTCAGCGGGACCGCCGCCGCGCCCAGCCGCTGGATCGCCAGGTACCCGGCGTAGGCCAGGACGCCGCGGCCCGCGTACAGCCCCACCCGCGCCGGGGGCCCGTCGCAGGCGGCCTCGATCCGCGCCGCGACGTGCCCGGACATCGCCTCCAGCTCGTCGTAGGCGTACCGCTCGCCGCCCACCTCCAGGGCGGCCCGATCGCCGAAACGTGCCGCGGAACCGGCGAACCACTGGTAGAGGGTGCGTGCCATGGGCTCTCCACGATGATGGCCCGGCCGCTACCGGGGCGGCTCGGGCGGGTGGGGTGGGAACAGCGCCGGCGGCAGCTGCTCGCCCGCGCTCCACAGGTCCTTCAACGCCCGGCCGGGGTCGGTCAGCGCGAGCTGTATCCCCAGCGGGATCGTCCGCATGACGTCGACCATCGCCGGGGCGGGCAGCACCTCGGGGTCGGCCAGCATGAGCACGCTGGTACGCCCGCCCCGCACCTCGACCCGGACCCGGAACGCCTGCCCGTACGGCTGGGCGAGGGGCGTCCAGGCCAGCTCGGCGGGCGTCTGGTCGGCCGGGTCGCTCGGCCGCCGGTCCACCTGGACGTAGTTGAACCAGGCGCGGAAGAGGTGGTTGATCCAGCAGCCGTGCTCCGGCGCCGGCCCGGCGGCGACCTCGGCGATCCGGTCGATGTCGTAGGACCCGTGACGGTAGGCGCGGGCGCCCGCCCAGTGCAGGCGCTTGATGTGCTCGGCGACGGTGGCCCGCCGGTCCACCTCCGTGACGACGGGGACGAGCTGGTTCATCGTGCCGATGAGGTGCTGGTCCTCCGGGGCGAACCGGTTGGACGACATCAGGCTCATCGTGACCCGGTCGGTGCCGAGATGCCTGGCCAGGCCGGCGCTCACGAACGCCATCACCAGCGCGGGGGCGGTGACGCCGTGCTTGCGGGCGGCCTCCGCCGCCAGGCCGCCCAGGCGCCGCGAGTGCAGGGTCAGCTCCAGCCGCTCGCGCTTGACCCGCGCGGGCAGCGTCGGCAGCCCGTCCGTGAGCCCCTCGGCCACCACGCGCCGCCAGTAGCGCTCCGCGCCCTCCTGGCGGGGCCGCCAGGCCGCCTCGCGCTGCCGCCGCGCCAGCTCGCGCGGCGGTGGCGGGGGCGGCTGCGACGGCGGCGCGGCCGGCACCGCCGCCCGCGCGCCGGACGTCAGGGCCTTGAACTCGTCCAGCAGGTGGTGGATCGACCACAGGTCCACGATCAGATGGGAGAACGTCAGCGACAGGTACATCGGGGCGCCCCCCGAGCTCACCATCCGGCCGCGCCAGTTGAGGTCGCCGGCCATCGGGAACGGCAGCGCCGCCAGCTCTGCCTTGGTCTGCTCGTACTCCGAGGGGTCGGTGATGATCCGGTCGACCCGCTCGATCGGCGGCTCCACGTCCTCGTGGACGTGCTGGACCGGGACGGCGACCCCCGCGGCGTCCGGGACGCCCGGGGCGTAGGTGGTGCGCAGGGCCTCGTGCCGCCTGACGATCCGCTCGAGCGCGGACGTCACCTGCCCGGTGGACAGGCCGCGCAGGTCCAGGGTGGCCGACAGGTTCGCCTCGGCCAGCCAGTCCTCCGGATACCGCTCTATCTCGCGCCAGCTGAAGAGCTGGCCGTGGCTGAGCGGAGATTCGACGGGCATGCGCCCCTCCTCCCACGGATTTCTCCGTCCGTCATTCATGCCCGACCCGGAGGCCGGGGTCAAGGCTCGGAGCCGCCGGAGGGTATGGCAATAAAATGCGGCAACAAGGTGCCGTCCGCAGACCGTGTGCCCCGCCGGGACCGGCAATTAGGGTCTCATTAATTATCTAATGGCCGCGAACTCGTCCGGCTGTCGGTAAATGCATCACAGCCGTTCGGATAAACGGTGCCCTATGGGCGCCCGAGGCTTGGGGTGGCGTATTAATGGGTGAGTCGAGACAGCAGGCCGGGACGGGTGGGCCGGACGCGATCGCCGTCGTCGGCATGGCGTGCAGGCTCCCTCAGGCAGCCGATCCGGCGGCGTTCTGGAGGCTGCTGCGCGAGGGCGTGGACGCGGTCACCGACGCGCCCGCCGGCCGGTGGCCGGACGCCGCCGAGTACCGGCGGGGCGGGTTCCTGGCCGACGTCGACGGCTTCGACGCGGCCTTCTTCGGCATCTCGCCGAACGAGGCCGCGGCGATGGACCCGCACCAGCGGCTCGCGCTCGAACTCGGCTGGGAGGCGCTGGAGAACGCCCGCGTCCTGCCCGCCGCGCTGAGCGGCAGCGCCGCCGGAGTCTTCCTCGGCGCCATCTCCCAGGACTACGCCGCGCTGAGCGACAGGGCCGCGCGCCCCGGCCGGCACGCCTACACCGGCGTCAACCGGGCGCTGATCGCCAACCGGATCTCGTACGCGCTCGGGCTGCGCGGGCCCAGCCTCACCCTCGACACGGGCCAGTCGTCGTCGCTCGTCGCGGTCCAGATGGCCGGGGCGAGCCTGCGGCGCGGCGAGAGCGACCTGGCGCTGGCCGGCGGGGTGAACCTGAACCTGCTCGCCGAGACCACCGCCGCCATCGGCGCCTTCGGCGCGCTCTCGCCCGACGGCCGCTGCCACGTCTTCGACGAGCGGGCCAACGGGTACGTGCGCGGCGAGGGCGGCGCGGTCGTGGTGCTCAAGCGGCTGGCCGACGCGCTGGCCGACGGCGACCGCGTGCACGCGGTGATCCTCGGCGGGGCCGTCAACAACGACGGCGGCGGCGAGGGGCTGACCGTGCCGAGCGCGCGGGCGCAGGAGGAGGTCATCAGGCTCGCCTGCGCCGAGGCCGGGGTCGCGCCGGGCGACGTGGGCTACGTCGAGCTGCACGGCACGGGCACCAGGGTCGGCGACCCGGTGGAGGCGGCCGCGCTCGGCGCCGCGTACGGGGCCGGGCGCGAGGAGCCGCTGCTGGTCGGGTCCGTCAAGACGAACATCGGCCACCTGGAGGGCGCGGCGGGCATCGCCGGGCTGCTCAAGGTGGTGCTCGCGGTCAAGCACCGCCGCCTGCCCGCCAGCCTGCACTTCCAGACGCCTCCCGCGCGGATCCCCCTGGACGCCCTGCGCCTGCGGGTGGTGCGCGAGAGCAGCGCCTGGCCGGAGGGCGGCCGCCTGGTGGCGGGCGTCAGCTCCTTCGGCATGGGCGGCACGAACTGCCACCTGATCGTCGCCGAGCCCCCGCCCGGCGGCGCCGACGCCCCGGACGCGACGCCCCGGGCCGGCGGGCTGGGCGCCGGCGCGCCCTGGGTGGTGTCCGGGCGGACGGAGGAGGCGGTACGCGAGCAGGCCGGCCGGCTGGACACGATCGCCGCCGCCCACACCGCGACCCGCGCCACCGCCCCCGCCCCCGTGCCCACCGGCACCGCTGACACCGATATCGACACCGCCGACACCGCTGCCACCGACACCGACACCGCCACCGACACCGACACCCCGGGCGTCGACGGCGCGCGGCCGGTGGACGTGGCGTTAAGCCTCGCCGTGACCAGGACCGCCTTCGAGCGCCGGGCCGTGGTGCTCGCCCAGGACCCCGCCACGCGCCGGGAGGCGCTGCGCGCGCTGGCCGAGGGCCGCCCCCACGACGACGTCGTCACCGGCGCCGCCTCCGGCGGGGGATACGCCTTCGTCTTCCCCGGCCAGGGCTCGCAGTGGGAGGGGATGGCCCGCGAGCTGATCACCGCCTCGCCGGTGTTCGGCGCGCGGCTGGAGGAGTGCGCCGCCGCGCTCGAACCCTTCACCGACTACGCCCTGATGGACGTGCTCAAGGAACGCCCCGGAGCCCCGGGCCTGGACCGGGTGGACGTGGTGCAGCCCGCCCTGTGGGCCGTCATGGTCTCGCTCGCCGAGACGTGGCGGGCCCACGGCGTGCGGCCCGACGTGGTCGTCGGCCACTCCCAGGGCGAGATCGCCGCCGCCACCGTCGCCGGCGCGCTCACCCTCTCCGACGCCGCCAGGGTCGTCGCGCTGCGCAGCCGCGCCATCGCCGGAATCACCGGCAAGGGCGGCATGATGTCGGTCGCCGCCCCCCTGGACGTGGTGGAGCCGGTCCTGCCGGAAGGCGTGTCCGTGGCCGCCTTCAACGGCCCCCGCTCGCTGGTGGTCTCCGGCCCGAAGGAGGCGCTGGCCGAGCTGGCCGCCCGGCTGCCCGGCCACCGCACCAAGATCATCACGGTGAACTACGCCTCCCACTCGCCCGAGGTCGAGGCGGTGCGCGAGGAGGTACTGGAGGCGCTCGCCCCGATCCGGCCGGTGAGCGGCACGACGGCGTTCGCCTCCACGCTCACGGGCGAGTTCATGGACACGGCCGGGCTCGACGCCGCCTACTGGTACCGCAGCCTGCGCCGCCCGGTCCGCTTCGACCAGGCCGTACGGGCCGCCCTGGGACGCTGCGCGCTGTTCGTGGAGTGCAGCCCGCACCCGGTCCTGGTCACCGGCGTGGAGGAGACCGCGGAGGACGCCGGCCGGGACGTGGCCGTGGCCGCCACGCTGCGCCGCGGCGAGGGCGGCGCGGAGCGGCTCACCCGGTCGCTCGCCCAGGCGTACGCGCAGGGCGCGCCGGTCGACTGGTCCGGGCTCTGCGCCGGAGGGCGGCCGGTGGACCTGCCCACCTACCCGTTCCAGCGCCGCCGCCACACCACGGCCGCCCCGCCCCGCGCCGCGCGGCCGGAGGCGCCGGACGCGGGCACGCAGGAGCCGCCGGGGACGCCGGACGCGCCGGCGCCCAGGTCGGGCAGCGAGCTGCGCGAGCTGGTGCTGGCGGCCACGGCGCGGCTCCTCGGCTACGACGACACGGGCGCCGTCGAGCCGGAGCGCACGTTCAAGGACCTCGGCATGGAGTCGGCCACCGCCGTCGAGCTGCGCGACAGGCTGCGCGCCGCCACCGGGCTGCGCCTGCCCACCGGGCTGCTGTACGACCACCCCACCCCCGCCCGGCTCGCCGGTCACCTGCACGCGCTGCTCAGCGGCGACCGTACGGAGGCCCCCTCCGGCGACGGCCCCGTGACCAGGGTGGACGACGACCCGATCGCGGTGGTCGGCATGGGCTGCCGCTATCCCGGCGAGGTCGCCTCGCCCGAGGACCTCTGGCGGCTGGTCAGCACCGGCACCGACGCGATCACCGAGTTCCCCGCCAACCGGGGCTGGGACCTCGACACGCTCCTCGCGGGCGGCCGCTCGGGCACCAGCGACACCCGGTACGGCGGGTTCCTGCACGACGCCGACCGGTTCGACGCGGCGTTCTTCGGGATCAGCCCCCGCGAGGCCACGGCGATGGACCCGCAGCAGCGGGTGCTCCTGGAGATCTGCTGGGAGGCCGTGGAGCGCGCCGGCATCGACCCGGCCACCCTGCGGGGCTCGGCCACCGGCGTCTACGTGGGCGCCATGGCCCCGGACTACGGGCCACGGCTGCACCAGCCCGACGGCGCCTCCGACGGCCACCTGCTCACCGGCACCGCGCTCAGCGTCGTCTCCGGGCGCGTCGCGTACACGCTCGGCCTGCGCGGACCGGCGATCACCACGGACACGGCCTGCTCGTCCTCGCTCGTCTCGATCATCATGGCGATGCGGGCGCTGCGGCGCGGGGAGTGCGCGCTCGCGCTCGCGGGCGGCGTGACCGTGATGTCGACGCCCGGCATGTTCGTGGAGTTCAGCAGGCAGGGCGGGCTCGCCCCCGACGGGCGGTGCAAGGCGTTCTCCGCCCAGGCCGACGGCACGGGATGGGCCGAGGGCGCGGGCATGCTCGTGCTGGAGCGGCTCTCCGACGCGCGCCGCAACGGCCACCCGGTCCTCGCCGTGCTGCGCGGCGGCGCGATCAACCAGGACGGCGCCAGCAACGGCCTCACCGCGCCGAGCGGCCAGGCGCAGCGCGAGGTCATCAGGCAGGCGCTGGCCGACGCCCGGCTCACCTCCGCCGAGGTCGACGCCGTGGAGGCGCACGGCACCGGCACCCGGCTGGGCGACCCCATCGAGGCGGACTCGATCATCTCCGTGTACGGCGAGGGCCGGGACCCGGAGCGGCCGGTCTGGCTCGGCTCGCTCAAGTCCAACATCGGCCACACCCAGGCCGCGGCCGGGGTGGCCGGGGTGATCAAGATGGTGAAGGCGCTGGAGCACCACACCCTGCCGCCCACCCTGCACGCCGCCGACCCGACGCCGCACGTGGACTGGGCCTCGGCCGGGGTCAGGCTGCTCACCGAGCGCGTCGAGCTGGAGCGGGACCGGCCGTCTAGGGCCGGCGTCTCCGGCTTCGGCATCAGCGGCACGAACGCGCACCTCATCCTGGAGGCCGCGCCGCCGACCGGCGCGCGCCCCGACGAGCCGGAGCCGCTCCTCGGCACGGCGGCCGGGCCGGTGGTGTGGACGGTGTCGGCCAGGAGCGAGCACGCGCTGCGCGCCCAGGCGGCCCGGCTGCGCGAGCACGCCGCCGGGCTCGCGGACGGCGAGCTCGCCGACGCCGGGCGGACGCTGGCCAGGCGGGCCGTTTTCGCGCACCGCGCCGTGGTGGTGGCCACCGGCCGCGACGAGCTGCTCGCCGCCCTTGAGGCCGTGGCCGCCGGCACCCCGCACGCCGCCGTCACCGCCGGGGTCGCGCCCGCCGAGGCCCGGCCGGTGTTCGTCTTCCCCGGCCAGGGCTCCCAGTGGGCGGGCATGGCCGCCGACCTCCTCGACGCCAGCCCCGCCTTCCGCGACCAGGTCGGCCGGTGCGACCGCGCGCTGCTGCCGTACACCGGATGGTCGGTCGTGGACGTGCTGCGCGGCCGGGACGGCGCGCCCCCGCTGGAGGGCTCGGACGTCATCCAGCCCGTCCTGTTCGCCGTCATGATCGCGCTGGCCGGGCTGTGGCGCTCGCTCGGCGTCCAGCCCGCCGCGGTCGTCGGCCACTCCCAGGGCGAGATCGCCGCCGCGTGCGCCGCCGGGGCGCTCACCCTGGAGGACGCCGCCAAGATCGTCGCACTGCGCAGCCGGGCCCTGACCCGGCTCGGCGACAAGGGCGGCATGCTCGCCGTGTCGCTGCCCGCCGCCGAGGCCGGGGAGCTGCTGCGGCCCTGGGCCGGTCGCCTGTGGCCGGCCGTGTACAGCGGCCCGTCCAGCACGGTGGTCGCGGGTGACGCCGACGCGCTGGAGGAGTGCGCCGCCGCCTGCGGCGACGGCGTCCAGGCCCGCCGGGTCGCGATCGGCTACGCCGCCCACACCCCGCACATCGAGGAGCTGCGCGAGGAGATCCTGCGCAGCCTCGACGGGATACGGCCCCGCGACACCGAGGTGGCGTTCTGCTCCTCCTACGCGGGCGCGTTCATCGACCCCGGCCTGCTGACGGCCGACTACTGGTTCACGAGCCTGCGCAACCCGGTCCGCTTCCAGCAGGCGATCGAGGCGGTCGCGGCCACCGGGACACCGGTGTTCGTCGAGGCCAGCCCGCACCCGGTGCTCACCGGCCACGTCGCGGACACGCTGGCGGCGGCCGGCGCCCCCGGAGGCGCCACGGGCACGCTGCGGCGCGGCGACGGCGGCGTGCCCCGGCTGCTCAGGGCGCTCGGCCAGGCGTGGGTGCTCGGCGCCGGCGTGGACTGGGCGGCCGCGCTCGGCCCGGCGGGCCGCCACCACGACGGCCTGCCCGCCTACCCCTTCGAGCGGCGGCGGCACTGGCTCGCCCCCGGCCCCGCCGGTGGCCCCGGAGGCTCCGGCCACCCGCTGCTCGGCACCGCGCTGCCGCTCGCGGCCGACGGCGGCTTCCTGCTGGCCGGGCGGCTGTCCGCAGGCACCGATCCGTGGCTGGCCGACCACGAGGTGGACGGCACCGTCCTGCTGCCCGGCACCGCCTTCGTCGAGCTGGCGCTGCGGGCCGCCGTCACGGCCGGTTGCGACGCCGTCGAGGAGCTGACCCTGGAGGCCCCGCTGCCGCTGCCCGCCACGGGCGGCGTCCACGTCCAGGTCACCGTGGGCGGCGCGGACGAGCAGGGCCGCCGCACCGTGGCCGTCCACGCCCGCCCGGCCGGCGACGCCGACGCCCCCTGGACCCGCCACGCCGCGGGCCTGCTCGGCCCGGCCCCGGAGGACCCGGCAGAGCGCCTGCCCTCCTGGCCGCCCGACGGCGCCCCGGTCGGCCTGGACGGGCTCTACGAGCTGCTCGCCGAGCGGGGGTACGCCTACGGCCCCGCGTTCCAGGGCATGCGGGCCGCCTGGCGCGCGGGCGACGACGCCTTCGTCGAGGTGACACCGCCCGACCGGGTACGCGCCGACGCCGGCCGGTTCGTCCTGCACCCGGCCCTGCTGGACGCGGTGCTGCACCTGGTGGTGCTGGAGTCGGCCGACGACCCGGCCACGCTGCTGCTGCCGTTCTCCTGGAGCGGCGTGCGGGTGGCCGCGCTCGGCGCGGAGGCGCTGCGCGCCCGCATCACGGATCTCGGCGCGGACCGGATCGCGCTCACCCTGTTCGACGGGGCGGGCACCCGGATCGCCGCCGTCGAGACGCTGGCACTGCGCCGCCTGCCCAGGGGCGCCGCCCGTCCCACCCCCGTCTCCTACGCCCTCGAATGGGCCGAACCGCCCGTGCCCGTACCCGAGGCGGAGGCAGGGGACTGGGCGCTGGTCGGCTACGACGAGGCGGCCGACGAGCTGGGCGCCGAGCTGGAGCGGGCGGGGATCGCCGCGCCGCGCCACTACGACCTCGCCTCGCTGGCCGACATGAGCGCAGGCCGGGTCCCGCGCGTGGTGCTGGCGCCCGTCCACGCCGACGGCGACGACCTCCCGTACGCCGCGCACGACGCCCTGCGCGAGGTGCTCGACCTGGCCCAGGGCTGGCTCGCCGACGAGCGGTTCGCCGAGTCCACGCTGGTGTTCGTCACCCCACCGGGCGGGCCCGAGACGGCGGCCGTGTGGGGGCTGGTGCGGTCGGCGCAGTCGGAGCACCCCGGCCGGCTCGTCCTCGCCGAGGTCGCCCCCGGCTTCTCCGGCTGGGAGCGGCTCGCCGCCGCGATCGCCGCGGGCGAGACCCAGCTCACCACCGCCGGACAGGACCTGCTGGCGCCCAGGCTCTCTCGCCGCACGATCGAGGCGCTGCCCTCGGTGGTGTCGGGGACGGTGCTGGTCACCGGTGGTACCGGCGGGCTCGGGGCGCTGGTGGCGCGGCGGCTGGTGACCGGTCACGGCGTACGGGATCTGCTGCTGCTCTCGCGGCGCGGTCCGGAGGCGCCGGGAGCCGGTGAGCTGGTGGCCGGCCTGGAGGCGCTGGGGGCGCGGGTGCGGGTGGTGGCGTGCGACGTGTCCGACCGCGACGCCCTGGCCTCGGCACTGGACGGGGTGGAGCTGGGCGGGATCGTGCACACCGCAGGAGTGCTGGACGACACCCTCGTCGAGGGACTGTCGGCCGCTCGCCTGGACGCGGTGCTGGCGCCGAAGGCCGACGCGGCCTGGTTCCTGCACGAGCTGACGGCCTCGCACCCGGTGTCGATGTTCGTGCTGTTCTCCTCCGTGGCCGGGGTAGTGGGCAACCCGGGTCAGGGCAACTACGCGGCGGCGAACGCGTTCCTGGACGCGCTGGCCGCGCACCGGCGAGAGCTGGGGCTGGCGGGGGTGTCGATCGCGTGGGGCCTGTGGGACACCGACTCGGGGATGTCGGGGAGTTTGTCGCAGGCCGACGTGGCGCGGCTGGCGCGGGCCGGGGTCGCGCCGCTGAGCGTGGACCAGGGTTTGGAGCTGTTCGACGCCGCCCTGTCGAGTCCCGATCCGTTGGTGGTCGCGGCTCGCTGGGACGGGGCGGGGTTGCGGTCCCGGGCCGAGGCGGGGGATCTGCCGCCGATGCTGCGCGGCCTCGTCCGCGCCCCCCGCCGTACGACGGCCGCCGGGAGTCCCGGGGGCATGACCAACGGCGCCACCGGCACCGCGGGCGCCGGCGGGCTGGCCGACCGGCTGGCGGGGCTGGACGAGGCCGAGGGCCGCGCCCACCTGATCGAGCTGGTCCGCGGCCACGTCGCCGCCGTCCTCGCGCACGGCAGCCCCGGCCAGGTGGAGGTGGACCGGGTCTTCAACGAGCTCGGCTTCGACTCCCTCACCGCCGTCGAGCTGCGCAACCGGCTCAACGCCGACACCGGCCTGCGCCTGCCGCCCACCCTCGTCTTCGACCACCCCACCGTCACGGCGCTCGCCGGATACCTCTTCACCGCGCTGGCACCCGAGACGCCCTCGGCCGAGGACGCCCTGCGCGACGCGGTGGACCAGGCGGAGTCGGCGCTGCGGGCGGCCAACGGCGAGTCGGAGACCGTCCGCGGCCAGCTCGTCGCCATCCTGCAGAGCGCGCTCACCAGGATCGGCGCCACCGCCGTCACCCCCTCCGTCGTCCCCGCCGGTTCCAGCGGGGTCGAGGAGATCGGTTCCGCTTCCGATGAGGAGATCTTCGCCCTCATCGACAACCGGGCGATGACGTCCCCGCTGTCTCTGGAAAGGCCAGAAAGTGGCGAATGACGAGAAGCTTCGTACCTACCTCAAGCGGGTGACCGTCGATCTGGCGGAGGCCCGCAGGCAGCTCGCCGACGAGGAGGGCCGCCGGCACGAGCCGGTGGCGATCGTCGGGATGGCCTGCCGTTTCCCGGGCGGGGTGACGGGCCCGGAGGAGTTGTGGGACCTGGTGGCCTCCGGCGGGGACGCGATCAGCGGGTTCCCGGATGACCGCGGGTGGGACCTGGAGGGACTGTATGACCCCGACCCCGAGGCGTCGGGCAAGTCGTACGTGCGTCACGGCGGGTTCCTGCACGACGCGGGGGAGTTCGACGCGAGCTTCTTCGGGATGAGCCCGCGCAACGCGCTGGCCACCGACCCGCAGCACCGGCTGTTCCTGGAGTCGTGCTGGGAGGCGCTGGAGCGGGCCGGTATCGACCCGGGCACCCTGCGCGGCAGCCGCACCGGCGTCTACGCCGGGAGCATGTACGAGTTCTACTCGAACCGGTTCCTCGACCGGGTGCCCGAGTCGGTCGAGGGCACCCTGCTCACCTCCAGCACGCCGAGCGTGCTGTCCGGGCGCGTCTCCTACACGCTCGGCCTGGAGGGGCCGTCCATCACGGTCGACACCGCCTGCTCCTCCTCCCTGGTCGCGCTCCACCTCGCGACCCGGGCGCTGCGCCAGGAGGAGTGCACGCTCGCGCTGGCCGGGGGCGTCACGGTGATCGCCTCCCCCGACGTCTTCGTGGAGTTCTCCCGGCAGCGGGCGTTGTCGGCGGACGGGCGGTGCAAGTCGTTCTCGGCGTCGGCGGATGGTGCGGCGTGGGCGGAGGGGGTGGGGGTGCTGGTGCTGGAGCGGTTGTCGCAGGCGGTTCGTCATGGGCGGCGGGTGCTGGCGGTGATCCGGGGTTC
>NZ_JBEOWK010000051.1:0-24641 GCF_040295985.1 Streptosporangium sp. NPDC002524 | reverse complement strand
GGCCAGGTCATCGGCTTCTCCCTCACCTGGCCCGGCCAGGAACACGGCCCCCTGTGGATCACCGGCGACACCGTCCACCACCGCGCCCTGCGCCGAGCCGCCACCCGGATCCAGCCCGGCACCGTCCTGCTGCACCTGGGCGCCGTCGCCTTCCCCCTCACCGGACCGCTGCGCTACTCCATGACCGCACGCCAGGCCGTACGCCTGTGCGAGACCATCACCCCGCACACCATCCTGCCGGTGCACTACGAGGGATGGCAGCACTTCCGCCAGGGCCGCGACGGCATCGAACACGACCTGCTGGGGGCACCGGAGCAGATCGGCGGCCGGTTCCGGTGGCTGCCGCCCGGCAGGGCGGAGGAAGTGCGGCTCTAGCCCACCTCCCACTCCTTCCACCGCCATGACGTGGACGCCGCAGACGTGGACGCCGTAGACGGGGCCGCCGTGAACGAAGCGCTGTGGACGACCGCGGTGTGAACGGACGCGCTGTAGACGGACGCGCGCCGGGGGCACACGGTCGCGGGGGGACGAGCGCCGGGATGTCGTGTCCGGACGCGGAGCCGGGATCGTGGCCCTGTCAGGGCTGGTCTCACCGCGGCCTTCTCGGACGCGGTCCCGGCTGCCAGGCTCGACCCCATGAGCGCGTTCACCGACGGCGAGACCACGTACCCGACCGGCCACCGGCCGGACTCCGGGAACACGGGTCCCGCGAGGTCGTCGTGGAAGGCGGCTCCGTGAGGGTAGGTGACGACGCCACGCTTCGGCGCCGCACCGGCGCGTGCGAGGCGAAGTACGGCCCGGGCGGGCGTTCACCCGTCCCCTGAGCACGGCCCTCACGAACATCGACCACCAGGAAGGATCCTCTTTGCGTTACCGACCGCTGGGCCGGACCGGGCTGCGGGTGTCCGAGCTGTTCTTCGGCGCGATGACCTTCTACGAGCGCGGCGGCTCCGGCGTGCCTCAGGAGTACCGGGCCATGCTCGACACCTACGCCGAGGCCGGGGGCAACGTCATCGACACGGCCTCGGCGTACGGCGAGAGCGAGGAGATCCTCGGCGAGCTCCTCACCGGCCGCCGCGACCACTTCGTCGTCGCCACCAAGTACACGCTCTCCCGCGACCGCACCGACCCGAACGCCGCCGGCAACCACCGCAAGAACCTCACCCTGTCCCTGGAGCGCAGCCTGCGGCGGTTGCGGACCGGCCACATCGACCTGTACTGGGTGCACCTGTGGGACCGCCACACCCCGGTGGAGGAGACGATGCGGGCACTGGACGACGCCGTACGCGCCGGGAAGATCCTCTACGTGGGCATCTCCAACGCGCCGGCGTGGCTGGTCAGCCGCGCCAACACCCTGGCGGAGTGGCGGGACTGGACGCCGTTCGCGGGGCTGCAGGTGCCGTACAACCTGCTCAGGCGTGACGTCGAGCGGGAGCTGCTGCCGATGGCCGAGGCGTTCGGGATGAGCGTGGCCGCGTGGGGGCCGCTCGCCGGGGGCGTGCTGTCCGGGAAGTTCACCGGCCGGGCGGCCGCGGAGGCGGGCGGGGCCACCCGGGTCGATCCCGGCTCCCTCACCGCGCGCGACCACGCGGTCGCGGGTGCTGTACGGGAGGTCGCGGGCGACCTGGGCGTCACGGCGGCCCAGGTGGCGATCGCCTGGACCCGCGCCCGTTCGGCCGCCGTCCACCCGATCGTCGGCGCGAGGGACGTCGAGCAGCTCACCGACAACCTGGGCGCGGCCGACGTCGTCCTCCCCGAGGAGGCGGTCCGGCGCCTGGAGTCGGCGACGGGGTTCGAGGTGGGGTACCCCGGTGACTTCATCGCCGAGTGCGAGGCCAGTCCGGGGGTGTTCGGCGAGGCGCCCACGGAGCCCCGCGTCCGGTCGCGGCTCTCCTGGCCGTAGGTCTCCGGGAAGGCGCCGTCCCCCCGGGGGCCGCCGTCATGCCCGCCACGCCGTACGGCGGGCGGGTCCGGTCCGGTCCGGCGGGGACTCGGGGGCGGCCCCGTCGGGACGGGCATCGTGGGCGCGTCCGCGGTCCGGGGCCCGGAACTCGACCTGGCGGCCCGGCCGCCGCTGTTCGTCATCCGCGTCCTGCCCGGCAGCCCCGCCGCCAGGGCCGGTGTCAAACCCTGCGACATCGGCATACCGCCGTTCGCCGGGGAGAAGGTGAACCAGGGCTTCGTCGAGGCCATCGCCTCCGGCTCGCTACGGCTCACCCTCAAACGCGTTCCTCCTCGACGGCGGCAGCGTCCTGCTGCTGCCCAGGGTCAGGCACCCCGGCCCCGACCGCGAGATCATCGACACGATCGGCGTGCCGGTCGACCACCACGCTCCCCCGACCGCCCTCGACCTGGCCACCGGGCGCGACCTGGGCGTGTCCAAGGCGCTCTCGCTCCTGTAACCCGCGCACCTCGGCCTCACTCCTGCAGCCCGCGTGCCCCGGCCCGCGGGGCGTGTCCGGCCGGCTCGGACCCGGTGCCGTCCGGTTTCCTGTCGACCGGCCGTCGATGCCGAACTATCTTCGTCACGAGGGCCGACGCACGCGCGTTCCCGGGAGGCGGAGCTGATGCGATCGATCAGGTGGACCGTTTCGGTGCTCGCCCTGCTGCTGGGCGGCCTGGTCGTCGTGCCGTCTCCCGCGTCGGCGGTGCCGGCGATCTCCTGGCGGCCGTGCGCGGAGGACCGGACGGCCGAGTGCGGGTCGGTGAGCGTGCCGGTGGACTGGGAGCGCCCGGACGGCGGCAGGATCGAGATCGCGGTGGCCCGGCGCAAGGCGACGGACCAGGCCCGCCGGGTCGGCTCGCTGGTGTTCAACCTCGGCGGCCCCGGCATCGGGGGCGTGAGCGAGACCGTCAACGCCACCGAGAACTTCTCGGCGGAGTTGCTGGAGCGGTTCGACCTCATCGGCTTCGACCCCCGGGGCGTCCGTGGCAGCCGGCCGGTGCTCTGCCCGGCGGGAGTGCCCAACTATCCGGGCGTTCCCGCCACCGCCGAGGAGTACCGCCTGATGCTGGCCGGGCTGAACGCCTACGACAGGGAGTGCCGCCGGTTGTCCGGGCCGGTGTTCGACCACGCCGACACCATGAGCGTGGTGCGTGACGTCGACGCCATCCGCGCCGCTCTGGGGGAGCGGAAGATCTCCATGTACACGCTGTCGTACGGCACGCTGCTCGGCCAGCGCTACGCCGAGCTCTTCCCGCACAGGCTGCGCGCGCTGGTGCTGGAGGGGAACCTGGACCACAGCCTTCGCCGGCCGTCGAGCTTCCTGACGGCCAGGGCCCGCACGGCGGAGCAGGCGTTCCAGAGGTTCGCGGACTGGTGTGCGGGGCCGCGCTCCGGCTGCGCCCTCAGCGGGCAGGACGTGGCGAACCTGCTCGGCGAGCTGATGACGCGGGCGGAACGCGGAGAGCTCCGCGATCCGGACTTCCCCGACTTCACGCTCCCGCCGGAGTGGCTGGCGGGCATCGTCGAGTCCTACGCGGCGACCCCGTCGTGGTGGCGCCGGCTGGAGGAGTACCTCGCGGCCCTGAAGGAGCAGGCCGCGCCGCCCGCCGCACGGGTCGCGGCGCCGCCCGAGACCGTGGAGGACGCGTACAGCGCGATCTTCTGCGCGGACTTCCGCTGGCCGATCCGTGACTTCGGCGAGCTGACGCGGCTTCGCGACGCCGTACGTCGGGCGGCCCCGCGCCTGCGGTGGACCGGGACCGGCTGGAGGGACGTCGTGGGGTGTCAGGGGCGCGACATCACCACCCGCAACCCGCAACGCCCCTACCGTTTCCGGGACGACACGCCACCGGTCCTACTGGTGAACGGCCGCTACGACGTCGCCACCCCGCACGAGTTCGCGGTGACGGTGTCACGGCGGATACCGCGCAGCGTGCTGCTCACCTACGAGGGCGTGGGCCACTGGACCTACGACCTCAGCCCCTGCGCCCGTGCGGCGATCGACCGCTATCTCCTGACCCTGGCCCTGCCCCGGCCTCGCGCGACCTGCCCCGCCGTGCCCTTCACCGGCTGAGACACCGCCCGGGCTCGCGGCCGGTCTCGCGGCCGGTCAGAACCTGTCCTGGACGACGCGCCGCTCGACCAGGCCCAGTACGGCGTCGGCGGCCTTGCCGAGCAGGGCGAGCAGCAGGATGGACAGCAGGAGGATGTCGGTGCGGCCGGTGTTCTGGCTGTCGATCAGCAGGAAGCCCAGGCCCATCGAGGAGGCGATGAGCTCGGCGGCGACCAGGAACAGCCACCCCTGGGCGAGCCCCAGCCGGAGTCCGGCGAACACCGCGGGCGCGGCGGAGGGGAGCCGGATCCGGACGAGCAGCCGCACCCCGCGCAGGCCGTACGCCCGCCCGGCCTCCACCAGGTGCGGATCGACGTGCGTCAGGGCCGTGAACACCGTGGTGTAGACGGGGAAGAACGCGCCGATCGCGACCAGCACGATCTTGGGTCCCTCGCCGATGCCCAGCCAGAGCACCAGCAGCGGCACCCAGGCCAGGGAGGGCACCGCGCGCAGCGCGGCGACGCTGGGCGACAGCAGGGCCCTGACCGGCGCCGACAGGCCGACGGCCGCGCCGAGCGCCAGGCCGAGGCAGGCTCCGGCGGCGAAGCCGAGCAGCACCCGCTGCCCGCTGATCGCGACGTGCAGCCACAGCTCGCCCCGCCGTACCAGCTCGCCCAGCGCGGCGAGCACGGCCGAGGGCGGCGGCAGCTGACTCTGGGTGAAGAGCCCGGCGGCGGTGGCCGCCTGCCAGGCGGCGAGCGCGGCCACCGGCACCAGCAGCCCGGCGGCCGGCCCGGCCCAGCGCGGCCCGGAACCGGGTCGTTTCCTACGGCGGCCGGGGGCGGCGTCCTCCGCTTCTCCCGCGGTGTCCCCCGTGCCGGGGTCCGGGGAGCGCCTCCGGGTGACGAGGCTCACGACGAGCTCGCCTTCTGGGCGAAGGCGGGTTCGAACAGCGAGTCGAGCGCGGCCCTGGCCTCCTCCTCGGAGCGCACCTGGTTCTCCGCGACGAGGGTCGGCAGGATGCGCTCCAGGACGGCGCGCTGGTCGGCCCCCGGCACCGGGCTCAGGCCGAACTCGGTCCGCTCCTTCAGCACGACCCCGGCGACCTCGGGCGTCAGCTTGGCCTCCCGCGCCAGCAGGGCGACCGTCTCGTCCGGGTGCTCGCCGACCCACTCGCGGGCGCGCTCGTAGGCGTTGGCCACGGCCTGTACGAGGTCCGGGTGCTCCTTGACGAAGTCCTCGCGGGCGTTGAGGAAGCCGTAGGAGTTGAACGAGGGCTCGCGGTGGACGAGGGTCGAGCCGGACTCGATCTGGCTCTGCGCCATGAGGGGGTCCAGGCCCGCCCACGCGTCCACGTCGCCGCGCTCCAGCGCGGTCTTGCCGTCCGCGTGCTGCAGGTTGACCACCTCGACGTCCGTACCGGCCAGGCCCGCCGCCTTCAGCGACTGGAGCAGGAAGAAGTAGGGGTCGGTGCCCTTGGTGGCGGCGATCCTCTTCCCCTTGAGCTGGGTCACCTTGGTGATCGGCGAGCCCTTCGCCACCACGAGGGCCGCCCACTCCGGCTTGGTGTAGACGGTGACGGCCTTGATGGGCGTGCCGTTCGCGCGGGCCTGCAGCGCGGCGGCACCGGCGGTGGAGCCCAGGTCGATGGCGTCGCCGCGCAGGTTCTCGTTGGCCTTGTTGCTGCCCGCCGACAGCACCCAGGTGACCTTGGTGCCCTTCAGGCCCTGCTCCAGCCAGCGCTGCTCGCGGATCACCAGGCTGAGCGGGTTGTAGTAGGCGTAGTCGATCCGCAGCTCCCCCGCGGCCGGGGCCGCGGCGGTGGCGTCCTCGCCCGCGACGCAGCCGGTGGCCAGGCTCGCGAGCAGGACGGGCAGCAGGACGGCGCGCGGGAGGGCACGGCGGGAGATCATCGGGTGGGCTCCTTGACGGCGGAGGGGGCGAAGGGGGCGGGGGGACGGGGGACGCCGAGGCGTTCCAGCAGGTCGGCGCGGAGGGCGGCGAGTTCGGGGTGGCCCCGGTCCCGGGGGCGGGGGTGCGCCACGCCGAGCGTGGTCACGACCGTGGCCCCCTCCCGCCCGGCCTGGCCGCCGAGCAGGACCACGCGGTCGGCCAGGTGCAGCGCCTCGTCGACGTCGTGGGTGACGAGCAGCACCGTGGTGCCCGATTCGCGCTGCACGTCGGCGAGCAGGTCCTGCATGCGCAGCCGGGTGAGCGCGTCGAGGGACGCGAACGGCTCGTCGAGCAGCAGCACCCCCGGCTCGCGGGCGAGCGCCCTGGCCAGGGCCGCGCGCTGGGCCATGCCGCCCGAGACCTGCCGGGGCCGGTGCCGGTGGAAGCGTTCCAGGCCGACCACGTCCAGCCAGCGGCGCACCACCTGACGGCCGGTGGCCCTGCCGGTCGCCCTGGGCAGGCCGAGGGCGACGTTGTCCGAGAGGTCGAGCCACGGCAGCAGCCGGGGTTCCTGGAAGACCACGGCGCACCGCTCGTGCACGTCCCGTACGGCGGCGCCGTCCACGAGCACCTCGCCCCGCGTCGCCCGGTCGAGCCCGGCCACCAGCCGGAGCAGGGTGGACTTGCCGCATCCCGACGGCCCCAGGATCGCCACGATCTCCCCTGGTGAGACGTCCAGGTCGACGTCGCGCAGGACGACGTGGTCGTCGAACGCGCGGCCGACCTCGCGCAGGGCGACGCCCGCCGCGTTCACCGCCCGCTCCGGGCGGGCAGGACGGTCACGGGAACGGCCCGGACGGGCTCACGAGCATGGGGTTCTCCTCCGGCGCCATCCACATCAGATAATACCTATATAAAAAGGAGGAAAAGTGGGAAAATGTCAACTCCTCCCCCACCGGCCGACGATCACGAGGCTCGCCGGCGATCCGGGGAGACCGCGCGAGGGCCCGCGCGCCCGGGATGCGGACACACGGCGCGGCGCGCGGTGAACGGGGTGACGCGCGAGTGATGTACGGGTGACGTACGGGTGACGCGCGGCGCGTCACGCCTCCGCACGCGGTGCCCCGATCACCCGGCTCGCCGCCCCGCTGTCACCGACCGGCCACCAAAGCGGATATTGTCTACCATTTATGCAGGAATTAGGGTGATCCTAACCTGACACGCAGAACGGACACCAGTATGAGTATCGACAGCACAACGCCCCAGGCTGCCGGCCTGCCGGGGGCGCATGTGATCGCCGATGACGCGGAGGCGGTCGCCACGGCTCGCGCGCTGGCGGCCGAGTTCGCGCCCGGCGCCGCCGAGCGCGACGCCGGGCGGCTGCTGCCCGTCGCGGAACTGGACCGGCTCTCCACGAGCGGGCTGCTCGCGATCACCGTGCCGCGCGAGCACGGCGGCGCGGAGGTGAGCGCGCGGACCCTCGCCGAGGTGGTGCGCCTGCTGGCCGCCGCCGACCCGAACATCGCGCAGATCCCGCAGAGCCACTTCGTCTACGTCAACGTGCTCCGCCGCCAGGGCACCGCCGAGCAGCGCAAGTTCTTCTTCGGCGAGGTGCTCGCGGGCGCCAGGCTCGGCAACGCGCAGTCGGAGGCCGGCACCAAGAACGTGCAGGACTACCGCACGCGGCTGGTGCCCGACGGCGAGGACGGCTTCCTGCTGCGAGGGGTGAAGCACTACAGCACCGGCGCCCTGTTCGCGCACTGGATCCCGGTGCTGGCCCGGCGCGAGGACGAGACGCTGCACGTGGCGTACGTGCCCAGGGACGCCGACGGGCTGACGGTGATCGACGACTGGGCCGGGATGGGCCAGCGGACCACGGCCAGCGGCACCGTGCGCCTCGACGACGTGCGCGTGCCCGCCGGCCGCGTGGTGCCCCACCACCTGACGTTCACCGGGCCGCAGCTGCACGGCGCGGTCGCCCAGCTCCTGCACGCCGCGATCGACGTGGGCATCGCCGGCGGCGCGCTCGCGGAGACGCTGGAGTTCGTCCGCACCAAGGCGCGGCCCTGGTTCGAGAGCGGGCTGGACAGCGCCGCCGAGGACCCGCTCGTCATCCAGCGCGCGGGCGAGCTGACGATCAAGGTACGCGCCGCCGAGGCGCTCCTCGCCGCGGCCGGCCGGGAGGTGGACACCGCGGCGGCGGACCTGACAGAGGAGTCCGCCGCCGCCGCGTCCATCGCGGTGGCCACCGTGAAGGCGTACGTCGACCCGGTCGCGGTCGAGCTGGGCAGCGCGGTCTTCGAGCTGGGCGGCACCCGCTCCAGCCTGGACGGGCTCAACCTGCACCGCCACTGGCGCAACGCCAGGACGCACACGCTGCACGACCCGGCCCGCTGGAAGGTCCAGCACATCGGCCGCTACGCGCTCAACGGGCAGCTCCCGCCCCGCCACGGCCTGCTCTAACCCATCTCGCCAGAAGACCGCGACCGACGACGGAAGTGCCATGACAAACCTGACGTTCCACTGGTTCCTCCCCACCTACGGTGACAGCCGCGACATCGTCGGCGGCGGCCACGGCCTGCCCGCAGGTGCGGCCGGCGGCGCCCGCCCGGCCACGCTCGCCTACCTGCGGCAGATCGTGCACGCCGCCGAGCAGCTCGGCTTCGTCGGCGCGCTGACCCCGACCGGCGCGTGGTGCGAGGACGCCTGGCTGACCACGGCCATGCTCACCGAGACCACCGAACGGCTGAAGTTCCTCGTCGCCTTCCGGCCCGGCCTGGTCACGCCGACCCTGGCCGCGCAGATGGGCGCCACCTTCCAGCGGCACTCGGACGGGCGCCTGCTGCTCAACGTCGTCACGGGTGGCGAGAGCCACGAGCAGCGCGCGTACGGGGACTTCCTGGACAAGGACGCCAGGTACGCGCGGACCGACGAGTTCCTGCACATCGTGCGGGCGCTGTGGCGCGGCGAGAGCGTCGACTTCGCCGGGGAGCACCTGCGGGTCGAGGACGCGAGGCTGAACCGGGTCCCCGACCCGGTGCCGGACATCTACTTCGGCGGATCCTCCCCGGCCGCCGGCCGGGTCGCGGCCCGGCACGTGGACGCGTACCTCACCTGGGGCGAGCCGCCCGCGGCGGTCGCCGAGAAGGTCGACTGGGTGAACGGCCTGGCCGCGGCCGAGGGCCGCACGCTGCGGCACGGCATCCGGCTGCACGTGATCAGCAGGGACACCGGCGACGAGGCGTGGGCACAGGCCCGCAGGCTGCTCGACGGCATCGACCCGGCCACGATCGAGAAGGTGCAGGCGGGCCTGGCCCGCAGCGAGTCCGAGGGCCAGAAGCGGATGCTCGCCCTGCACGGCGGCAGCCGCGACGGGCTGGAGATCTCCCCCAACCTGTGGGCCGGGGTCGGGCTGGCCCGCGGCGGCGCGGGCACCGCGCTGGTCGGCAGCCACACCGAGGTGGCCGACCGGATCGAGGAGTACGCCCGCCTGGGCATCACCGAGTTCATCATGTCGGGCCATCCGCACGTGGAGGAGGCGTACTGGTTCGGCGAGGGGGTGCTGCCGATCCTGCGCGGTCGCGGGTTGTGGGAGCACCCCGACGCGGCGCCCGCGCACGAGCCGGCCTCGATCCCGTTCGCGTCCACCGGATCGAGCTGAGCGAGGCTCCGCCTCTCGCCGGGCCCGGTTCGAGCGGGCGTTCCGTGAGCGGGTGACCGGGGCCCGAGGGCCGACCGGACCGCCGCGTTGCCGGAGCCGGCCACCGGTGCGGACGGGCTCTCGGCCGAGTGGCCGGGCCCGGTCCTGATCCGGCCCCGGGCAGGGCGAGGTACGGGGTGCCGTGTCCTCGCCCTGGGCATTTCGGGTGTTACGCCCTCCACTGCTCCGCCGGCGACACACCCGGCAGCGGCTTGCCGATGAGGGCCAGGGGGAGGAAGAAGCAGACCTGGCCGATGGCCATGACGAGCGTGGCGAGCGCCTTGTCGTCGTAGTGCCCGGACGCCCTCGCGTACAGCTCGTCGGGGACGCGCTCGCCGGACGGGTTCGGGGTGAGCACGGATTCGACCAGTTCCAGCGCGACGCGTTCGGCGTCGGTGAAGTAGGGCGCGTCCCGCCAGGAGGCCACGGCGGCGATGCTCTCCTCCGTGGCGCCGGCCTTGCGGAGGTTGCCGGTGTGCAGGACGGTCAGGTACGTGCTGCCGGTGATCTGGCCGGCACGCAGCTGCAGCAGGCCGACGGTGGTCTGCGGGATCGTTTCGTTCCCGGTCGCCCTGTACAGGGCGCCGCCGATGTCCTTGAGCTCGGGGACGAGCACGGCGGGGTTGGGCAGGCGCGACTCGGTGGTCATGGCGGGGGTTTCCCTTCCGGGTTTCAAATGGTGGATCGTTGCTCTGATGGATCGCTGCTCTGACGGATCGCACGGGCGAAGGTGACCGGTGAGGCGGTCGATTTCACCCGGGCGTGCTGCCGAGGGTTTCCGGCGTGGGCCCGGTCTCCCGATTCCCGGGTCGAGGGCGCAGGAAGAGGACGGCGGTGACGATCGCGGCCAGGTAGAAGCCGCCCGCGCCGAGCATGCCGGCGGCGTAGCCGCTCGTCAGCGCGTCGCGCAGCGGGGTGCCGGCCGGTTGGCCCGTGGTGGCGGTGGCGGCGACGCCGGCCAGGACGGCCAGGCCGAGGGCGCCGCCGAGCTGCTGGCTGGTGTTGACCAGCCCGGAGGCGATGCCGGAGGCGCCTGGCGCGACGCCCCGCACGCCGCCGACGGTGGCGGCGACGAAGCCGATGCCCAGGCCGACGCCGCCGGCGAGCTGGGCGGGCAGGAGCACGAGCAGGGGGTGCTGGTCCGGGGTCAGCAGGCCGAACCAGCCCATCGCCGCGGCGGCCACCGCCATCCCCGTCGCCAGGACGATCCGGGTGGAGGCGCGGTTCTGCAGCCGAGGGCCGATGACGCCGGAACCGAGGCCGATGCCAATGGCGAACGGCAGATACGCCAGGCCGGTGATCATGGGCGAGTACTGCTTGATCGTCTGCATGTAGAGGGTGAGGAAGTAGAAGGTGGCCAGCTGCCCGGCGCCCATGAGCAGCATGACCAGGTTGGCGCCGAGCCTGCCGCGGTCGGCCAGCATCCCTGAGGGCAGCATCGGGCTGCGCGCGCCGCGCTGGACGAACGCGAACACCACGAGCAGCGCCACGGCGACCGCGCCGAAGGTCACCGTGAGCCCGTCGCCGGCGCCGTGCGAGCCGGCCCGGTTGATCGCGTACACCAGCGCGCCGAGGGCGAGCGTCACCGTGGCCGCGCCGGGCAGGTCGATTCGGCCGAGCTCGCGGGTGCCGGGCACCAGGGCGGATGTCCCGGCAAGGACCAGCAGTGCGATGGGGACGTTGACGAACATGATCCAGCGCCAGCCCAGGTATTCGGTGAGCGCGCCGCCCAGCAGCAGGCCGGCGACCGAGCCCAGGCCGCCCATCGCGCCGTACACGCCGAGCGCCCTGTTGCGTTCCGGCCCGGCGGGGAAGGTGTCGGCGAGCAGGGACAGCGCCGCCGGGGCGACGATCGCGGCGCCGACGCCCTGCAGTGCCCGGGCGGCGACCAGCATGGCCCCGTTGCCGGCCAGGCCACCCAGCAGGGACGCGGCCAGGAAGACGATCAGCCCGGCGCGGAACAGCCTGCGCCGGCCGAACAGGTCGCCGGCACGGCCGCCGGCCAGCAGCAGGCCGCCGAAGGCCAGGGCGTAGGCGGTGAGGACCCAGTCCAGGTCGGTCTCGGCGATGCCGAGCCCGGTTCCGATGACGGGCAGGCCCACGGTCACGATGGTGCCGTCCATCACCATCAGCAGTTGCGCGGCGGCTATCACCGGCAGTGCGAGGCCGCCTCTCCCGGGACGGGTGGCGTTGATCGAGGTCATGTCGGCTCCTCAGAAGGCGGTGGCGGCGCGGTGGAGAGCGGCGGCGAGCCGGTCGCGCTCGGGGCAGGACCGGCCGGATCCGGAACGGCGCCGGGTACAGCCGAAGGCGACGCCGCTGCGCGGGCCGGCGAAGGACCCGGAACCGGCCGGGCCGTCGCGGCCGGACGCGCCGGCGCCGAGGAACGCGTATCGCAGGCCCCTGGCCCGAAACCCGGGCGCGTGGTCGCCCTGGTCACCGCGGACCCGGCCGGCGCCGGTGGAGCGCGGTGGAGCGAACTCCTCGCGCACCCACTCGAAG
The DNA here is from genome assembly GCF_040295985.1 of Streptosporangium sp. NPDC002524. Classification (NCBI taxonomy): domain Bacteria; kingdom Bacillati; phylum Actinomycetota; class Actinomycetes; order Streptosporangiales; family Streptosporangiaceae; genus Streptosporangium; species Streptosporangium sp. NPDC002524. The sequence continues at coordinate 12,548 of NZ_JBEOWK010000051.1, read as the reverse complement.
CCGTCCGCGACCGTTCCGTGGACATCCATCCTGCTCATCGTCGGCAACCCTTCGCGAGTGAGTGTTGGTCGCCGGCATGACGGATGATCGGCGGGAAAGGTGACCGGTGTGTTCGCGGTCACCTTCGGCTGGTTCGATACGTCAGTGCTCTGACGTGGCCGAGCCGAGAGGAGGACGACCGTGACGCCCCATGACTTTCTGGCCGACCGGTTCCAGGGGCACCGTCCCCATCTGAAGGCGGTCGCCTACCGCATGCTCGGCTCGCTGAGCGAGGCCGAGGACGCGGTCCAGGAGGCATGGCTGCGGCTCGCGCGTTCGGACCCGGGTGACATCGGCAATCTCGGCGGCTGGCTGACCACCGTGGTCGGCCGGGTGTGCCTGGACATGCTCCGCGCCCGCAGGTCCCGGCGCGAGGAGTCGCTGGAGGAGCGCCTGCCCGATCCGGTGGTCAGCCGTGCGGATGCCGCCGATCCGGAGCAGGAAGTGCTGCTGGCCGACTCGGTGGGCCTGGCGCTGCTGGTCGTGCTGGAGTCCCTGACCCCGGCCGAGCGGCTGGCGTTCGTGCTCCACGACATGTTCGGCCTGCCGTTCGAGCAGATCGCACCCATCGTGGACCGCACCCCCGTGGCAGCCAAGAAGCTCGCCAGCCGCGCCCGTCGGCGCGTCCGCGGCGCGGCCCCGAACCCCGACCCCGACCTGGCCGGTCAACGCAGGGCGGTGGACGCGTTCCTGGCCGCCGCCCGCGGCGGCGACTTCGCCGCGTTGGTGTCCGTCCTCGACCCCGACGTGGTGCTGCGCGCGGACGGCGGGCTGGTCACCGGCGGCATGAAGGTCATCCGCGGCGCGGCGGCCGTGGCCGGACAGCTCGCCACCTTCCAGCGCATGGCCACCAGCGCCGTCACCCACCCGGCGCTCGTCAACGGCCTCGCCGGCCTGGTCAACACCATCGACGACCGGCTCGTCTCCGTCATGAGCTTCACCATCTCCGACGGCAAGATCGCCACAATCGACATCCTGTCCGACCCCGACCGGCTGGCCCAGTTCAACCTCACCCGCCTGGAGCCGTGAAACCCGACCCGGTCGACACCCCGTCGCCGACGCGCACCGCGTCACCGGTGAGGGGTGTCACCGGGCATGAGAGCGCCCTCCGCCTCCAGCCTCCCGCCGTCCGGCCTCCGGGGAGGATGAGTGCGGAGATCGGCGGTCGCGATGATCATGGTTTGCCGTCGCAGAAGGGGTACGTCGGCTGCGACGGCGTGGATCCCGTCCCGGAGGCCCGGACTCGCCGGTGAGAAGACCGGGATCCGGCGGCCCGACGTCGGTGACCTCCGCCCGCCAGATCACGCCGTGTTGCCGGAATCACCCAGGGCTGCTTCGGGGCTGGGGCCACGTTCGGGAGAAGACCCTCGATGCCGCGCGACGCGGGCCTCGTGCTGTTCGGGGCCCGCGTCGCGCGGGAGAAGGCTCCGCACGCCACCCCGGCCGGCGTTCCGCTCGCTCCCGGCCCCGGTCCTGGTCCCGTCGCCGCCGGTCACCCCAGGCCGGCCAGACCGCTCCGACTGCCCCCATCGCCCCGGTCGCCCAGGTCCAGGCGGTCGATCAGCCCGGCGGCGGTGAAGGCGGCCACCAGGTCGTCGCGGCCCTCGGTGAAGTGCGCCCAGCTGTCGTAGTGGACGGGAACCACCCGGCGGGCGCCGAGGATCCCGGTGGCCTCGGCGGCCTGGGCGCTGTCGAGGACGATCGGCGCGCCGTCGAAGAGGGCGGGGAAGCGGGGAGCCCCGGCGAAGAGAACGGCGGTGTCCACCGGGCCGAAGTGCCCGGCGATCTCCTTCACCGCGTCGAGCGAGGCGTTGTCACCGCTGACGTAGACCGTGGGCAGACCCTCACCGGTCAGGACGAATCCGACGACCTGACCGGTGACCGGCTCGACCTCCTCGCGCGCGCCGGGCCCGTGGACGGCGGGCACGCCCGTCACCGTGACCGTGCCGCCGCCGGGACGGTCCAGCTCGACCGGCTCCCAGTCGGCCAGTCCCCTGGCCCCGCCGCCCAGACGCCGCCCGCCGTCAGGCGTGGTGAGGGTGAGCGGGACGTCGGAGAGCAGGGCCCGGCCGGAGTCGTCGAGGTTGTCGGGGTGCTCGTCGTGGGAGAGCAGGACCGCGTCGACGCGGCCGAGGTCGGCGGGGCCGCCGGAGGAGGGCGCGGTCTTGGTCAGGACCCTGCTGCCCTCCCTCGGGTAGTCGCCGGGCGCGTCGAAGGTGGGGTCGGTGAGAAACCTTAGGCCTCCGTACTCGAAGAGGGCGGTCGGGCCGCCGAAGACGCGGACGGGAACCTGCTCATGGGGCGTACCGGCAGCGGCCACGGAGAACTCCTCACGGATGAATGCTTGGCTATCCGTGAAGGACGGTAGTTGTTTCTCACGGATGAGTGCAAGTCGTACCATGAGATCCATGAGCGATCCCCCGACCGCCGAGTCCCTCCCCCCGCCCGCGCCGGGGGCGGAGCGCCATCTCGCCCTCGACTTCGTCAACAGCGCCCTCGCGCTGCCCGGCGGGCACGTCGTCGACCTCCTCGGCACCCCCGAGGCGGCGACCCGGTGGCTCGCGGGACACGGCCTCGCTCCGGCCGGCGTGGGCCTGCGGGAGATGTGCACGACGCAACTGCGCTCGATGCGCGAGCACCTCAGGGCGTTGTTCGCCGCCCGCGTCGAGGGGCTTCCCGCCCCGCCCGCCGCCCTGTCCGCCGTCAACGACGCGCTGACCAGGATCCCCACGGCCGGCCTGCTGCGCTGGGACGACAGGACCGGCCCCTACCGCGCGGCCCCGCATCCCGTCGACGAGATCCTCGACCACGCCCTGGCGACCCTCGCGGCCAACACGGCCGACCTCCTCACCGGCCCCGACGCCGAGCGCCTCACCGCCTGCGGCTCCGCCCCTTGCAACCGCTATCTGCTGCGCCACGGCCGCCGCCACTGGTGCTCCACCCGCTGCGGCGACCGCGCCCGCGCCGCCCGCGCCTACGCCCGGCGCACCAGGCCGGAGGCGGGCTGACGAACGCCCCGCCGCACGTGGCGACCGGCCCGTATCTCGTCGTGACGGGCCGTGACGGGCGGCCACGGCCGTTTGGCCGGGAGACCGGGGGCCGGGAGATGGGCTTCGACCCGGGGCGCGGATCAGGTGAGGTGTTCGAGGATCAGGGCGGTGATCTCCTCCGGGCGCTCCATGCTCGGCAGGTGCCCGGCCCACTCCAGGTGCACCGCCCTCGCCGAGGCCAGCTCCTTGGCCAGATGGCGGGCCGTCATCTGGAAGTAGGGCAGGTCATGGGCGCCGCTGACCACCAGGGCGGGCATGGTCACCCTGGTCAGATCGATCTCCCACTCCAGCTGTGACGGCTCGGGGTCGGCGGCGAGCTGGACCTCGAAGGCGTGGCGCTGCATGGCCGTCTGCCGGGCGCGGGTCTCCTCATCGGCCTCGGGGCCGAGCCAGGTGCGGGTGTTGAGCTCGGCGGCGGCCTCGACCTCCCCCGCCGCCAGCAGCCGGTCCTCCTCCTCGCCGAACGCGGTGAGATCGGGCGTGGGCTCCAGCCCGTAGCCCGCGTTGAGCAGCACCAGCCGGGAGACCAGGTCCGGATGGGCGGTGGCCAGCTGCAGCGCGACCCGGCCGCCGTAGGAGGCCCCGACCAGCGCGGCCCTCTCCACCGCGAGCGCGGCGAGCAGATCCGCCACGTCGCCGGGATCGGAATAGGGGGTCTCGGAGGCGTACGGCGTGCGGCCGTAACCTCGCAGGTCAGGCCGGATCACTCGGAAGCGGGCGGTCAGCGCCTCCCACTGCGGGTCCCACATCCGCGAGTCCGCGGCACTGGAGTGCAGCAACACCACGACGTCGCCCGCTCCCCCGTCGTCGTAGGCGAGCGTCATCGGACCACCGGAAATCGAGGGGCGCCCTCGGTGAGCAGAAACATCCGGCCATTGTCGCGATCACCCCCGGTGCTCGCAACCGGTTAACACGCGCGCGCGTACGACCTCGCGCGACCGGGTCCGGGAACGGACGGGGCGGGGTCTCAGGGCAGGCCGACAGACCGGCGAGCCAACGGACCAGGGGCCAGTCCGGAACGAACCACACGGCCGAGACGAACCGGAGCAGGAACAGGAACAGGCGAGACCGGCCCGGATCGGCCGGGAGGGGGAACAGGGACAGGCGCGGCGGGCCGAACCGGCCGGGATCAACCGGCGTCGGCACCCGCACCCGCGCCGGTGCCTGTGCCTGTGCCTGTGCCTGTGCCGTACAGCGTGGCGAGGCCGGCGACGGTGGTGGCCATCCGCTCGCGCAGCTCGGGCGGCTCCAGCACCTCGATGTCGGCGCCCAGGCGCAGCAGCTGCCAGTGGGCGTGCATGGTGGACTCGGTCGGCAGGCGCAGCACGACCCAGCCGTGCTCGTCGGGCGGTTCCGCCTTGGCGAGCGCGGCCTCGACGATCTCGGCGCCCACCGTGTGGCTCAGCATCCCCTCGATGCCGGGCGCCATCCGTACCACGGCCTCGCCGGTGTGCATCCGCTCGCGGAAGTCGGCGGCGTAGGCCTGCCAGAAGGCGTGCAGGTCGAAGTCGGCGGGGCGCTCGAAGTGTCCCGCCGCGAGCTCGGCGCTCACGATCCGCGACACCCGGTAGGTGCGCGGCCCGCCCTCCCCGGCGACCGCCACCATGTACCACGCCCCGCCCTTGAGGACCAGCCCGTACGGGTGGGCCAGCCGCTCGACGTCGCAGGGACCCCAGCGCCGGTAGGTCATGCGCAGCGGCCGCTGCTCCCACACCGCTTCTGAGACCTCCCCGAGGAAGGGGGCCGGGTCGGCGTCGCGGTACCAGCCGGGGACGTCCAGGTGGAAGCGCTCACGCATCCGGGCGGCGTGGAAGCGCGGCTCGGGGGGAAGCGCGGCGAGCATCTTCAGCTCGGCGTTGGCCGCGACCTCGGCCAGCCCCAGATCGGCGGCCGGACCGGGCAGCCCGGCCAGGAACAGCGAGGACGCCTCCGCGGCGGTCAGGCCGTTGAGCCGGGTGCGGTAGCCGTCCAGCAGGCGGTATCCGCCGGCCGGGCCGCGGTCGGCGTAGACCGGCACCCCGGCCGACGACAGCGCCTCCACGTCGCGGTAGACCGTGCGGACGGAGATCTCCAGCTCCTCCGCCAGCTCGGTGGCCGTCATCCGTCCCCGGGTCTGCAGGAGCAGCAGGAGTGAGAGCAGCCGGCTCGCGCGCATGAGAGCCATTGTCCCGCACGTCCGTCCGCCGTCCATCCGCCGTCCATCCGCACGTCCGCCCCCGTACGCCCGCTTCGCATGTCCGCCCGCACATCCGTCCCATGCCGTTGTCCTGCACGGTCGTCCCGCCCGTTTGCCAATCTCACATGCTCCGTGTTCAAATGAACATGTGGAAAGCAACAATCGCATTCGCGCGATCATGTCGGCGCTGCGAGCCAGCGACGTCGTCTCGGTCGCGGAGCTGGCGGTCGAGCACGCCGTGTCGGAGATGACCATCCGCCGCGACCTCGACGAGCTCGCCCAGCAGGGCGTGGTCCGGCGCGTCAGGGGCGGCGCGGTGAGCCTGCTGCTGCGCGGCGACGAGCCGCCCTTCGGGGTGCGCGAGCGCGAGGCGGTGGAGGCCAAGCGGCGGATCGCCGCCGAGGTCGCGGCCCTGCTCGCCGACGGTGAGGCCGTGCTGCTCGACAGCGGCACCACCTCCCTGGAGATCGCGCGCGTGATCCGCGACCGGCGCCTGACGGTCCTGCCGCTCTGCCTGCAGTCGGCCACCGAGCTCAGCGCGGCCCCCCGGATCCGCCTGGTGCTCCCCGGGGGCGAGGTCCGTCCGGGCGAGCTGAGCTTCACCGGCCCGCTGACCGAGAGCGCCATCCGCTCCCTGCGCTTCGACACCGCGGTCATCGGCTGCTGCGGCCTGTCCGCCGAGCACGGCCTCACCGCCCACGACCTCTCCGACGTCGCCGTCAAACAGGCGGCGATCGCCTCCGCCCGGCGCGTGATCGTGGCCACCGACTCCGGCAAGTTCACCCGCACCGCGTTCGGCGCGGTCTGCCCGCTGGACCGCCTCGACATGGTCGTCACCGACACCGCGCTGCCCCCCGCCGAGCACGACGCCATGATCGCGGCGGGCGTCGCCGTCCGCACCGTCTGACTGGAGCCCCTCCCCCATGCACGTCACCACCCTCGACCGGGCCGCGCTGCTGCGCGGCCGGGTCGCGGTCTACCTGCTCTTCCTGCTCTCGGGCATGGCCATCGGCACCTGGACGGCACGCATCCCGTCGATCAAACAGGGATTGGGGCTGAGCGAGGGCGAGCTCAGCCTCGGGCTGCTCGGCATCGCCGCCGGGGCGATCGCCGGCATGCAGGTGGTCGGCCGCCTGGTCGACCGCTACGGCAGCGTCAAGGTGATGCTGCCGATGGCCTTCGCCCAGAGTCTCGTGCTGGTCCTGCCCGCCCTCATGCCGAACCTGGCCGGCCTCGCCGTCGCGCTGTTCGCCTTCGGCGCGGTGCACGGCACGCTGGACGTGGCGATGAACGCCAACGCCGTCGAGATCGAGCAGGCCGTCGGCCGTCCGATCATGTCGTCCTTCCACGCCGTGTTCAGCATCGGCGGCTTCCTCGGCGCGGCCGCAGGAGGGCTGCTCGCCCAGGCCGCCCTCAGCCCGGGGGCGACGTTCACCGTGGTCGCCGCCGTGATCGTCACACTCGCGGTCTGGGCCGCCCGCTGGGCGCTCTCCCTCACCGCGCCCTCCGCCCCCACCGGGACCGGACCGGCGACCGGCGGGGGTGGCGGGGTGCTGCTGCTGGGTGTCCTGGCCTTCTGCTGCATGATCGGCGAAGGGGCCGCGGCCGACTGGAGCTCGGTCTACCTGAGCGAGAGCCTCAACAGTTCCGACGGGTTCGCCGCGGCCGCCTACGCCGCCTTCTCGATCATGATGACCGCGGGCCGCCTCGCCGGTGACAGACTCGCCATCCTGCTGGGGCCGGTCAACCTGGTCCGCGCGTGCGGGGCGCTCGCCGCCTCCGGGCTCGGCCTGGGCCTGCTCGCCGACCACCAGATCGCCGCGGTGATCGGTTTCGGCTGCTTCGGGGCCGGCCTGTCCTGCATCGTCCCGCAGGTCTTCTCCGCGGCCGGCAGGCGCGACCCAGCTCGGGCCGGGAAGGCGCTGGCCCGGGTGGCGAGCCTGGGCTACGTGGGATTCCTCAGCGGGCCCGTGCTGATCGGCGGCGCCGCCGAACTGGTCGGCCTGCCCCGCGCGCTGGCCATCCCCGCCCTGCTGGCTCTTTTCGTGGCTCTTGCGGCGAGGGCGCTCAGGACCCCGCCCTTTACAAAGTAGATCAGATACGGATACGGATCACAGCGGCTCGGGGCACGAAACGCGGATCACAGGCCGCGGCAGTGGGGACGCGGGGACACAGAGCGCAGGGGCGCGGCACCGGGAGTACGGGGTCCCGAGTCACGGAGCCACAGAGCCGCGGGATTCCGGGAGCGCCGGGCACCGGGAGCGCGGGGTCACGGAACCACGGAACCACGGAACCATGGGGTCCCGGGAGCGCGGGGTCACAGCAGGGCCAGTGCCTGGGCGGCGACCCCGGCCATGCCCAGGCGTTCGGCCAGGCGCAGCGCGCGGCGGAGCAGCTGCGCGGCCTCCCCCGGGCCGGTCTCACCCGGGCTCTCCTCCCCCGGGCCGCTCTCCCCCGGGCCGCTCTCCCCTGAGTCGGTCTTCCCTGAGTCGGTCTTCCCCGGGGTGGGCGCGCCGTCCCGCAGGCGCAGCGCCCTGGCGCGGTCGAGGTGGAGGTGCGCGATCAGCGGTGAGGCGGCGCCGGCGAGCGGGAGCGCCTCGTCGAAGCAGCGCAGCGCCTCCTCGGCGTCCCCCTCGGCCAGCGCGAGCAACCCGAGATAGCGGTCCGTCGGCCCCAGCAGGACGGTGGGCCACCCGGCGAGCGCGATCTGCCCCCGGTGGGCCGACAACCGCTCCCGTACGAGGGCGGCGCACCGTGACAGCTCGGGATCGCCGTGGCCCGCCTCGACGAGGAGCGCGCACGACTCGGCCAGCAGGGCGAGCGTCGGGACCGACCACCCGTCGGGCGGCAGCGCGCCGAGCTCGGAGGTCTCGCGGAAGAACGCCCGCAGCCGGTCCCTCGCGTCCTCGTGCCCGCCGATCTCGCAGAGCGCCAGGACGAGCGCCGCGCGCCAGATCGGGAAGTACTCGTACCCGGCCACCTGCCGGGCGAGCCCGGAGCCGAAGAGCTCCCCCAGCCGTCCCTGCTCGCGCAGCAGCCAGTAGTGCTGCCCGATCAGGGTCTGCCGCAGGGTGTCGGCGGACACCGCCCCGCCCTCCCCCGCCTTCTCGAGACTTTCGAGCTGCCTCCACTCGGCCAGGACGCGCTCCTCGGCGCGGCCGAACTCCCCGTGCCACACGTCCATCAGCGTGTCGAGGGTGGTCTGCAGCCAGGGGCCGAAGACCCGGTGGTTGCGCGCGACGTGCCTGCGGTGACCGGCCACGGTGGCGGCGGCCTCTCTCAGTCGGCCCAGCCTGAGCTGGTCGATCGTGAGGGCGACCATGGCCTCGCTGCGGAAGTGCGCGGACGCGGCCTGGATGCTCGCCTCCTGGAGCCGCTCGGCGATGCCCAGCAGTTCTTCGGGGGGCGCGAAGTCGTACAGGCCCCATCTGCACTCGTTCAGCACCTCGCAGCGGATGAGCGGCCCGGCCCCCGACTCCTCCAGCTCGCGCAGCGTCGCGCGGGCCAGCTCCACCCCGGGCCGCAGGCCGGCGTACGTGGGGTCGAGGCTGTCGCTGACCGCCATCGTCTGCTTGTGGGCGAGGTGTGCCTGCAGCTGCAGGCGCAGCGGCACCGCCTCGCCGCCGGTGTCGTCGCGGAGCGCCTCCAGGCTGCCGCTCAGCACGTGCAGCAGCTGCCGGTCGGCCTGCCCGGGGTCCGACCAGCGGCGCGCCAGCCTGATCGCCGCCACCGCCGCGAGCCTCGGCAGCTTCTCGGCGTCGCGGTGGGCCCGCAGGTACTGGAGTTCGGCCTCCCGCAGGTCACCGGCGTCGTTGCGGGCGTCCCCCAGCGTGACGAGCAGGCTCACCCGGGTCTCGGCGTCGCACCGCAGCCCCAGCCCGGCCAGCGCCCACGCGATCGCCGCCTCGGTGGCGAAGCCGCGCTGCTGCGCCCGCGCGGCGCCGAGGCAGGCCGCGGCGACCCGTTCCTGGGGCAGCCCGCTCCCCGAGGAGCGGGCGTGCTCGGCGACGCGCACCGGCAGCGCCGGGTCGATCCAGCCGTCCCCGGTCGTCCGCGCCAGGCGCTCGTCCAGGATCTCGAACGCCCGGCGGTGCAGCTCCATGGCGAGTGCCGGGTGGCGTTTCAGCTCCTGGAGCAGGCTCTCCCTGGCCGTGTCGTGGCCGAAGCGCAGCCCCTGGTGGTCCAGGATCGTCCCGGTCGTCACGGCCACCGCGCGCCTGCGGTTCGCCTCCTGGGCGTCGAGGTCGAGCATGCCCGCGACGAGGTCGGGGTCGATCTCCCGGCCCAGGGCGGTGACGGCCGCCGCGGCGAGCCAGCGGAACATCGGGCTGGAGGCGGTGTCGTGTCGCGGGAGGTCGCGGGGAAGGTCACCGGTCTCGGTGATCCGGCACAGGTCCAGCGGCAGCCCTCCGGTCTCGTCCACGGCCCTGCCGGTCTCGGCACGGGTCGGTTCGCGGCCCCAGGTCGCGCCCAGCCATTCGGCCACCTCCTCGGCCCCCAGCCGGGACAGGGCCAGCACGTCCATCCGCCCGTGCCAGCGCGACGGCTCGGAGCGGTCGGTGAGCACGAAGCCGACGGGGGCGTCCCCGAGGGCCTCCCGCACCTTGTGCAGCAACTCCTCGGCGTCGGAGCGGAGCAGGTGGGCGTCGTCGAAGGCGACCAGGAGACCGGCGCCGGCGGTCAGGCGCAGCAGGGAGACCAGGAGGGCGACCAGCCGCCTCGGGTCGCGTTCGTGGCCGGGCCCGCCGAGCGAGACGAACAGGCCCGCCGACATCAGCCCCTCCAGCGTCTCGCGTTCCTCGGCGCCGATCGGGACGGCCGGGCCCGCCAGGTCGCGCCGCAGGTCCTCCCAGAGGGTGCCGACCAGCAGCCGCCACGGCTGCAGGTCGCCGAGCTCCTGGCAGGGGACGGTCACCATGCGCACCCTGGGGGGCAGCAGCACGGCCAGCTCCTCCACCAGCCTGGTCTTGCCGACCCCGGGGACGCCGCAGACGGCCAGGGCGACCGGCTCACCGCGTTCGAGCCGCCCGGCCAGCGCGGAGAGCAGCAGGACCTCGTCCCGGCGGCCGATCAGGGCGCGCGGGCCGCCGTGGCCGTAGGCGCGGGCGGCGGGGGACGGCGACGGCGGGCGGCCGAGGCCGTGCCCGCGCAGGGCGAGCAGGTCCTGGGCCCGGCTCACCGCGTCGTCGCCGGGAGAGATCGCGCGGCGCCGCTCGATCAGCTCCCTCGCGGTGACCGCTCCCTCGTCGCGCAGGGTGATGAGGAAGCGCAGCAGCCACAGCGGGCCGCTGTCCTCCTGCCCCTCGGCGGCGACCTCACCGGTGTCCCCGGTGAGGAAGGCCGCGTCGCCCAGCAGGTCGAGCCGGATGGCGACGCGGGCGACGAGCCGGATCAGCTCCCGGCGCCGCTCCCGCAGCGCGGCGTGGTAGCTCTCGCAGACGCTGGGCGGGATCCACCCGCCCGCCAGCGACGCGAACGGGTCGCCGGACCACTCCCCGAGGGCCTCCCGCAGCGTCCGCAGGGACGCGGCGAGGTCGCCCCGCTCCAGCAGGGTCCGCCCGTCGCGCAGGTACGCCTCGAACCTGCGCGTGTCGACGGTGGCGGCGAGGCGGCCCGGCGCGTCCTCGACCAGCTGGTAGACGTGCGAGCGCCTGGCGCGCGGGATGTCCAGCCCGCTGCCGCGCAGCAGCCCGCGCAGCCGCGAGACGGGTGGCGCCACCTCCACGTACCTGTCCGCGGAGGGTTCCGACAGCCCGGCGGCCAGGGCGGCCGGGGAGATCGGGCCGCGGGCGGAGACCAGCATGGCCAGCGTCTTCGCCAGCTGCGGGTTGATCTCCTGCGGCACCCCGTCGATCACGATGTCCACGGCACCGAACAACCTGATCTCGAAGCTCGCCACGTTCACCGCCCGGGGGATCGTCTCGTGTCTTTCCGGCGACGGCTCCGGCTGCAAGGTCATCGCAAGGTTGTCCGCCCCATTGTGGACACGAGCGCGGAAAGCAGCGAGAAGCGCTCGACAACGATGTCACAGGAGACCACCGCATGGCCAAGATCGAGGATTTTTCCATCGGCCCGCCGGGCGACGGCCCGCGGAGAAAGGCCAGGGAGAATGTCCGGCGCGAGCGAAGTGCCGAATCAGATAAACCACTAAGTGTGGCAATAATGGGACAAACGGGAGTAGGTAAGACGTCGCTCCTGAATTGCCTGTTCGGCACCGATCTCGCCGTCGGCCACGTCCGGCCGGTCACCCGGAGACCGGAGCCGGTCTCGGTACCCGGCACCTCCGGCCACATGCTGACCTTCTGGGACATGCCGGGGATCGGGGAGTCCAGCGCCGCCGACGAGACCTACCTCGCCATGTACCTGGAGCGGCTGATCCAGTGCGACGTCGTCGTCTGGGCCTTCCACGCCGACAGCCGCTCCACCGCCTACGACGAGCAGTGCCTGAACGGGCTGCTGGACGGCGTCGCGGTCGAGACGCGGCGGCTCATCATGAGCAAGCTGACCTTCGTCCTCACCAAGGCCGACACGCTCACCCCACCCCCGTGGATCTTCGACATGCGCGGGGAGCGGGGCACGTTCGGCCCCGGCGGGGCGCTCCTGCGCCGCCTGGAGGAAAAGGCCGCCTACTACGAGAGCGTCTTTCTCGAATCCCGCGAGGACATCCTCCTCACGAGCACCTACGGCACCGGGGAGTTCACCGTCTCCGACGAAAGGCTCGGCTTCGACCGGCGCGGCGTCCACTATCGCGGCTATTTCTCACAGAAGGTGTGCGACGCGTACTCGGAGCGTTATCCGGCGCATCGGGAGGTTTTCTCCCGTCTGCGCGACAATCACCGCGTACTGCCATGTTCGGCGCTTTTCAGGTTCAATCTCACGCGGCTGATGACCGGCGTGGTGAACAGGCTCGGCCCCACGGCCGTCTTCCGTTTCCAGCGCCTGCTGCGGGACGTGGACGAGCTCACCGGCGTGCCGGTGGCCACGGCGCGCACGTACGGAAACCTGATGATCTGGGACGGCGAGCGCGGCACCAAGGCGTTCGACCTCACCGAGATCTCCCTCTGAGGACCCGCGAGCACCGGGCCCTCGGCAGGCGACTCGCCCTGGCCGCGGAAGGGACCCGCGGCCCGGATGACGGGACGCTCCCGGCATGCCGTTCGGGAGGGAGTTCGAGGAGGAGGGAGAAGGGGGGTGGCCGCGCGCGACGGCGTCCCGCCGGGAGGGGAGACCCGGCGGGACGGGAACCTCGCGGGTGGCCGGCGCCGCCTGACCGGCCGGACGGG
>NZ_JBEOWK010000050.1:0-31894 GCF_040295985.1 Streptosporangium sp. NPDC002524 | reverse complement strand
GGGTGATCGGCCACGTGATATTCAGGGTCGACTGGTCGGTGCCGGTGGACGAGCTGCGCGCCGAGCTCTACCGGGCGCTGCGCCGCCGGGGAAGGGGAAGCTGTTACGGGAGTCGCCGGGGAAACCGCTGAGGCTGTCGCGGAAGTCGCTGTGGAAATACGTTGAGGCTGTTCTGGAAAGCGCTGTGGAAGCCGGTGTGACGAGCCGTCCGGGGGAGGCCGATAGTCTGCGCACGTGCCTACGCTTGCCGACATCGTCACAGAGCTGGAGTCCCGTTACGACCCGAGGTGGGCGGAGTCGTGGGACGCGGTCGGGCTCGTCTGCGGAGATCCCTCCGCCGAGGTGCGCAGGATCCTGTTCGCGGTCGACCCGGTGGCCGTCGTCGCCGAGGAGGCCCTCGACTGGGGCGCCGATCTCGTCGTCACCCACCACCCGCTCTACCTGCGCGGCACCACGAGCGTCGCGGCCACCACCTTCAAGGGCCGCCTGGTCCACACGCTGATCAAGAACGACATCGGGCTCTTCACCGCCCACACCAACGCCGACGTCGCCGACCCCGGCGTCTCCGACGCGCTCGCCCGCGCCGTCGGCCTGACCGGCCCGCTCGTCCCGCTCAGTCCCGCCGCCGACGACCCCCGGCGCGGCCTGGGGCGCGTCGGCTCGCTGCCCGCCCCCGTACCCCTCGCCGAGTTCGCCCGGCAGGCCGCCCGGGGACTGCCCGCCACGGCGGGTGGCCTGCGGGTCGCCGGAGACCCCGGCCGCCCCGTCCAGCGGATCGCGGTCAGCGGGGGTTCGGGAGACTCCCTCCTCGGGACGGCCCGCGCCGCCGGGGTGGACGTCTTCCTCACCGCCGACCTGCGCCACCACCCGGCCAGCGAGTTCATGGAGGCCTCGGACGGCCCCGCGCTGATCGACGCGGCCCACTGGGCCACCGAATGGCCCTGGCTCGCCGACGCGGCGCACCATCTCGCGTCCGCGTCGGCCGCCAGGGGGATTACTGTTGAGACGCGCGTATCCGAGACGGTCACGGACGCCTGGAACACAACAGCAAAGTGCGAGGATTTCACGTGAAAGCAGCCCCTGCGGCCCAGAAGCGTCTGCTTGACCTGGCCGAACTCGACTCCGCCATCGACCGGCTGGCCCATCGCCGCCGTACCCTGCCCGAGCTGGCCCAGATCGACGAGCTCTCCGGGCGCATCGCCCGCATCGCCACCCAGGTGATCGCCGCCGAGACCGAGTCCGGCGACCTCGCCCGCGAGCAGACCAAGGCCGAGGCCGACGTCGACTCGGTCCGCACCCGCGCCGAGCGCGACCAGAAGCGCCTCGACTCCGGCCAGGTGTCCTCTCCCAAGGACCTGGCCAGCCTCCAGTCCGAGATCGTCTCCCTGAAGCGCAGGCAGAGCGATCTGGAAGAGGTCGTGCTGGAGATCATGGAGCGCCGCGAGTCGGCCGACGGGCAGGTCACCACGCTCGTGTCCGAGCGCGACGAGCTCGCGGGCACCCGCGGCACCGCCGAGGACCGCAGGGACGCGGCCTTCGCCGAGATCGACAAGGAGAGGGACGAGCTCCAGGGCAAGCGCGCAGGGGTCGCCGAGGACATCCCGGCCGACCTGCTCACCCTCTACGGGAAGCTCAAGGAGCAGTTCGGGGTGGGCGCCGCGATGCTCCAGGGGGCCCGCTGCCTCGGCTGCCGCACGAGCCTGTCCATCGCCGAGATCAACCGCATCAAGGCCGCCTCCCACGACGAGGTCATCCGCTGCGAGGAGTGCCGCCGGATCCTCGTCCGTACCGCCGAGTCCGGTCTGTGAGCCCTGTGACCCCTCCGGCGACCTCTGTGACCTCCGCGACCTCTGTGACCTCGTACGTCATCGAGGCCGACGGCGGCTCGCGGGGCAACCCGGGGCCGGCGGGCTACGGCGCCGTCGTCAAGGACGCCGCCGACGGTCAGGTGCTGGTCGAGACCGCCGCGTCGATCGGCACCCAGACCAACAACGTCGCCGAGTACCGCGGGCTCATCGCGGGCCTGACCTCCCTCCTCGCTCTCGCCGGCGACGGCGCGAAGGTCGAGGTCCGGATGGACTCCAAGCTGGTCGTCGAGCAGATGGCCGGCCGCTGGAAGATCAAGAACGAGGGCCTGCGCCCGCTCGCCCTGGAGGCCGCGGCCCTCGCCAGGCGCCTCAAGGTGACCTGGCGCTGGATCCCCCGCGAGAAGAACAAGGACGCCGACCGCCTGGCCAACGAGGCCATGGACGCCGCCGCCAAGGGCCGCGCCTGGACCCTCTCCGGCTCCGCGACCGTCTCCGGCTCCGCGACCCTCTCCGGCTCCGCCACCCCGGAAACGCCCGGCGGCCGGGCTCCCGGGAGCGGTGCCTCCAACAGTGGCACTCTCGGCGACCGACCCTCCGGAAGCGGCGCCTCCAAAAGCCGGGCCTCGGAGAGCCGAGCCTCGAAAAGTAGCGCCTCAAAAAGTGGCGCCTCCGGAAGCAGTGTCCCCGGAAGCGGCGCCTCCGGAAGCCGTGAGGACCTTCTCCTCTTCGACACCGGTGATCTAGGCAACGGTGCCCCCGACACCGGCGATCTCGGCAGCGATGCCTCCGGCACCGGCGCCCTCGGCAACCGCGCCCCCGGCGCCGGTGACCTCGGGACGGGTGACCTCGACGGCCCCGGCGGTGACGGGGGCGGCGGAGGGACCACCACGCGTGAGCGGGCGGCCCGGACGGCCGCTCCCACGAGTCCGGGCACCGGCTGGCGCCCGCCCACCTCCGTCGCGACCTCGCTGTACCTGCTCCGGCACGGCGAGACGCCCCTCTCCGTCGAGCGCAGGTTCTCCGGGCTCGGCGACCCCGAGCTCACGCCCAACGGTCTCGCCCAGGCCGAGGCCGCCGCGGCCAAACTCGCCGGGAAGCCGTACGGCGTCCAGGTGATCGTCAGCTCGCCGCTCAGGCGCGCCCGCGCCACCGCGGAGATCGTCGCGGCCAGGGCCGGGCTTGAGGTCGTCGTCGAGGAGGGGCTGCGGGAGACCGACTTCGGAGACTGGGAAGGCCACACGTTCACCGAGATCCAGCGTCGCTGGCCCGACGAACTCGCCGCGTGGCTGGCGGACCCGTCCGCCGCGCCGCCGGGTGGGGAGAGTTTCGGGGAGGCGGCGCGGCGGGTCCAGGCGACCGGGGACCTGCTGATCGAGCGCTACGAGGGCAAGACGATCCTCGCCGTCTCCCACGTCACGCCGATCAAGATGCTGCTGCGGTTCGCGCTGCTCGCTCCCCTCGGCGCGCTGTACCGCATGCATCTCGACCTGTCAGCCCTGTCCCTGATCGAGTATTACGCCGACGGTCCCGCGGTGGTGAAGGCGTTCAACGACACCTCGCACCTGCGCTGAACCGGCGGTCTCACGTCCACGACAGACCACGGCCACCGGGGCGGTGGAACACCCGCACGCCACCGCCTTCGCCGCCGCGTCCCCCGCCGTGCCCCCGGCTGTGTCCCTCCTGGCGTGCGGGAGCGGCCGTCCCACCGGTCGTCGGTGCTCTCATCGGTTCCTCCCGGTGATCGTCCGTCGTGTCTCGCTCGACCCATATTCCAGCGGGGACGACTTGCCGCTCGGTTGGAGTCCACTTGGGAACCGTTAGGCTTGGGACACGGCGGACGAGCCGGCCGGGCGGCCGCGTCGGGTCCCTTCTGGGACCCGCCGAGGAAGGTCCGGGCTCCACAGAGCAGGGTGGTCGGTAACGCCGACCCGGGGTGACCCGCGGGAAAGTGCCACAGAGAACAGACCGCCTCGTCGCGAGACGAGGTAAGGGTGAAACGGTGGTGTAAGAGACCACCAGCGCCCACGGTGACGTGGGCGGCTCGGTAAACCCCACCCGGAGCAAGGTCAAGAAGGGGCGCTCTCCGGAGCGTCCCGCGCGCGACGCTTGAGGGCTGCTCGCCCGAGCCGCGCGGGTAGACCGCTTGAGGCCGCCGGCAACGTCGGCCCTAGATGGATGGTCGCCCCTTCACGCAAGTGAAGGACAAAACCCGGCCTACAGGCCGACTCGTCCGCCCCACGTGGCATCTACCTGCTAAAACAGACCCTACATGATCAAGCGGTCTGCTTCTGCGTCATCATTTTGTCAACAGACGCGCTCATGTCAACACTGAGCGCGTCGTCGATCGCGGCTCGGGTCACCTCCTCGCTCTCCGGGTAGAGGTGCCCGTACGTGTCCATCGTCTCCGTGATCGAAGCATGGCCCATGCGGGCCTGAATCACTTTGGGGGAGACGTTCCGGGCGATCAGAAGCGATGCGTAGGTGTGCCGGAGAGCATGGAAGCCCGTGCCCTCGGCCAGGCCGCTCGCGTGTGCGGCTCGCTGCCATGCGGGATTGAACGTGCTCCGGCGTAGGGAGTTGCCTCGCGAGGAGGTGAAGATCAGCCGGACCATTTCCTTGCGACCGTCTGCCCATGTCACTTCGCGATCCTCGGCCGGATAGTCGGCCAGGTGTTGAGCCAGGGCGCTGATGACCGTGTCCGGTAGAGGAATGGTTCGGGTCGATGCCTTGGTCTTCGGGGTGTCGAACATCCCGCCCTGCACGATCTGACGATCCACCGTGAGCGTCTTCCTGAGGAAGTCCACGCGATCGACGGTTAGACCGAAGCACTCACCCTGTCGCAGGCCGGTACCGGCCGCCAGGATGGCCATCGCTCGATAGTGGGACACGATGGCTTCCGCTACGGCATGAACCTGCTCGGGCGTGAGGGGGACGGCCTTCCTGTCATCTCTCATGGGCAGCTCGATGTCGATGCATGGGCTCTCGGCAAGGACCTTGTCCCGTACGGCGGTGCGGAAGAGTGACGCCACGATGTTGTAGACCGTTTCGATCGTGGACGGTGCGAGCTTCTGCTTGGCCTTCAGCCATGTCACCCATGTCTGCACGTCGGACGGGAGAACGGAGTTCATCCGCTTCCCGCCGAAGAACGGGACAGCGTGATTCGTGAGGTGGGAGCGGTACTGCTTGGTGGTGCCGACCTTCTTCACGGCCTCCTTGTTGCCAAGCCACTGCTCGGCGTAGGACTGGAAGGAGACGCGTCCGGCCTTCACGTCGAAGACCAGACCCTCATGCTTCTTCGAGCGGACCTTGTCCCGGAACGCCTTGGCGTCCCGGAGGGTGGTGAACGTCTCGGACGTCTGCTTACCATTCGCGTCCCGATACGGGACCTTGTAGCTGTAGGTGGGCCTGCCCTTCGCGGCCGTCTCACGCTTGGACAGGACCTTACGAATCCCGTCCTTCATCTCGCTCGTCACTCATCCTCCGTTCTTTCAGGTAGCCACTCAGTTTTCCCGGCTAGTCCGGCTCTGACTCATTGCCTACCTTCGGTGTGCGGGCCAACCTAGTTCAAAATCTTAGGATTTGACAAAGGCGGCACTTCAGGTATCTTCCTGACCGTTGGCGAATTGACCTGTCCAGTGATCATAAGCCAACCCGCGAGCGCTCTGTTGCTCCTCAGCCCGTTGAACATCGGGTCAGGGGAATCAGAGCGCTTTCGTGCTTTCTAGGGGTTCAACAGCGTGTACACGCACCCTCTGGAATGCGTGTACACGCCCTCCTGAGACGCAGCTTGACAATTGAACAGTGAGATAGCGCAGAAGTCCTCAGAAAGAGCGAGGCAGACTTTCGTCTGCCTGTGGGCAAGGAGGTTCATGAACGAGCGTCTTTGGACAGTGGAACAGGTAGCGGACTACTTGGGGGTTCCCAAGTCTCGCGTATACGACCGGTGGCGTGAGTGGGGTATCCCCTTCGTTCGCATCGGCCAGCAACTCCGATGTGATCCCAGGGCATTGCAAGAGTGGATCGGCGGACAGAAAGCTGCATAGGAAAATATCCATGGTCAATGATTTCAAAGGGCCTAGTAGGCGCAACGAGTGTTCCCAGCATGAGCGATATAAACCTGATTGGTGGAAGCTGCGCCGAGTCGCGACATTCGATATGGCGGCACAGGCGCATTGCTTGGATGGTCCGCACCGGCTTTGGATGCTCGCTATCGGTCGGGCTGAACAAGGCGGGCACGCCCGGTTCGAACCTGGTGAGATCGGCGATCTACTCCGCAGGGTGAACAAGGAAACCGGCGAGCTGATACCGGCGAAGGACTGGACCATTAGACGGTGGGTTATCCGCTTGGGCGAGGCGGGACTAGCGGCACCAGACTCGACCCCCTTATGTGTCGCCTTATCGTTTCCGTTGCTTGACTCCGGAACTTGGTACAACCCAAAGCCCTGCTCGGTGCATGGTCACAACCTTTCATGGTCGGTTGACGGGTGGGTTGATCCGGCAATGCTGCGAGCCGAAGCGGCGCAAGCAAAGCAAGAGGCCAGGGCGGCGGAGCGGAAGCGGGGTAGGTCACAGGCCGCCTGACGACCTGCTGACACAGGATGCACGCCGATGCGGTCGGTAGGACAAAAAATGTCACCCTGCAAGCCTGCGACCTGCGGAAAGAAAATCTCCTTCTTATCTATAGAGGTGCCCACAGGCACCGAAAACCGTTTGTAAGCACTAGCTAGCCCCGCCTACCGGCGGGGTCACGTTCGGCCATCGGGCCGATGAAGTAAACCAAGTAGCTGACGCCCCAGGCCCCAAAGCCTGGGGCTACTAAGCCAACGGGGTTTGAGTAAAGAAGCTAGTACTAGGCGACCTTCGAGGGTCGCCACTAGCCAAGACCAGCCTAGCTAGCTGCGGAATCAGGATTCCGCTCTGACCGTGTTGATTCCGTTGGACTAGGGCATGCCTGCGGCTGCCCTGCTTCTGATTCCGTTGACTACTCGGGCTTTCGCCCGATGGCTATCAACTCGCTGCCCGACGGGGCAGCACTAAGGATGGGTTTAGTTGAACCCCATTGGAAGTCAGCCCCCCGCAGAAGGGGCTGAGTTAGTCGAGGCAGCGTGCGAACGATGCACGCGGCCCTTTACCTATCCTCGTAAGCCCAAGAGCCGTAGGCGCCTCTGTGAGGCGTGCCGACAGGCACGGCGGCGGGAAGCATCGCGGAAGGCGATGCGGTACCGGCGAGAGGTTACGTGGGGCGACCGGCCTTCGTACGGCCGGTGTACTGGTTGCGGGTACGTGAAGGACTTGCACCACTACCGGCGTCGCGCTCACGCGTGCTCTCCCGAATGCCTGGACTTCGCCGTCCAGCGGGGATGGAACATCCAACCTGAGTCGAGATGGTTCCCTCAGTGGTGGATAGACCTCAGAGGGGAAGAGTTTGACGAAGAGTACGACGAGCTGGAGAGCATAGTTTTTCAGGAGTGGCTAGAGGCTAACCCCGGCCTCCGCTTGCGGGGGTTGCAATCTGAGGGGATTTCACTCCCCGATAGGCTTTCATCATTGGCTTGTTAGTCGGACACGACTATCAGAGTGCTTGAGTTAGCCACTCAAGTATCTTTCATGGGTTGAACGATTCCGAGGGGTCGTCGCGAGTTGTCGGATACTCGCGGCGGCCCCTTTTCGCATGTCCAGATCCAGCACAGATTCATCCGAGAGAAGAACTCTATGAGCATCCCTGATACCACGATCACCTTTGATGACGTTAACGACCTTGCCCCCGACGTGTTCGAGCGCTTCTACAGGGAAGGCAAGATCAGTCACCTTGTCCGGGATGTAGTGGTTGAGCGAGACGACAACGGAGACGTCATTGCCATCGTCCACGGCTTCGTGAAGTAAACCCTATGGACACGCCTACCCCTGTCGGCACGACAGACGTACAGCCTGACACTCCCGGTGTGCCTGTAGAACAGGAAGCCGTCGATCCTCCCACCTATCCCGATGACCTCAAGGCTGACTTTTCTACCTATGAGGAGCTAGGGAAGACTCGCAACAGGGTTAAAGAACTAGAGGCGAGCCTCGTCGGCTCTCGCTTCGAGGTAGAAGCCGCTAAGGCTGGCGTGGATATTTCAACGCTACAGCCCTACATAAACATGAATGTTTTCTCAGCCGAAGACGGCAGTCCTGACGTTGACAAGATCCAGGACTTCATTTCGTTGCTAGGTGCGACGGCTGGCAAGCCGGAGTTCACTCAGGACGTGTTTGCCGGTGACGGCGGAAGTGGCGTCTATAGGGGTCCACGCACTGACAGGCCCGAAAGCTTTCGCGGTATGAGCCGCGCTCAGATCGCCGAGTTCGCCAAGCGTAATCGATAGAAAAGGAAAGTCAGCATGATCTTCAATAGCACTATGGATTCTTTCATTCCGGAGTGGTGGTCAGCACTCCTCCAGAGGAGCATGAATGCCAACGCGGTTGTGTCGTCTGAACTGTGCACCAACCGCGACTACGAGGGCGACGCGCGTAGCGGAAACGTCGTTCACATCAACAGCCTTATTGATCCCACCGTCTCTACCTATAACGGTGGTACCATCACGACCAATCGCCTGTCTACCTCAGCCGTAGACCTATTGATTGACCAGGGCGACTACTTCAGTTTCACCCTCAAGGATGTTGAGCGTGCTCAGCAGGTCGGGAACGTTGCGCCTACTGCTACGGCGCAGGCCGGTCAGAAGCTGGTAGAAGCGTCTGATCTCTATGTTGGTTCGCAGATGCTTGCCAACGCTGGCACCAAGGGTGTCGCCCTTGACATTCCTGCGACTGGCAACGCTGGCGATGCCCTGTATGAGCAGATCGTTGACGAGATCATTACGGTTCTGGACGAGGCGAAGATTCCCGAGGATGGGCGTTTCCTCATCGTGACGCCCAAGGTGAAGGCGACGCTACTTAAGAGCAATCGTTTCCTTGATGCGTCTGCCTACGGTTCTAACGACCCGATTTTTAACGGTGTAGTTGGTCGCCTTGCGGGCTTTACGGTCAGCATGTCTACGAACCTGCCGCGTACCTCTGGCACTTACACCATGGACATCATCGCTGGCCATTCGATGGCCACGACTTTTGCTGAGCAGATCGAAGAGGTTGAGAACCTGCGTGACCCCGAGGATTTCGGGTCTATCATCCGTGGTCTGCATGTCTATGGCGCTAAGGTCATTCGCCCCGAAGCCCTGGTTACTGCGAAGATTACCGTTGCCGCCTCGTAAGTGAACGCAACCAGCCTGCCCCCTGCCTAATAAGCAGGGGGCTTTCGTTGTTTCAGGGGAAGTCATCCATAGGTATACGGCTGCATTGCCGGTAACACACAAGTGATGGATGTGTGTACTGAGGGGTGATAAGTGGTGTGGGTGTGAGTAGGTGGGTGTGTAGGTAGTGGTGTGTAGTGGTGTGATGTTGAGTACATGGGTATGTGGTGAGTGTGGTTGTAGTTGTAGTGGTGGGTGTGATGAGTGTGTAGGTGTGGTTAGTAAGTGTGGTTGGTGTGGTTGTGGTTGTAGGCATGGGCCTCCCACGAGAGCCAACCAACCGAGCGCGCTCCGGCGCGCGTACCGGCGTGCCAGCTAGCCCACGTCACCACGAGCCACCACGCCTAGACCGTGTACACGCCCACGTCACGCTCTGTAGGCACACAGGTGGGGGTACCTCCATGATCACGCGCGTAGGGAACGGTGGAGGGGCTGTCCCTCGCAAGATGTACGAATCTGGGACTTTTCTAATTACATAGCGTGAGGGCGGTTGAAGTGCGCGAATGCGAAGTTTGCCCGGTCGAATTTCTGCCCTCCGCTAGGGAGCGAAACCGAACGAGCCTTGACGGGCCATCGACCCACACGCCATCACCCAATGTGACGAACGGCCGAATCGGCACAACGTCTGTGACCTGCAACGACAAAGTGCCGGCGACTCCGGACTGTGATCAGAAAAGACCTGCCATGGTTGGCTTGCTGTGGAGCCCCCGATAGGGCGCGGTCGCTGGGTGTGGACCGTCCTGGGAAGGGATTGCCCTACCGGGGGAGCTTTTCACCCCATCGGGTGTGGTGCGGGCTGGAAGTCGTGAATCTGGACAATCAGCTGTGTGGCCAGCGCATGAGTAAGCAATGTGTCTTCGCCCAGGCTGATCTCGACGTTGTGTTCGCCCGTGTGGAGCGCTCTCCGGGACGGGCCGGGGGTGAACATGTCGGCCAGTACGGCGGCGGGTTCGGCGCGGGCGACGGTGCCAACGGCCTGGGAGATGTGAAGCTGGGGGCAGGTGGCCAGTGCTTCCGGGATACAGGCCCAGCAGGTGGGCGGGGCGCTGGTGAGGCCCCCGGTGGGGTCCTCGGGAAGCTCACGGAACGCGCTGTCCGTCGTGATCCAGGGAATGCGCCCGGTGGTCGGGTCGGTGGCGGCCTGGCCGCAGACCTGGCACAGCAGTTTTTCCATGCAGCGCCATTGACGCAGCGTGTTGAGCTTGCGCCACTGCGGCGCCCCTCGCTGGTTGTTCAGGACGCGGACCCGCAACACCCCCTTGACCCGATCGCCACGGCGTTCGTTGTTGTAAGCGAGCCGCAGCCCGCCCAG
The DNA here is from genome assembly GCF_040295985.1 of Streptosporangium sp. NPDC002524. NCBI lineage: Bacteria > Bacillati > Actinomycetota > Actinomycetes > Streptosporangiales > Streptosporangiaceae > Streptosporangium > Streptosporangium sp. NPDC002524. The sequence continues at coordinate 21,494 of NZ_JBEOWK010000050.1, read as the reverse complement.
CGGGCGGCGTACGAACGTCAAGGGTTGCGGTGCGATCTCGGCGGCGTGAGCGATGACGTAGGGGACACGAAGCTGTGTCGGCACGGCCCCGGTCATCCTGTCCCCCTGTCCGGCCGGATCGACCATGCCACTCGTGCGGCCAGGCATCCCAGCTCAAGCTCTCGGAACGTCGCTGCGTTCACGTCGGCCGGGGCGCTCGGGGGGCCACCCTTGCGGTGTGCCTCAAGGGTGCCGTCCGGGTTCTCGGTGACGTCGAACTCCGGTATCTCCCACGTCATGCCGTCTCCTTCGGCAGCGCAGCAAGGATTAGGTCCACGACCGCGTGAGGCTGGTCGGCGTTGACCGGGTGGCACTCAACCGCGACCGTGGGAAGGGAGACCATGAAGTATCCGGAGTGCTCCCCCACGGTCACGGTCGCCACTTCCCAGCCACCACGGCTGTGAGCGACCAGCTCGAAACGGTCGCTGCGCGGGAACGGGGCGGGCCGATGGCCGTAGAGGCGAAGCCCCACACGGTGAATGATCGACGTACGAACCCCGTGCACGTTCACCAACCCGGCGAGACGGCGCAACGGCTCGGGAGGTTCCTGCCCGATGGGCTTCGCCGTCTCGTTGTCCTCTTGCCCCTCCGTGCAGGGCTCTACAGCTGTCTGTTCGGAAGCCATACCTCTGACGGTATGGATTTAGAAGCGGGCTATCTAGACCGTTTCCTGTCCTGTCAACAATTCGTCTCTGGCGCGTTCGATATGTCTTCTCATTTCATCGCCGTAGATGGCTACGGCTGCGAATCCATTGAACTTGGCGGCATACGTCGCTATGTCTCTTGGTTCTGTGGTCACTACCTCAGCGTGAGGCGTTTCCACAGTCACAAGGCGCTCGTCAAAGATACAGAACGGCGTACCGGGAAAGTCGGTTTGCCGCGATGCCAGGGGCACAACCCCTATCCGCACGTTGGAGAGCCGAGAGATAGATACGAGCCGGTCTAGCTGACTAGCCAGCATCGCCGCTGGCAGTATGCGCCACCAAAGGACAGGCTCAGTGATGACGAAGTGAAATGATTTCCCTGAGTCATATAAGACCGATTGGCGCTCAAGCCTGGCCCCGACTGTGCGAGTCGTCTCGTCTGGTGTGAGGTTGCGCCTGCCGAGAACAGCTCTAACATATTCCGGAGTTTGAAGAAGGCCAGGGATTAGCGAGCACTGAAACAGCCGTATGACCGCTGTTTGTGCTTCGACCGCCTGAATTTGGAGTTGCTTCTTGTGTGAGCCGAGGCGCCGGTACAGTCGCCAGGCGGTTGCCTCTGTCGCAGCCACACGGGCAACCTTGATGAACTCGGCTTTGACCTCTTCTGAAACTTCCAGGGCCGTGAGGATGCGTTCAACATCGGTGAGCGACGGAGCAAGATGCCCGTTCTCGATCTTGCTTAGCTTGGATTGGGACATGACAGCACTCCGAGCAACCGCTTTGGCGGGCAGGCCGCTCGCCTGGCGTAGTTCCCGGAGTGCCGTCGAAAGGTCTGCCTTGTTCAGCCGTACCTCTTCCAGAATGACACGAATGGTTCGGCGTGCTTCATGGCGAGGTCTCGGCACCGGATGTGTTCCGAAGCCTTGTCTTCGGGCATGATCTCAGCGCCTTCGAATGCGCCTTGAGGGGTGTAGAACATTCGGACAACTGTCTGTTCGTCGAACATCCAGAAGTCGTAATCCAGTAGGCCGGGCACGGGGTGTTCGGCAAGGTTGAGAATGAAGAATTCTTCACCGGCTGCCATGTTCCTGTGATAGCCCCATGCGAACTCAAACCGAAGATAGTCCGTAAGCGGTGTGGTCACTACGTGAACCCGATACATCCGCTTACCGGATTTGGTCGCGTTCCCTACGGTCGTCACCCACGGGGATTTCTTGAACTGTTCGGGTTCTTCTTCCCCTGCGAGGAAGGCGGGAAGCCCTATACGCGTTCCTGCCGCGTCGTAGTAGTCGAGTGTTTCCAGTCGGAAAGCTTCTCGCTCAAAATTATCGAAGAGCTTCCCGAACTCGTCAGGCGAGATCACGAGCAACCTGCCTCAACAGCTCTTCCGGGATTTCCGCGATCGTTTCGTGATCGGGAATCTCCAAGCCGTGTTCCTCGACCACCTTGCTTCCCTGCACTACGTACGTCCCTCGGTCGGTCTTGAAGATGGCTGGGCATGTCCCCTCGTCGCACTCCCCGCCAACCTTGGTAAGTCGCATGGGTGCCCCTCTCGGCTCGCTTGATCTACATGCTTCGGGGAAGGTGATTCAGGGTCAAGCACCCTGAGTTGAGAGAACAGGAAATCGACGGTTGCAGCATGGATCACGGTAGGCCGTGATCTCAGGAACGTGGCAAGCCCCCGCCATGGTGGTGGCTTGGCGGGGACTGTGTCAGTAGGAGACGTGTACACGGGTTGTCTGAGGTTCGGCTCTACGCCGCGACTGCGGTGGGGCGACGAGCGGTTAGCAGCTCACGGGCCACGGCCACGTGACGGGCCACGTCGGCTACGGGGCGGGGCTTCTCGTCGCTCTCGGCGACACAGAGGGAGCACACGCCGGGCCGGGCGACAGGCCGGGCACACTCGGGGCACTCCGAAGCGTGCACGAGTGCCGCCTTGGGGGCGGGAACGGGCGGCATCTTGTCCGTCAGGCGGTGAACGATCAGGCCGACGGGGGAGCGAACCTCAGCGGGAAGTCTGTCGGTGAGGATGCGCCGGATGTGCATCTCATCGACGCCACGGGCGAGCCATTCGGCGATCAGGGGCACAACCTTCAGCGTCTCACGCTGGCCGAGGGCGAGCCGGGGCTCAGCGCGTCCGAGCCGGGCGATCAGATCGATGCTGGCGAGGGTTTGCCTGTCGTCGATGGCAATCCCTTCCTTTCCGTCCTGGTGAGTCTCTACGGCCACCACGGGGGCCGGTGCCGTCGGCGCGGCCGGGGCCGTCTCCAGGGGGGTTGGTTCTTTATCCAGGTTCTTTACCCCTTTAGGGGTATCGCCCGATGCCCCGGTGTTCGGTCGGCCGGTGTCCGGCTCACCGATGTCCGGGGTGTCGGACATCGGTGCGACCTGGGAAGACTGCGGAGTGTCGTACACGTGCACGGTGGTGGTGAACCGGCCTCGCTCGACGCGTTCGCGAACGACGCGCACGTACCCGGCTGCGATCAGCTCTCGCTGAGCGCGGGCGATAGCGGTCTTACCCTCGGGGTTTTCTGCGGCCAGTGTCTCGATGGACTGGGGCGTGCCAGAGGGCAGCGACAGGAGGTAGGCCAGCAGGCCACGGGCGAGGATCGACAGCGAACGGCACTGCAATGCGGCGTTCGGCAGGATCGTGAAGCGAGTGTGCTGCGGGGTACGATGCGTACGCACTTAGGACCTCTAATCCTGGTGCCATGTCCCGGGAGTGTTACCAGCACTCGCCGGGACTTCGATGTTGTGGAAGACCTCTAGCCCGGAGGCTGGGGGACTGCGTTGCTTACTGCGGCTTCTCTAGCTCGACGCGTCACCAACGCGTCAACGGAGGGGGACGAAACGGAGGGCACCGGACCGGAACGGCCCGGACACCGGTTGCCCTATCTACCAGGGAAGACACCACGGGGACGGAACGGGCCGAATAGCTCTCCAAGCCATCAACTTCTTCCCGGCCTACAGGCCGACTCGTCCGTCTTTAAAGCCCATGATCCGGGCTTTCCGATCATTCGTGATCCCGTGGTTGTTCTCGCCGGAGCCGAGGCGGAAAGTCGTTTCCTGTTTCCGCTTCACACCGTGGTGTGGCGGTAGTCAGCCGGGGAAAGGCCGTAGGCGGCGCGGAAGACACGGCTGAAGTGCGCGTTGTTGGTGAAGCCCCAGTGGGCGGCGATGGCGTGGATCGGCATGGATCTCAGGACGGGGTCGGCCAGGTCGTGGCGGCACCGTTCCAGACGGCATCGGCGTATCCAGGCCGCGACGGTCATGTCCTGCGCCTGGAACAGTTTGTACAGGTGCCGGACGGAGATCTGGTGAGCGGCCGCGATGTGGTCCGGGGTCAGGGCCGGGTCGCCGAGGTGGTCGCGGATGAAGCGGTGGACCCGGGCCAGCAGGGCCCGCTGCCGCGCCTCGGGTGACAGGTCGGCGGCGGCGTCGAGCCGGTGGGCGCAGCTGGCCGCGACCAGGTCCAGGGTGATGTCGCTCAGGGCGACGGTGTCGGCCTCGGTGTACTCTCCGGCGTTCTTCATCAGCTGGAGCAGGTGGCCGGCCAGTACGGCGCCGATCCCGCTGCGGGCGGAGAAGGGCACCGCGGCGAGCCGGTCGAGGGTGTTGGAGCGCAGGCCCAGCGAGGCGCGGTGGACCTGGACGACCACGGCCTCGCTCCTGCCGTCCTGCGCCGATCGCCATGCCCGGTAGGGGAGGGAGGAATTGATGAGAAGGAACTGCCCGACGCCGAAGACGGCTTCCCGGCCGTCCTGCGCCAGCCGGCCACCGCCACTGACGATGAGATGGAACTGGTAGACCTCCGGATCGAACTGCCGGACGAGCCTGGCGGTCCGCTCCGACCGTACCTCCGGATGGGTCAGCACCGACACCTGCACCCCGCCGAGGTCCAGCACCCGCACCGAAGCCTCGAAATCGGCTTCGCTGGCGGGATGCACCCAGGACGGCATGTGAGCCTGTGCCGCCACCTCGAACCAGGAGGGAAAACGATCTTCCGGGGCCAGGTTCTCGGTCCGGAACTCCGCGACTGCCATATGTGTACGCCCCCGCGATCCAATCACCTTTGTCACCAAGGATGGTCAGACACGGTCACGACAATTGTCCAGCCAGGGGGCGAAACATTCACATAAGCGCGCTCGATGCCTTTACCTCTGGGGATATGGATATGAGCGTTCACCAGCGCCGGACCGCCGGATATCACGCCACGAATATCACCGATCACATTCCGGTCTCACGCGAGCCGACGGTACGTCAGCGGGTCAGGGGCCGGGGCCGGTTCCACCAGAGGGAGAGGGACAGGGCGGTGGCGATGAGGAGGGCGCCGGCGGTGGCGAAGGCGGAGGCCGTGTCGATCCGCTGCTGGACGACGGTGAAGCTGCGGGGGAGGGCGTCGAGGGCGCTCTGGAGCTGGTCGGCGTTCTCGGCGCGGTGGTAGGAGCCGCCGGTGGTCTGGGCTATTCGCTTGAGCGCGGGCTCGTCGATGGTGCGGGGGTTGCGGCCCCTGTCGAATCCGCCGCGGCCGGAGCCGCCACCGCCGCCGCCCCAGCCGCCGAATCCGCGGCCGTCGAACTGGGAGTTGTCGCAGACCATCGGGGCCGGGTTCGTGGTGCCGAAGCCGATGGGGAAGACGCGGACGCGGCGCAGGGCCGCCTCCTGGGCGGCGAGCTGCGGCTCGACGCCCTGGGTGTTGGCGCCGTCGGTGAGCACGACGATCGCGGCACCGGCGTAACCCGACCCGGCGACGCCCGGGTCCGCCCCGGTGGAGGCGACCGACGGGTCGACCTCCGCGATCGCGTCGATCGAGGCGAGTACGGCCTGCCCGATCGCGGTGCCCCGGGACACGGTGAGGCCGTCCAGCGCCTCGATCAGCGAGTCGGTGTCGTCGGTGGGCGGGACGAGCAGGCCCGCGGTGCCCGCGAAGGTGACCAGGCCGATGCGCGGCCCGCCCCGCTGCGACTCGATGAACTCGGCGGCGGCCTTCCTCGCGGCGGTGAGGCGGTTGGGGTCGACGTCCGTGGAACACATGGAGCCGGAGGTGTCGAGCGCGAGCAGGATCGTCACCGACGTCTGCGGTACCGGGACCGACGCCTGCGGCCGCGCGGCCCCGACCGCGAGCAGCGCGAGCCCGGCCACGAACAGTGCCACGGGGATCCTCCGCGTCCAGAGCGTACGGCCGGGCAGGGCACTGCGTACGAGCGCGATCGAGGTGACGCGCATGGCGGCCCGCCTGCGGCGGCGGCGCGCCCACTCGCGGATGGCGAAGATCAGCGGGATGACCAGGATGGACAGCAGCGCCCACGGCCACGAGAACGACATTCAGATCACCCGTCCAGATCGGAGCACGGTGAGTGCCGCCCCCGCGGTGAGCAGCGCGAGGGCGAGCCCGATCAGCCCGCCGGCGAGGGGCAGCGGCTCGTCGGAGACGGTGAGCCGCAGGTCGATCGTGTCGGCGATCCCGTCGAGCCGAGCGGTGTCGGAGGCGGGGTGGTAGGCGCCGCCGGTGGTCTGCGCGATCGAGGTGAGGGTGTCCTCCTCGAGCGAGGTCTGCAGGTTGTAGCCGTCGACCTTCACCGTCGCCCCGGCCGTGGTGCCGACCCCGACGGTGTGGATGTGGACACCCGCCCCCTGGGCCAGGGTGGCGGCGCGTTCGACGTCCGCGCCCTGGTTCTGCCCGTCGGAGAACATCACGACCGTCGCCGACGGCCAGTAGCCGATGTCGGGCGCGGCGCCCTCGCGGCCGAGGGCCACCTGCTTGCCGGTGATCGCCGACAGGGAGGCCGTGATGGCCGTCCCCAGCGAGGTGCCGCCGGTGACCTTCAGCCGGTCGATGGCCTTGAGCGCGACGGAGTGGTCGGCGTCGGGCCGTGCGGTGGTGAGCGCTCCCCGCTCGAACGCGACGACCCCGATGTCGACGCTGTCGGGCTGCGCCGCCACGAACGCGCGGGCCGCCCGCTGCGCTGCCGCCAGCCGGGTGGGCGCGACGTCGTCGGCGCCCATGCTGTTGGAGACGTCGATCGCGAGGATGACGGTGCCCGCGGTCCGCGGGACCGGGACCATCGCCGTCGGCCCGGCGGCGGCGACCGCGAGCACCCCGACGCCGGCGATCGTCAGGCCGGTTCCGAGGTACGCCCTTCGGCCGCCGGGCACGGCGACCCCGGCCGCGGTGAGGGCGGCCGTCCGGCGGCGCGCCGAGACGACGGCCGCCCAGGCGAGCGCCGCCGTGACGAGCAGTCCGACGACCAGCAACAGCGAGGAGGACAGGGTCATGAGCCCTCCTCGGCCGGCCTCGTACGTCCGTTGACGACCCCGGCGAGTCCGGTCACGGACCGGTTCCCGGTTCGGGTGACGATCTCGGCGAGTCCGGTCGTGGACGGGGTCCCTGTCTGGGTGGCGATCTCGGTGAGTTCGGTCACGGACCGGTTCCCGGTCTGGGTGGCGATCTCGGTGAGTCCCGTCATGGACGGGGTCCCAGACCGGGGGATGACCTCGGCGAGTCCGGTTACGGATCGGTCCCCGGTCCGGGCGGCGAGCTCGGCGGTCTCGGCGAGCCCGGTCACGGTGACCGGTCCCCGGTGCGGGCGACGACCTCGACGAGTGCCTCGGCCAGGTCGCGGTCGGTGTCGATGCGGTGGACGGGTACCCCGGCCCGGCGCATGCCCGCCTCGAGACGGGCGTCGCGGGCGTCGACGGCGGCGCGGAAGCGGACCCGCAGCAGCGGGTCGGCGGAGTCGACGACGAGCTGCTCGCCGGTCTCGGCGTCCTCGACCACGATCAGCCCGGCTTCGGGCAGCACGTCGTCGGCCGTGTCCACGATCCGCAGGGCGACCACCTCGTGCCGCCGGGCCAGGCGCTGGAGCGAGCGCTCCCAGTCGCCCTCGCCGATGAAGTCCGACAGCACGACGACGAGCGCGCGGCGGCGCGCGAGCCGTCCGGCCGCGTCGAGCATCTCCGCCAGGTCGGTGGTGGTGCCGCCACGCGCCTCAGAGGTGCCGCCACGCTTCTTGAAGATGCCGCCGCGCGCCTTGGTGGTGCCGTCGCGCGTCTCGGAGGTGCGTGCCAGCTCGGCGCCGATCCGCAGCGCGTGCCGCCGGGAGGTGCCGGGCGGTACGACGCGCGGCTTCCCGGTGTCGTACAGCAGGGCGCCGACGCGGTTGCCGCCCCGGCCGAACAGCCGGGCGAGGACGAGCGCGAGCTCGGCGAGTACGTCGTGCTTGCCGCGCCCCGGACGGCCGGCGGCCATCGACGCCGACCGGTCGAGGACGAGCCACACCGTCAGCTCACGGTCCTCGGTGAACACGCGCAGGTGCGGTTCGTCCAGCCGCGCGGTCACGTTCCAGTCGATGTGCCGGGCGTCGTCGCCGTCGCCGTAGGGGCGCAATCCGGTGAAGTCGATCCCCGAGCCGCGGTGCGCGGTGCGGTGGGCGCCCTGGAGCCGGCCGTCGAGCCTGCGGACGACCTTCCACTCCAGGCGGAGCAGGAGCCTCTCGGGGGCGGTGGCCATGGCGGTTCAGCGGTTCTGCAGGACGACGTCGGGCGCCCGGACGGCCCCGAGCACCCTGCTGATGATCGTGTCGGTGTCGACGTCGTCCGCGAGGGCCTCGTACGACAGCACGAGGCGGTGGCGCAGCACGTCGATGGCGAGCTCGGACAGGTCGTGCGGCAGGACGTAGGTCCGGCCGCGCAGGAACGCCAGCGCCCGTGCGCCCGTGACGAGCGCGATGGACGCCCGCGGGCTCGCCCCGTAGGTGACGTACCGTTCCAGCTCGCCGAGCCCGGCCATCGCGGGGGAGCGCGTCACGGAGACCAGCCGTACCGCGTAGTCGACGATCGCCGGGTCGACGTACACCTGGCGGGCGCGGGCCCGCATCGCGACCAGGTCCTCGGCCGTCACCATCGGCCTCGGCGGCTCGGGCGGGCGCAGCGCCCGCGCGACGATCGCCTGTTCCTCGGCCTGCGTCGGATAGTCGACGACCACCTTCATCATGAAACGGTCGACCTGCGCCTCGGGCAGCGGGTAGGTGCCCTCCGACTCGATCGGGTTCTCCGTCGCCATGACCAGGAACGGCTCGGGCACCCGGAACGTCTCACGGCCGATCGTCACCTGGTGCTCCTGCATCACCTCCAGCAGGGCGCTCTGCACCTTGGCGGGGGCGCGGTTGATCTCGTCGGCCAGCAGCAGGTTCGCGAACACCGGGCCGAGCTCGGTCTTGAACTCCCCGGAGTGCTGGTGGTAGACCCGCGTGCCCACGAGGTCGGCCGGTACCAGGTCGGGGGTGAACTGGACACGCTGGAAACTCCCGGCGATCGCGGCGGCCAGCGACTTCACCGCGAGCGTCTTGGCCAGGCCCGGTACGCCCTCGACGAGCAGGTGGCCGTCGGCGACCAGGGCGACGGCCATGCGCTCCAGCAGGAGGTCCTGCCCGACGATCGTGCGTTTGACCTCGAACAGCACATGTTCGAGCGGGTGGGCCGACTCGGAGGACTTGTTCGAGGTCATATGGTGTTCCTTCTCGTGACGCCTCGTGACGCTTCGGTCAGATCTGCGGGCCGCCCGGCGGTCCGTCGCCCTCGTCGCCGCCCAGGGCCGCGCCGATCGGCACCGCGAACGCGATGCCGGCGAACGCCTCGTCGCCCCCCGGGTCGGCGATGGAGACGACGATCCCGATGACCAGGCCGCGAGCGTCCAGGAGGGGACCGCCGGAGCTGCCCGGGTTCGCGGAGGCGTCGAACTGGATGAGCCCGTTCAGGTCGCCGTCCTTGGAGGTCCGGTTCAGGCCCGACACGACGCCGGTGGAGACGCTGTAGGTCAGGCCCAGCGGATTGCCGATCGCCACGACGGGCGCGCCCACGGTCGCGCCGCCGCCGAGCGTCGCCGGGACGACGATCTCCGGCAGCTTCGCGGGCTTGAGGGTCGCGACGTCGAGCTTGGGGTTCGACGACGCGACGACGGCCTTCGTCCTGGTGCCGTCGGCGAACGTCACGGTGACGTCACCGGTGTCCTTGTCCGAAGTGTCCTTGTCCGAGGTGCCCTTGCCCGAAGCGTCTTCGACGACGTGGTGCGCCGTCAGGATCGTCCCGTCCTCGGCCGCGATCACCCCGGTTCCGAGTGACTTCCCGGCCTGGATGACCACCACCGACGGCCCGACCCGCCTGAAGACGTCGGGCACCGTGAGCGTCGTGCTGGGCGTCGGCGTCGGGCTCGGCCTGGACGCGGCCTTCTCGTCGTCCCCGCCGCCGCTTCCCAGCCAGTACGCGAGCAGTGCCACGACGACAAGCGCGCCACCCCCGACGAGGAACCACCGCGCCCGCCCGGCCGCGGCTCCCTGAGCCTCGACCGCATCGGCCTCCTGCGGCGCGTGCTCCATCACCCCATACTCATAAATTTAAGTTGAAAGTGCTACAAACTCCGCCTGAAAACTCCCTGAGAACCGGTTTTCGCTGCCCCGCCCGGACGGCGCACCGGTCCCGGTGGTGAACCCGCCGGTGCGCGCCCTGTCCGTGCACGGTGGTCGGTGCCTCCTGAGCCGTGGCCCGGCCCGCCCCCTCTCGGCGATCGCATCCGGTCGAGGGGCACGGGGCTCGTACGGGACGGCTCCGGGGATGTTTCGCCAGTTCGTCACCGGCGGCTCGTCGTCGGTGGCACGGGTCGGCGCCTTCCACCGGCCTGTGCCGGTGCCTTCCACCGGTGCCTTCCACCGGCGCCTTCCACCGGCCTATGCCGCCGGTGCTTTCCACCGGCGCTTTCCACCGGTGCTTTCCGCCGGCGCGGCCCGGCGATGGGTGATGCGGCGATGGGTGGCCTGGCGATGAGCGGTGCGGCGGTGGGTGGTGTGGTGAAAATCGTTTGCCTCGTGTGGTGGGCACCGGGGAACGTGGTGTGCATGACGCTCTGACGGACAGCACCCCGCCCCCCCGAGATGCCACGGCGCCGACGCGCCCCGTGACGCCGTCAGCCCATGCCCTTTTGAGAGAGCCCCCTTGTCTCAGCACCATTCCCCTCCGTCGTCCACCGCGGCCACGGGTTCGGCCACCGTCACCGTGTTCGCCTCCCCGACGAGCTGGATCGAGTCCGATGCCCTCGCGCAGTGTCACCAGGTGGCCGCCCTCGAGGGCATGACGCACGTGGCCGCCATGCCGGACCTGCACCCGGGCAAGGGCGCCCCATCGGTGCCGCCATGGCCTCGACCGTGCTGTACCCCTTCCTGGTGGGCTCCGACATCGGCTGCGGCATCGCGGTGTTCCCCATGAGGCTCAAGCGCGCCGTACCCGAGAGGCTCGCCGCACGCTTCCCCGACCTCGACCGCGCGCTGGATCCCGATCGGGACGCCGACGACCCTGCCTGGGCCGTGGTGAAGGGCGACATCCCCGCAGGTCACATCGAGGGTCTCGGGACGGTCGGGCGGGGCAACCACTTCGTCGAGCTGGCGCGGATCGGGACCGTCTTCGAGCCGGGCCACGCGAGCCGTCTCGGACTCGCCGAGGGCGACCTGGTCCTCATCGTCCACAGCGGTTCGCGGGGGCTGGGCGAGCGGATCCTGCGGGCGCACACCGAGGTCCACGGGGCGGGTCCGGCCCCCGATCCCGGCGCCTACCTGGCGATGCACGACGACGCGGTGCGCTGGGGATCGCTCAACCGCAGGGTGATGGCCGCCCGGGTCGCCCACGCGCTGGGGGCCGAGCCCGCCGAGCCGCTCGTCGACCAGTGTCACAACCTGGTCGAGGTCCGCGACGGGCTCTACCTGCACCGCAAGGGGGCGGCGCCGGGGGACGGCACCGACGTGCTCATCGCCGGTACGCGAGGCACCCCCTCCTATCTCGTGGCCGCCCACGCCGGGCCGCGGGCCGGGCACTCGGTCGCGCACGGCGCGGGCCGCAAGATGTCGCGCGCGGACGCCCTGCGCCGGGGCCGGGCCAAGCACACGGTCGAGGAGCTGCGCCGCACGCCGGTGGGGTCGCTGGTGGTGTGCGGAGACCGCCAGCTGCTCTTCGAGGAGGCGCCGACGGCCTACAAGCGCATCGAGCAGGTGATCTCCGACCTCGTCGAGCACGACCTGGCCACGCCCGTGGCCACCACGGTCCCTTTGGTCACCTACAAGACGCCCGACCTCGGGTCCGCGCCCCAGCGAGACCGCCGCCGCAGGCGAGGCCGGTCGTGAACGCGTGCATGGGGCTGGTCGTGAACGCGCGTACGGGGCCAGCGGTGAACGTGCGGGCGAGGTCGGCGGTGAGCGCGCAGGCGGGGCCGGTCGTGAGCGCGGCGCGAATGGGGCCGGTCGCGGGCGCGCGGACGTTCGGCCCGTGAGCCGGAGAGCGCGTCCTCGTCCGCGATCTTGAGCCTGTTCCCGCGCGCGGGCGGACGTCTGGGGCGTGAGGTGGGGTGGACAGGGGACGCGGTCCTCCGCGACCGTATGTGTGTTCGAGTCGGGATGCCGATCCATGTTCGTGCCAGGACACGGCCGGGACACGAGTCGGCACGCAAGGAGGACATCATGGGCTTGATCCACGTTGATCTGTTCGCGACGCTCGACCTGGTCGGCCAGGCGCCGGGTGATCCCGAGGAGGACCCCGAGGGCTTCCCGTTCGGGGGGTGGCAGGCGCCCCTGTTCGACGAGACGGTCGGCCGGAACGTCGGTGCCGGGATGGAGGGCATGGACGCCCTGCTGCTCGGCCGCAGGACCTATGACATCTTCGCCGCGTTCTGGCCGAACCAGGTCGACGGCGTCGACGGCGGGATCGCGACGCTGTTCAACGGCATCCCGAAGTACGTCGCCTCGCGCGGCAACCCGGACCTGGACTGGGCGGGCTCGACGCGGCTGGGACCCGACCTGGTGGACGCCGTACGCGAGCTGCGTGACAAGCACGAGCACGTCCACGTGATCGGAAGCCTGAACCTGGTGCAGACCCTCCTGCGCGAGCGCCTCTTCGACCGGCTCGACCTGTGGCTCTTCCCCATCGTGCTCGGCGTCGGCAAGAAGGTGTTCGACGGCGGCGCGGTGCCCGCCAACCTGGAGCTCCTCGAACCACCCGTCACCTCGTCCAAGGGCGCCGTGCTCCTGCGGTACGGCCTCGGCGCGGGGGTTCCCGAGGCCGGGGACATGCGACGCGAGGACCGCGGCGTCGAGCCGAGCTGAGCAACGCCGTCGAGGTGAGCTGAGCAACGCCGTCGAGTCGGGCTGAACAACGCCGTCGAGCCGACTGAACGGCGGCCGTATCGGTCCGGACGACGGCCGTATCGGTCCGGACGACGGCCGTATCGGTCCGGGCAGCGGCCGTGCCGGTGGTGATCACGCCGTCCCCGCACCGGATGCGGGGGCGGGGACCACGGTTCCGGTGGATCTTTCCGTTCCCCGGCGTTCCGCGCGTATCGGCGGGCGCCCCGGCTCTTCTCTCCGGAGGCGTCCCGGCGGGTCGCCGAGAACGGTCACGAGGTCCCGGTGGATCTCCGCGCCGTACGGCACGTCCGCGCCCTCCGCCCGCCGACGCGGGCGGCGATCACCGTGATCACCGCGATCACCGCGATCACCGCGATCACCGCGCCGACCGCCCGCCTTACCGTGAAGAATCTCGCCGAGGGACCTGGAGGATCTCGCCGAGAGACCCTGAAGGGCCTCGACGCGGCCCGGTGTCCGTCCGTCACCGGCTGACAGCCGGGGGCGCCGATCGCCGGTAGACCCCCACCCCCTCGCGGAGCCAGGTGGTCCGTGTGGTCCACTGGCCAGGGGGAATCGGAGGATGAGCACAAGACGGCCAGTATCGATCACAGCTCGCATCACCCTGTTCACCGGTGTGGTGGCGCTTCTGCTGTGCTCGCTGGTGGCCGCGGTGCTCATGTTCTCGATCAACCGTTTTGTCACTAATTCTCTCGTCGACGAGATCACCGCCGCCGGTGGCCGGGTGGCCGTGCAGCTGGAGCGGGATCATCTGGAATATCCCCTGGCGCAGCGCAAGTCCCGCAACCTGCAGGTCGTCGACCTGCAGGGCAGGGTCATCGCCTCGACGCCGGGCCTGTACGGCAAACCGCCCATGGCGACGTTCACCCCCGACGGCACGAACGTCGCCACCTCGGTCGTGTGCGGCGGTGACTTCCGTCCCGGCGGATGTGATCTCGTGGTCGCGCAGTGGGCCCATCGGGGGGGAACGAGATGGGTCGTCTACAGCGCCTCCCCCTCGGTCCTCCCACTGGTCGATCCGTGGCTGGCCACGGCGGTCATCGGGGGCATGGCGGCGCTCGCCTGCGGCATCACCTACATCGGCTACCGGATCGTCACCGTGTCCCTCAGGCCGGTGACCGCCGTCCGGGCCGAACTCGACGAGATCAACGCGAGCTCCCTCGACCGCCGGGTGCCCGTGTCGCCGGGGGATGACGAGATCCACGAGCTGGCGGACAGCGTCAACCGCACCCTGGCCCGCCTGGAGGGGGCGATGGAACGTCAGCGGCAGTTCACCGCCGACGCCTCCCACGAGCTGCGAACCCCCCTGGCCGGGCTGCGCGCCCAGCTGGAGGAGGCCCAGCTGCACCCCGGCGAGACCGATCTGGGCGATCTGCTCGCGCACTCGCTGTCCGACCTCGACCGGCTGCAGTCGATCATCACCGACCTGCTCCTGCTGGCCAAACTCGAGTGCAACCCGTCCAAGGTCAGGGAAAGGATCGATCTGGCGACGCTGGTACGGGCGGAGGTCTCACGGCGGGCGGATCCGCGGAGGGTGCGGCTCGTCCTCGCCCCGGAGGTGCCCGTCGACGCCGTGCACAGCCAGATCGGCCGGGCCGTCACCAACCTGCTGGACAACGCCGAGCGGCACGCCAGGGAGGCGGTGGTCGTCGAGGTGCGGGCGAACGGCGACGGTGCCGAGGTCATCGTCGACGACGACGGGGAGGGCGTCGCCGAGGCCGACCGGGGACGGATCTTCGAACGGTTCGCCCGGCTGGACGCGGCCCGCAGCCGCGACCGGGGAGGCACCGGCCTGGGCCTGGCCATCGCCCGTGGCATCGCCCAGGCCCACGACGGGACGCTCCGGGTCGGCACCGCCCCCTCCGGCGGCGCGCGCTTCGTCCTGCGCATCCCCATGGCCCCGCGGCCCCCCGGCACCTGATCACCGGGAGGGACGGGAGGGAACGGGATCGGGAGCTCCAACGGAACGTGGTTCACCGGTCAACCGAACGTCACCGGCTGCCGTCCCACAGTTGCCCCAATTACCTCATATTTCGGAGGATGCCCCAGTGCGTCTCCCCCTCGCCGCTGCCGCCGCCCTCGCCGTGCTGGTTCCCGCCATCCCCGTCGTCTCCGCCGTCCCCGCTCACGCCGCGGCGGTCCCGGCGATCCTCATCACGAAGGTGTACTACGACTCGCCCGGCTCCGACCTGCGCGGCAACGCCAGCCTGAACGGCGAGTACGTGACCATCAAGAACACCACCCGCAAGACGATCGACCTGGCCGGGTGGAGCCTGCGCGACAAGACCGGCTACCAGTACATCTTCGGCGACGACCAGCTGCTCGGCGCGGGCGGGAAGCTCACCGTCCGCACCGGGCAGGGCCGCTCGGGCACCAGCACCGTCTACTGGGGCAGGCGGGCCTACGTGTGGAACAACGACGCCGACGTCGCCTCCGTCCGCAACCCTTCGGCCAAGCTCGTCGACTCCTGCTCCTACGACAGCACCCGGGCGGACTACAAGAACTGCGAGTGACGGCCACTCCTCCCGCGCCGCGGCCCCGGGCCGCGGCCCCGGGCCGCGGCCGATCTTGGAGGCGCGGGCCGGGCGATACCCTGGAGAGGGCGGAAATCCCCACGCCCCCGGCGGTCTCGCGTCCGGCCCGCTTCCGGAGCCGGCCACGGATCGGAGGTCCTGATCATCGCCCTCACCGACCTCGTGGATCCCGCCTCCGCCCTCCCGGCCGGTGACGCGGTCGCCGCGGTCACCGCCGTCACGGCGGCGGGGGTCGCCGCGGCGTTCGTCGGCGCCGGCCTGGTCGCCGTTCGCGTACGGCCCCGCAACCGGGTCGGGCCGCTGATGATCATTATCGGCCTGCTGTGGCTCCTCGCCAGGTTCGCGCCCCTGCCGGCGACGGCGGGCGGCGTGCGCACGGCGCTGGCGGGCACGTGGGCGGCGGTGCTCGCGCATCTGGTGGTGGCGTTTCCCGGCGGGCGCCTGACCGCGTGGCTGCCGCGAGCCGTCGTCGGGACGGCGTACCTGAGCATGGCCGGGGTCGCGGTGCTGGCCACGACCGGGCTCGCGCCGGGCGCGGTGGTCAGGGGCGCCGCGATGGCCGGGGCCGTGCTGAGCGGCCTGGCCGTGATGGGCCTGCAGGTGAGCCGGTGGCGCGGCAGCACCGTGACACGGCGCCGGTCGCTCAACCCCGTGCTCGCCGCCGCCGTGGTGGCGACGGCGCTGTTCGTGGCGCTGAAGCCGGTGATGATCGCCGGTGTCGCGGTGCGGAGCCTGACACCGGTGATGCAGGTGGCACTCGCCGCCGTCCCGCTGGCGTACGTGGGCGGCCTCCTGCGGCGGCGCATCGACCGGGGCGGGGTCGCCGAGCTGGTCGTCCACCTCCGCGGCGTCTCGCGGCCGGTGGGCATCCAGCGGGCCCTGGCCGAGGTTCTCCACGACCCCACGCTGCGGGTCGGCTACTGGATGCCGGAGACGAGCCGGTACGTGGACGTCGACGGCCGGGTCGTGCCCCCGCCCGACGGCGGCGATCGCGTGGCGACACGCGTCGACCACGACGGCGCCCCGCTCGCGCTGCTGGTGCACGACCCTGCGTTGCTGGACAACCCCGAGCTGGTCGAGGCCACCTGTGCCGCGGCCGCGCTCGCCCTGTCGAACGAGCGGCTCACCGCCGAGCTGAGGGCGCGGCTGCACCAGCTCGACGAGTCGCGCGGCCAGGTCCTGCGCGCGGCCGAGACGGAACGCCGGCGGCTGGAACGCGACCTGCACGACGGCGTGCAGCAGCGGCTCCTGTCCATCCCCATGACGCTCGGCCTGGCGGAGTCGAGGCTGAGCACCAGCCCCGACCAGGCGCGGGCGCTCGTCGGTGAGGCGAAGACCACCACGCTGGCCGTCCTCGACGAGTTGCGGGCCCTTTCGCAGGGCATCCACCCGCCGGTGCTGACCGAACGCGGCCTGCTCGGTGCCGTACGGGAACTGGCCGCGCTCGCACCGGTGCCCCTGCGGCTGTCGTTCGAGGTCCCGGCGCCGTTGCCGGTGGAGGTCGAGACGACGGCGTACTACGTGGTCGCCGAGGCGGTGGCCAACATCACCAAGCACTCCGGCGCGCGGGAGGCGCGGGTGCGCGCCGAGCGGCGGGACGGGCGGCTGCTGGTCGAGGTATCCGACGACGGCCGCGGGGGAGCGGACCCGGCCCGGGGGTCCGGGCTGCGCGGGCTCGCCGACCGGGTGGCGGCCACCGGGGGAACCCTCCGGGTGGACAGCCCCGCCGGTGACGGCACCCTGGTCCGGGCGGTGCTGCCGTGCGGGTAGTCATCGCCGAGGACAACCTGCTGCTGCGCGAGGGGCTCGCCCGGCTGCTGGCCGAGGCCGGCTTCGACGTCGTGTCGGCCGTCGCCGACTCCCCGGCGCTGCTGGCCGAGGTGGCCCGGCACCGCCCGGACGTGGCCGTCGTCGACATCCGCCTGCCGCCCACCCAGACCGACGAGGGGCTGCGGGCGGCCCGGGAGATCCGCCGGCGCCACCCCGGCACCGGGGTGCTCGTCCTGTCGCAGTACGTCCGGGTCAGCTACACCGTCGAGCTGCTCGACGACGGCGCCCGCGGCGTCGGTTACCTGCTCAAGGACAGGGTGTCCGACCTGGCGGGGTTCGCGGCGGCGGTCCGGCAGGTGGGCGGCGGCGGTTCGGCGTTCGACCCGATCGTCATCGACCAGCTGGTCGGCCGGCACGACCGCGCCGACGACCCGTTGCGCGCGCTCACCGGCCGGGAGCGCGAGGTCCTCGCGCTGATGGCCGAGGGCCGCACCAACCAGGCCGTCGCGGAACGGATCGGCATCGCCGAACGGACCGTCGAGAAGCACTGCACGAGCATCTTCGCCAAGCTCGGGCTGCGGGCGAGCGCCGACGACCACCGCCGGGTCCTCGCCGTCCTGCGCTACCTCAACACCTGACGCGCTTCCCGGCCGTATCGGCGGGGGACGGTTAACCGCCCCCCGCCGATACGGTGGGCACGGCCCCGGGTGGGTGCTGCCCGGCTTCCGGCGCCGGTGCCGCCGCCGCACACTTCGAACGTCAGGCGAAACGACGTCTGACCGAACGGAGAAGCGGAGGGCGATGCCCGCTATGACGACCAGAACCGCGATGACGATCGCCCGGTGGACGATCGGCGTGCTGACGGTGGTGATGATCTACTACTTCGTCACCTCGGACGCGATACGTCCCGGGAACCCGTTCCTGGTGCCCGACCTCGTTCTCACCGTCCTTCTGCCGGCCTCGGCGACCCTGCGGGGGCGGCTCGCCGTGCCGGCGATGATATTCGCCTTCGCCTGGGCCGCGGCCGTCTGGACGGTGTCGCTCTGCACGTACATCACACGCGGAGCCTTCCCTGACGGGGCGAACCACATTCCCCTGATCCTCTCCAGCGTCGTGGCCGCGGGGCTGCTCGCGATCAGCGTGAACTCCCGGACGCGCGCCCACGAGCCGGAGCGTCCGGCCGAAGGGCTCCGGGTGGAGGGCCGGACCGGCGGGTGAGTTCGCGGGCCACCGGAGAACGGCGGCGGGCCCGCCCGTGGTACGGCCGATCGCGAAGACCGGAACGAGGACAGGAACGAAGGCAGGAGTGAAGAGCGGAGCGAAGGCCAGAGCGAAGGCCAGAGCGAAGGCCGGAGCGAAGACCGGAGGGAAGACCGTAGGAAGGACGTTCCCGCAGGGGCGCCGGACGTGAGCGAGGACCCGTTCCCGGGGAGGGGGCGGGTCCTCCGCATGACCGCCGACGGTCCCGGTGATGGTCCCGGTCCCGGTCCCGGTGGTGGGGGAGGGCGGGGCCGTCAGGCGCACCGCATGGCGCTGACCAGGTCCGGCCCCGAGGCCAGCAGCTGCTCGCAGAAGTGCTCGCCCGCGTAGTAGCCCGACGAGATGACGATGGTGACCGGGCTCTCCTCCCCGCTGCCCGTGCAACCGGTCGCCAGGACGTGGAAACCGAGCATCGGCGAGACCTGGAACCTGGTCCCGTCCGCGCAGACGTAGTGGCTGTCCGCGTGGGCGGCGACCGGGAGGAGCAGCGGCGCGGCGAGGGCCGCGAGAAGAACGGCGGCGCGGACGACGATCATGCGGGGGGATGCCATAGGAGCCCTTTCGTGGGGGTTTGTGGAGCATGCCACGGCGTCGTACCCAGGGTGATCGAGAGACAACCCTGCGTGTCCGTTGCCGGACATCCGGCTTCCCGGGTGCCGGTGGGCCCCGGCCGGGCCCGGTTCGGGGCGGAGTCAGGGCTCGTGATCTCCGATGGCCTTGCGGGCCGTGCTTCACTTCGTATCGGGGCAGGTCGTGCGTTGCGAAACACCGCAATGACTCATGACAAGCGCTGCAAGAACCTACGAGGTAACCGCAGCTATAGAGCAAGATTACGAAACTATTTCGCAGGAACCTTGTGGAACGAGGCATCGGAGTCCTACTGTCACCTCACCCTCGTGGCGTTCGCTCCGCCCCGAGCGCCTTCAGGTGTTCACCCCCCGAGAGAAACGAGCATCCGATGTCACGGAGCATCACAGGAGCTGTGGCGAGATGGACCGGCAGGCCACCGCGAAGGGCATCGGCGGGGATCGCGGCGGTGCTCGCGTTCTCCGTCGGTCTCGGCGTCGTGCCCGGCGCCCCGGCCCTCGCCGGTACGGGCGGGGCGGCGGCTCCCGTGGTGACGCGCGCCGCCCTCGACCCGTCACTCGTCGCGGGCCGGGGCGCCAGTGTCGCTTTCGCCGAGCAGGAGGCGGAGAACGCCACGACGAACGGCACGACCATCGGCCCGGACCGCGCCGCGTACACGCTGGCGGGAGAGGCGTCCGGCCGTAAGGCGGTCAGGCTCACGCCGGGACAGCACGTCGAGTTCACGCTGCCGAAGACGGCCAACGCGATCACCGTGCGCTACAGCATTCCGGACGCTCCCAACGGGGGCGGCATCACCGCGCCGCTCGACGTCACGGTGAACGGCGGGGGCAAGAAGACGCTGACCCTCACGTCGCAGTACTCGTGGCTGTACAACCAGTATCCGTTCACGAACGACCCGAACGCCGACCTGCTGCACCCCGACTGGTGGATCACCGAGTGCGCCTGCGTGCCCAGCGCCACGACGCCCGCCCCGACGATCACGAAGCCGTTCCGCCCGACCCACTTCTACGACGAGCAGCGTCTCCTGCTCGGCAGGACGTACCGCGCGGGTGACAAGGTGCGGCTCACGGTCCCGGCCGGGAGCAACGCGGCGTGGACGATCATCGACCTGCTCGACTCCGAGCTCGTCGGCGCGCCGCACGTCAGGCTCGTCGCGGCGAACGTGCTGGCGTTCGGCGCCGACCCGCTCGGCAGGCGCGACTCCGCCGACGCGATCGACAAGGCGATCGCCTTCGCCAAGCGCAACCGCCTCAAGGTCTACATCCCGCCGGGCGTCTACCAGGTGAACCGCCACATCATCGTCGACAACGTGACGATCGAGGGCGCCGGAAACTGGTACACGATCATCAAGGGCAAGGAGGTCACCCTCCCCGCCCCGGCCCCCGACGGCTCGGTGCACACCGGCGTCGGCTTCTACGGCAAGTACGCGGCCGACGGCGGCAGCAGGAACGTGCACCTGTCCGGCTTCGCGATCGAGGGCGACGTCCGCGAGCGCATCGACACCGACCAGGTGAACGGCATCGGCGGGGCGCTGAGCGACTCGACCGTCGACGGCCTCTACATCCACCGCACCAAGGTGGGCATGTGGTTCGACGGGCCGATGAGGAACCTGAAGATCACGAACAACATCATCGTCGACCAGATCGCCGACGCCCTCAACTTCCACGGCGGCGTCACGGACTCGGTCGTGTCGAACAACTTCACCCGCAACACCGGTGACGACGGCCTCGCCCTGTGGTCCGAGAAGATCGCCAACGCCCGCAACACGTTCGACCGCAACACCGTGCAGACGCCGACCCTCGCGAACGGCATCGCCGTCTACGGCGGCACGGACAACACCGTCTCGAACAACCTCATCGCCGACCCGATCCGCGAGGGCAGCGGCATCCACGTCGGCTCCCGCTTCGGCGCCGAGGCGTTCGCCGGGCGACTGTCGATCAAGGACAACACCACGGTCCGGGCCGGCACGTACGAGCTGAACTGGAACATCGGCCTGGGTGCCATCTGGCTCTACGCGCTCGACAAGAACATCGAGGCGGACATCCAGGTGGTCGGGAACCACTTCCTCGACAACACCTACAACGCGATCATGCTGGTGAGCGACTGGGGCGTGAAGGATCTCTACTCGATCACGAACGTCCACTTCAAGGACATCAGGGTCGACGGCACCGGAACCTCGGTGGTGAGCGCCCGGGTGAAGGGGTCCGCCTCCTTCGAGAACGTGGACGCCCGCAACGTCGGCGCGGTCGGCGTCAACAACTGCGGCTCGTTCAACTTCCCGCCCACCGGTTCGGAGTTCTCGCTGACGGACCTCGGGGGCAACGACGGCGGTGGCACCACCGGTGCCTGGCTCGCCCCGTGGATGCTGCCGAACACCATCACCTGCGACGACCGCCCGCCGGTCGTCGTACCCCGTCACCGCGATGTGGATGCGCGCCACCGGCCAGATCAGCATCGACCGGCAGAGCCCCACCTCGGCC